>JANQQN010000391.1 GCA_028289325.1 Myxococcota bacterium | reverse complement strand
TTCGCTGGTCCGGCGTGGTGCCGGATTTGGTGACTGCAAAGGGGTTTTCGGGTACTTCTACACAATCGATCCGTCTTTCTACGCTTGGTCAGGGTCTAGATCCTGCTCCTGCTGTCGTCGCTCAAGCCTCGACGAGGTCCTGAGGCTCGTGGGTGAACAGCCTGCTGCTGACCAAGCCGGGGCTGTCGATGACCCGCTGGGCTCGATGATTCAGGGCTTCGGCATCGGGCTGTTCGCGATCTTCATTCTATTGAGTTTCCAGTTTCGGAGTTACCTCGAGCCCCTGATCGTCATGGCCGCCATCCCCCTTGCGCTTATCGGCGTCATCTTTGGCAACCTCCTGCTCGGTACAAGTCTTTTCGATGCCGGGGGTACTCGGGTTTTGTGCTCTCGCCGGCGTTGTCGTCAATGACTCGATTCTCTTGGTCGACGTCATTCGGTCTGAAAGTCAGGGTGGTGCGGCGGTGGTGACGGCAGTCAAGCGCGCGAGTCGCGCGCGTTTTCGTGCCGTACTCCTCACGTCGATAACGACAATGGCTGGTCTCATTCCGCTGATGTTCGAAACCAGTCAGCAGGCCCAGGCGATGATCCCGATTGTCACCAGCATCGTGTTCGGTACCCTGGCCAGCACGGTCCTGATGCTCGTAGTGATTCCGTCGATGTACGCGATCCTGGGGGACCTTGGATGGTACGCGCAGGGTGACTGACGCCGAGCGCGCGGTTCGGTCACGATGTCGACCCATCGAGGCTTGCTCTATTTGTTAGCAGGCGCTATGAAATTGCGTGTTGGCCCCATTTGCGGCAACCCTGACTTCAACGCCCCAATGCTTATCTTGGTGGGCGGGCGGAGATCCCTGGAAGGATAACAACTCATGCTGGAGCCCAAGAAGAATCCGAATCCGAGCTTCATCGTAGATCCACCAGGTTGGCTGCGAGTTCTCATTAGTCGACGGATCCTGGGCCCGTTGATGGATGAGGCTGCAGTCCAGAAACGGCGGGAGAAGACCGAAGCCAGGAGGCGTCGACGAGGGGAGCCGCACATCGTCGACTACTATCACCAGCTGGACGATCCCTACTCCCACTTGACCGCTCAAGTTCTCGCGACCTTTGCCGAGCGCTACGACGTCGCGCTCAAGGTTCACTTCGTTCGGGCCTCTGGAGGTGCGTGTCAGCCGGAGTTCGAGAAGTTGGGGGTCTGGGCGCGTCGAGACGCGGAGCTCATCGCACCCCATCTCGGCCTCTCGTTCCCTGCCGAGGCGGGCACAGTGCCCGAAACGGACCATCAACGCCTGGCCGGCAGGGCCCTCGCCGCCCGCGGTGACGAGGCCGCGGTCGGAAGCATTGCCGCCGTCTCGTCGGCACTTTGGTCTGGGGATGAGCGAGCACTCGCGGGGTTGGCGAATGGCGGCGCTACTGCAGCCGAGCTCAATGCCGCGCTGGATCGCGGATCCCACCGCCTTACCCGTAACAAGCACTACTCCGGCGCCATGTTCTTCTACGGCGGAGAATGGTACTGGGGCGTCGATCGCCTCTTCCACCTGGAGAATCGTCTGCGTGCGCTCGGCGCATGCAGGACACCTGACGCTCCTGTGCTCGTACCTCGTCCGGAGGTCGACGTGACCGGTGTCGATGCCCGCCGATTGCGGCTCGACTTCTACCCGTCGTTGAACTCCCCCTACACGTCGATCATGTTCGATCGAACGATCGCTTTGAAGGATGCGTGTGGGATCGAGTTTCACCACAAGCCGGTGCTGCCGATGGTGATGCGCGGCATCCCCGCGCCGAAGGCCAAGGCCGAATACATCCTGTTCGACACCAAACGTGAAGCGGATGCCGCCGGTGTCCCGTTCGGCAACGTGATCATGCCGATCGGGACGCCAACGCGCCGGGCCTATTCGATGCTGCCCTGGGCTATGGCGCAGGGCAAAGATGAGGCCTTGATGAGCTCCCTGCTCCGGCACGCGTTCGCTCTCGGCGTAGGACTGCATAAGGACGCCGGAATGAGACGGGCCGTGGAGGCGGCAGGACTCGACTGGGCCGAGGCCCAAAAGGTGATCGGTCGGGACGACTGGAAGGTTGTCGTCGAGCGGAATCAGGATGAGATGGTCAACGGGCTCGGCCTTTGGGGCGTCCCCAGCTTCCGGTTGTCGGGGCCCGAAGGGCCGCCGGAGCTGGCGGTCTGGGGTCAAGACCGGCTCTGGTTCATCGCGGCCGAGATCAAACGACGCGCATCGTTGCTGAGACCGGATGAGTCCATCTCAGCATGAACGGACACTCCACCTGACCGGCCGGAAATCCGGTCATGGCGACCCGTCTTCCATCAACATGGCGTAGCGATCGAGGTGGTAATCCATGCTGCCCAGGAGCGCTTCGATGCATAACAGGCGCTTGAAGTAATGGCCGACACGCAGCTCATCGCTCGTTCCGATACCCGCGTGTATCTGAACCGCCTGTTCGCCGATGAAGCGGGAGGCCTTACTCACGACGACTTTTAAGGCGGAAGCCGATCGCTTGGCGATCGTACCGCCTTCGGCTTGATAAAGCGCCGCCATGTATAGAGTCGATAATGATTTCTGATGGGCCAGCCACATGTCGACCATGCGAAACTGCAGCGCTTGAAACTTGCCGATAGGCTGCCCGAACTGGTTACGCGTCTTTGCGTACTCGACGGTGTCGTGCGTGAGCACTTCCATTGCGCCGATGGCTTCGGCCGCAAAGGCAACGATAGCTTCATCGATCACTGCTTCGAGCACATCAGCGTTGGATGCAGGGTCGCCGATTCGAGCCGTCGCGGGTAGACGAACCCGGTCGAACCGAATATCGGCTGCGCGCATGCCGTCTAAGGTGGGATAGCCGTGTCGGTGGATGCCTGGGAGATCGGCATCCACAACAAAAACCTCGATGCCCGCCCGGTCGCGTTCGCCTCCGGTAGTACGAGCACTGACCAGTAGTTTGCTCGCGCTGGCCCCGTTGAGCACCATAACCTTATCGCCGGTGATCACGTAGTCGTCACCGGCCTGTTCGGCCCGACAGCTCACGCATGCAGGATTACCGGCCGAATGACGTTCTGAGTGTGCGAGAGCCAGTTGCAGATCACCGGCCATCAGCCGCGGTAAAATGGCTTGCCTTTGTTCCGCGCCGCCGAGCATCTCGATGAGGCGCCCGCCCAGCACCAGGTCGGCCACATATGGTTCAGTCACCAGCGCCTTACCCAGAGCCTCGGCAATGGTGATGATATCGATCATGCCGCCGCCGAAGCCTTCGTTTTCTTCGGCGAAGGGTATCGATAGCCAACCGAGCTCGGCGAATGCCTTCCAGTTGTGCTCACTGTAGCCCAGCTCTGAATTCGCCAATTTGCGACGGGTTTCGAAGTCATAGTGTTGTTGGAGGAACTTCCCGACGCTGTCTTTCAGCATCTGCTGTTCGGGAGAGAGCTCGAATTCCATGACCTACAGCCCCAATACCGATTTGGCGAGAATGCCGCGCTGTACCTCGCTTGTGCCGCCGGCGATGGTCACGGAACGGCCATCGAGATACCGAGGCATAGCCGTGAGGGCGTAGTCTGGGCCGACGGCCTCCTTTTCGTGGCCGGGAACCAGCGCTTCACTCTGCAGCGGTAGGCTGTAGAGGCCGGCAACTTCGGTAGCCAGCTTGTCGATGTCTTGCAGCAGCTCCATACCCACGATCTTCGCTACCGAGGCCAACACCCCCGGAGACCCTCCATCGACCACGGTCGAAAGTATGCGGCGCTCATTGAATTCAAGAATGCTGACCTCGATGTCTCTTGCCGCGAGCTTGCGTCGGAACACCCGGTCTTCGATTAATGGCTCACCATTCGCAGTTCTCTCGGTCTTCGCACCTCGGTGAAGAAGACGGAGATTTCTGCGCAGCTCAGGCGAGACACACACCGACCCCCGCTCGAACTCCAGCAGGTATTTGGCGACCGTCCAGCCATCGTTCTCATCGCCCACCCGATTCGTTTGAGGCACGCGTACACTGTCTAGGAACACCGTGTTCTGCTCGTGGATCCCGTTCAGATTGATGATCGGTTCGACGGTGATCCCTGGCGTGGTCATGTCGACCAACAAGAACGTGATGCCTTTTTGTGGACGACCTTCCGTGGAGGTCCGGACCAGGCAAAACATATGCGTGGCTTCATGGGCGTGCGACGTCCAGATCTTGGCTCCGTTGAGGATGTAGTCATCTCCATCGGGAACCGCCGACGTGGTCAATGACGCCAGGTCCGACCCCGCACCGGGCTCCGAGTACCCCTGACACCAGATGTGCTCGGTAGAAAGAATGCGGGGAAGGTAGTAGTCCTGTTGGGCCTTGGTGCCGTAGCCCATGAGGCACGGGCCGCACATCGTCAGCCCCTGCAGGATGATGGTCGGCGCGCTGGCCCTATAGGCTTCTTCTCGGAAGATTTGCTGCTGGATCGCATCCCAGCCGGGGCCGCCGAATTCCTTGGGCCAAGAAGGCGCGGCCCAGCCCTGCGCATGCAAAACTTTCTGCCAAGCGATGGCCTGCTTCATGTGCGGAAAAACGCTGGTTTGTAGGCGTCCCGCCTCTCGCATCTCGTCGGTAAGACTCTGCTCGATGAACGCACGAACCTCCTGCCGAAAATCCGCGTAGTCTCGATCTCTTGAGTGGCCCATGCCCGATCCTCTTTCGCTTGAACGCCAACGCCCCGGACTCAAAGAGCCTGGGCTTTTTCGAGCGCCGGGCGCTCCTGAATCCGGGCGACGTACGCTTTGAGGTTCGGCAGCTCCGCGAAGTCGGCGCCCATTCGTTCGGACATCATGCACGCATGGCCGGTGATCGTATCGGCCGCGGTGAAGTCTCCGACGAGATACTCGCGGTCTTTCATGTGATGATCGACGGCTTGAAGAACGCGGGTCATCAGCTTCAGTGACCGACGCGCATGCTCTTCGGAGCGTCGCTCGGGGGGCAGGAGGATGGTCTCGACGACATAGTTGCTCATCGGGCCCATAATCATGCCTTCGCCGTAGTGCAGCCACTGGAGGTAGACCGGAAAATCCGGCGAAGCGACATCGGGCGCTAAACGGCCGTCGCCGTAGCGCGCGACGAGATACTGCGCGATGGCGGTGCTTTCGGTGATGCGAACATCGCCGTCTTCGAGCACCGGTACACGGGCATTGGGGTTGACAGCCTTGTACTCCGCCGTGCGCATCGCTCGGTCGGCGATGCTCTCGAAGCGGGCAAGCTCGTACTCGAGTCCGAGCTCGTTCAGAAGCCAGGCCGTGCGGACAGCGCGTGAATTGGGGGCAAAATATAGCTTCATGGATTCTCTCTTTCACTTCGGTGGTGGGCCGTCGACGTCGCCTGCCCGCCCAGGAGACCAAAGGTCGCGTCGATGCCTGGTTGCAGGTCGGTGGCGCCCGCTCGTACGAGGGTCAAGAGGCCCTGTAACGACATCAGGAGCGCTTGGCTGAGCGCTTCGGGGTCGAGTCGCGTATCGAGCTGACCGGCTCGCTGGGCGCGGGTGATCTGATGTCGAAAGGTCGAATCGATCAGTCGCCAGCCCCGATGAATGGCGGCGCGAACTTCAGGGACCTGCCCGTCGGCGTGTGCCGCCGTGTTTGCCAGCAGACAGCCCCGAAGCCGAGGCTCGCGCCCGTGCGGCTCGAGCGTCGAGGTGAAGAAATGATGCAGGCCGCTCAGAGGATCGGCGGCGTCATCGAGGATCCGTTGAATGCGTCCAGCGATGACGGTGTCGACGTAATAGTCAATGCATCGCGCCAGCAGCTCGTCCTTGCTCTGGAACCGACGGTAGATCGCAGGCGCTCGCAGCCCGAGCACCGCTTCGAGATCGCGCGTCGAGACGGCATCGGAGCCCTGCATCCAAAAGAGGTTGGTCGCGCGTTTCAGGACCTCATCGAGTCGCAGCTTGGTCGGTCTGCCCATTGAATCCTACCTGTCGTCGTAGGTTGACTGCTTTGTTAGCAGCCGCTACAAAAAGGATCAACCACTTCGTGGATGTGTAGTTTGCCGACAACTCGGGCGGCATGGGAGCTGAGCAATGCCATGGGAGTACTGAGAGTCCGAATAATGGCGTTAGCCGCGGTGGTGGTGGCGGCGCTGGTGGCTTCGACGGCGCACGCTCAGGCGCCGAGTTTGGTGGACATTGCGGGCGACTGGGTACCGTCGGCCAGCGTGGGCCTGCCCGACGAGGTGCAGAACGCGGTGCCTATGGCGGATCCCAAGGTGCAAGTGTCCGAGCTGTCGGCGCGTCTCAATGTTCCGATTCGCCTGTCGGACGATGCACTGCTGATGCCGGGCGTCGGCTACGGCATTCGCGCGTTCAGCCAGTCGGCTAGCGTTGTTAACGTGCCTGATGACGCGGAGCTGCACGAACTCAGCGCTTCGATCGTGTTCATTTACCGCTTCACGGACTCATGGAGCATGCTCCTGCAGGTCGCGCCGGCCTTCGCCGGGGATTTCGCAAACGTCGACGGCGACCACTTTCGATTCGGCGGGGTGACGATGGTGAGCTACGCCTTTTCGAGGCGATTCACCCTCGGGCTCGGCGTAGGGGCCAACTACCAATTCGGGGCGCTGCTGCCGCTGCCGGCACTTCGCATCGACTGGCATATCACTGACTCGCTGCGCCTGAGCGGTCTGCTCCCTCAAAGCATCGTGCTGAATTGGCAGCTGGGCGACCGACTCGAGCTGGGGCTATCATCGAGCATCACCGGTCAGTCCTACGCGATCACTTCCGACCGCGTGCAGCAGCGATGGCCATGTAGCGCCCAAGCCAGCGATCTGCCGCAGACTCCGTTCGACGAGCGACAGGCGGACACCGATCGCTGCTTTAGCAACCTGGCCTTCTCGCGGGGCGGCGTGGGTCCGGTGATCGCAGTGCGCTTGTTTTCGTCGGTTTGGCTCTCGGCGCGCGCCAGCTACCTGTTCTTTCGCCGGTACGAGTTCTTGAACGACAAGAACGAGACGCCCGACTTCGGCAACCTGGAGCTCGACAACACGGTCTCGGTGACCGCACGACTGGAGTTTAGAATTCCGAACGGCTGACGGTCAGGTGGCCCTTCGTCGTCCTGATCGGAGGCATCCCGCGCGTGACAGTCGACATGCCGCCTGACCGCGGCTCGTTCGAGACCATCGACGTGGGTCGACCGGACCCACGGGCATCGATTTTCCCCGGACCCGGCTCAAGCTTTCGTTCCTTGGTTCGAACCAGGGGTTTGTGGCCATCGCGACCTTTTCTGACATCGTTGCGGCCCTGGCCAATGACGACCCCGAAGCGGAAGCGGTGCTACTGGGCGAAGGGCTGGCCTGTCGGCGCGCGCAGGTTGGCCCCACTGTATTCTTCCGAGGCCTCATCGAGTTCAGCAACGTTTGCCGCAAAGACTGTCACTACTGCGGCATTCGGCGCAGCAACCGTCGGGTCCAGCGCTACACGATGGACCCCGAGGCCATTGCTGATGACGCCGCGCTGGCGTTCGAACAGCAATATGGCTCGATCGTTCTGCAGTCCGGTGAGCGCACCGACCGCGTGTTCGTCGACTTCGTCGAGGATGTCCTGCTTCGGATCCACCGGCGGACCTCTGGACTCCTAGGCGTCACGCTGTCTTTAGGAGAGCAAAGCGTCGACACGTACCGACGATGGTTCGAGGCCGGCGCGCACCGATATCTGCTGCGCATCGAGACCAGCCAGGAGGCGCTGTACCGGTCGATCCATCCATCCGATCATCGATTTCAGAACCGATTGGACAGCCTCGATCGGCTGCGCTCCATTGGCTACCAAGTAGGCACGGGCGTCATGATCGGCATCCCCGGTCAGACCGTCGAAGACCTCGCGCGCGACGTATTGTTCTTCGAGGCCCAAGACATCGACATGTTGGGCATGGGACCGTTCATCGTGCATCAGGATACACCGATGGCGGATGCCGAAGACAGCGAAGCCCTGCGAGCCTGGCGGTTTCACTTGGCTCTGCGCATGGTGGCGGTATGCCGTTTGTACCTGAAAGACGTCAACATCGCGGCGTCAACCGCGATGCAGGCTCTGCATCCGCAGGGTCGGGAGATGGCCCTTCAGGCGGGCGCCAATATCATCATGCCGAACGTTACGCGGGTCGGCTATCGAGAGCACTATCAGCTCTACGACAATAAACCTTGCCTGACCGAGAGCCCGGGCGACTGCCGTGACTGCATACGGGCTCGGATCCGATCCGTGGGCGATGAGCCGGGTGACCTCAGCTGGGGTGACAGCCCCCATTACGCGCGTCGCGTGCTGGACCCTCTACTCGCCCGAGATGTGTCTCCCGGCCGGGTGTCCGAACCCGACGATGCCTAACGAGCGTCGCCATGAAGCCAGCCCACCGGCACTCGGCTTCGGTCCCGAAACAACTCAATGCTGACGTCGGTGTCAACGTACGGGAGGTTGCGGCCGCCAAGGCCGCCCGTGAGCGGGCCGACTCGCTTCTGCCTTCGCTCGGTCGGCATTGGTCACCAAAAATGGACGCCGTACGCGGCTCGACGGTTAGGTCCGACTGCAGTATGGTAGTGCCCGAGATGGACGAATTCCTGACTGCGATTGTCACATCGCTTCGCGACTTCGCCGATGTCATGCTCGTCTCCGAGCGGGAGGGTGAGCCACCCGACGCGCGGCCGATGCACTTGGCTGAAGTTGAAGACGACGGCACCATGTGGTTCATCTCTAGGCCGAACGCCTATCTTCTCGCGGCGCTCGATTCCAACCCTGCCGTCACCGTCGTCGCTCAGGGCGGCGGACAGTTCGTGAGCGTCGGCGGCATTGCCGAGGTGTACCAGTTTCCGGCCAAGCTCAAGGCAATATGGAAACCCTCTTTCAAGCGCTGGTTTCCTAACGGCCCGGAGAAAAGCGACGCCGCTGCCATCCGAGTAAGTTTGGTGCGAGGGGCGCGCTGGGACACGTTGGGCAACCACCAGCATTACGACGCTCCCTAGCTGCGTTCGGGGCTCGGTCCCGTTCGCCGCGCGCATTCAAAGAGCCGGCCCGAGAGAAAAGATGTCCTCCGCATGACCGTCGACACCCGAGCTCTCCTGTAGCTGCTACTCGTCGGCCTCGAGCACCGCTTGCGTAGTCCGTGCGGGTGCTCAAATCTGTCGTAGATGCGCAGACGATGCTTTCTCTCTGGGGTGGGCGTTGCCCTCGGCGCACTTCCGGCCTGCCGATCAGCAGGCGATCGACGGCCCGCATCGGCAGCGCAGCTTCGTAGACCGTTGGTTGGCGCGCTCCTCACCGCCGACACACTTGAAGACGCCCTTGTAGGCAGCAGTTATCTCGGCTGCGGTGGCGGCGGCAGTCTGGTCGAAGCTCGCCATCTGATCGCCTCCGATCTCGCCGCCGGCCTGCAGTTTCGCAAGTTGGCGGTGGGCGAGCTCGCCGACTCGGACCGGGTGGCAAGCCCGTATGCCCTCGCCAGCCTTGCGCCCATGAGCGCCGAGATGAAGGCACGCCTCGAAGCTGGCGGCGGTGCGGTCAAGGCGCCGACCCTCGACGCGATGCGCCTACTGGAGCGGCATTTGCAGACCACCTTCGCCGCCGTCATCCTGGGCGAGATTGGCCCGCTCAGCATGGCAGAAGCCATGTCGACCGCGGCTCGGCTCGGCATTCCTTCCCTCGACGCCGACACGGTCGGTCGCGCGACCCCCGAGATCAACCAGCATTCCGTGCGCGTTGCAGGCCTCCCGCTCACACCCGCGGCGGGCGTGACCATGTTCGGCGACGAAGTGGTGCTGACCGGCCTGCGCGACCCCACTCGCGAGGAAGATGTCTTTCGAGCGCTCGCGGTGGCCAGTGGCTTGGTCGGCGTCGCCGACGGCCCGATCACCGGCGCGGACGCGAAGGCCGACAACATCCTCGTCAAGAACAGTCTCTCGCTCGCCATTCGTATCGGCCGGGCCGTGCGCCTTGCCCGCGCGGCTGGTGATGACCCCGTGGATGCCGCGCGCATCGCTGGCGACGGATACACGCTTTTTGAAGGTCGCGTCGGCGCCGACAGTTGGCAAGACAAGGACGGGTTCCTGGTCGGCGACGTGACGCTGGCGGGCACGGGCGCCTATGCCGGTCAATCCTTGCGCCTCGACTACAAGAACGAACACCTCGTCGCTCGCCGCGACGGTCGGGTGGTCGCGACCTGTCCAGATCTGATCACCATGGTCGACCTCGCCCTTCATCAAGGCGTTAACAACCCCGAATTCGCCTCCGGCCAGGCGGTGCGGGTTCTCGGCTTTCGCTGCGACCCGCTGTGGCGCCGTCCGCAAGGACTCGCCGTGTTCGAGCCGCGCTACTTTGGCTACGATGTGGACTATGTGCCGATCGAGCGGCTGGCGTCCTGAGTCGAGCCCGCGGCGTCCCGGACATCGAAGACGGGCCGTGTTGCGTCGACGGCCAACCGGAGCGATGAGTGGTCACCGCTGCACGCGGCCGATACCTTCGATATGAAGCCAAGCGGTGTTGGGCGGCGGAAGAGGAAGCATGACATGCCATCCATCCAGCTCGGACAGGCGTGTTGCGTACGCGCTGGTCTTGCCGAGGAGGCGCCCTTGGTCGTCGAACATCGATGCTTCCCGAGCTTCTCCGCCGACGGGCGAGCGAGTGACGATCGTTCGGCCCCAGCGAACGCCGGTGGTGTCCTTCAGGATCACTCGCCAGGACCGAGGCGCGAGAGTCGCAATTGATGCGGTACCGTTGGCATGAACGATTCGATCGTACATCGCTTGGTAGTTATAGTCTGATATCCAAGACGGCTGACAGTACCCCATGAAATCAGTGTGATCTCGGGGGTCGAATAGATCGCCGGTGAGAATATTGAAGCCCCAACTCGATATTCCTCCGCCCTCGTAAGGGTAGTTGGGGTCCAGGGACTGTTGGACGCGGCAGGGCGCGTGCCACCGGCCGAGCGTATGTCCCATTTCGTGAGCAAAAACCCATGGAGAGTTGCCGGCGCTGAACCCGACGCCGATCGCGCCTCGACGGCTGACCGCATTGGGGCCTGGCACCGCGCCGAGCCCCAGGACGCAACCTCGTGAGCAGTAGGAGCTGTAGTCGGCCGTTGGTCGAAACAAGCCGTAGTAGTAGACGTTCGAAGGCGGCGCTTGCTCCGCCCGGTGTTGTAGGAGTCCATCCAACGCCGCGCTCCAACCGCCGCCGTTGGCGGTGATCGATTGATTCCAATCCAGCGTCTCCTCGGCGACTGTGATCTCAACCGATGCCACCGGGTACATTGAATACATTAGATCTCGAAATCGGCGCATCTGTAGATCGGAAGTGTCCGGTAGGCGACCGGAACCGTCGGCGTTGTAGCGCATGGGGACAACGACAACGCGGTACGCTCCGGGATCCGCCGAGACGTCAAGCGACGCGAGTTGTTGTTCTGCGACCGGGAACCGGGCGCCGCTGGTGTTGCCCACTACGGGTGGATTGCACCCTGGCGGTTCGAATAGAGCGACCGAGTAAGCCATGCCCGGTCGAACGTAGTCGCCGGGAATGTCGAAGTTGAAGGTGGAGGCCGATGCTCCATCGCTCGACTCGGTTGCGATATACAACCGGTCTTCCGTCGCAAATTGGTCGGGTGGATCTTGGGTCTCGAGCTGTAGCCGCGCCACGATTTCCCGATTCACCCAGTCCGACCGCGGCTGGACAATACGCGGACACGACTCGGGCGGCCTTGCACGATCGGCGCGTTGAGGCTGACGACCGCCGCGCCGTTCTCCATGACCGGCACCTTGACCGCTTGGTACAGCGCGATCTGCCGCATATCGATATCCGATGCCAGCTGGTCCTGCTGGGCGCCATCGTCGCCGAAGTCGCACCAACGCGGCTGGATAGGCCCCGCTGCGGTTCCGTTCTCCAGCTCGCTCGACCAAGCGCCCGTAATCCCGACCGCGTCGTCATAGCTGTCGACGTCGACGCGCATCTCCCTGTGCTCGCAGAGGCCGGCGGACAAGCAAATGGTAGCCGGTACCAGCAGGGAGGTGCCGTCGGCGAGGTCGAAAGGAAGCGGCGCTACAACCACGGGAACACCGGCTGCTTCGGCGTTGAGCATGTCGCTGTACTCTGTGCACGTCGCGTCGCCGCTCGAGAGAACCAGCCAGCGCGAGCGATTGCAGTGCGCACCGGTGACTTGGGTGGTGAACGGCGTCATGATGACAACACCCGAATCGGGCGTACCGGCGTCGAGCGGTTCGGGGCCGCCGTCTCCAGGGCCCGCGTCCGGCGTTGAACTGCCGTCAATGACCTGTCCTCCGTCCTCGTTTTGTCCACCGTAGGGACCTGAATCAGCATGCGGAGGCTGCTCACCGCCGTCTGGAGAAGGGCTTCCGGTCACGGTGCCCGAATCGCTCGAATCGTCCGAAGGGGACCTGGGTCCTCCGTCGGTCGATGTGGATAAAGAAGAATCGCCGATACGGCCGGTGCAGGCGGCGCACGCCAGCACAGACATGGTCAGGGCCAATGGCAGCTTCCAACTGGGAAGTCTTGCAGACATATCCCCGGCTGCGCAGCACAGATCGCGCCAAGCGGAGGGACTGGTCAACAGAGCGAGATGCGCTCGGGCTACAAGATGTTGTCTACGCCGACCCGATCGGCGGTCGCGATGCAACGCGACCTACAATATGTCGTACCCGTCGTTGCGGGATGCAGCATAGTCCAGTTGTCAGCGTGTCGCTTCCATCCAAACCGAGCCATCATGATCGGCACGCCATTCGCTACGGGGCTCGAGGTGGCGATAGCCACGGAGGAATCATGCGTATGATACAGATGCGAAGATTAAACTGGCGGAAGACCGCCGTTTTAGCCTCGGCGGTGACGGCGTTCAACGCGTGCTCAGTTGGGGTGATCGGCGACAGCTTCATATCCTCGGATGATCGGGCGCCGGCGGTGGCGACGTGGGAGCTGCTGACGACCGATACGCAAACCCTGACCGATCCGATGCTCCCCGGGAGCGGATATCCCAACAGCGGAAATTACGATGGTGTATCGGTGACACTGCACAAGGATGCGCTCCTGTGTGGCAAATTCAAGAAGAACGGTGCCCTTGTGACCGACGCGTGCGGGGGACCGGCTGAGGGGCTTCCGTACTTCGTTGTTCCTTTTCTGACGAGCAACGAGCTTCGATTGCGGGTCATAGACTTGTTCGGCAATGAGATCATGACGTCCAATCCCGTGCCCGATACCTGCATCTTCCCCCGAGGGCAGTGCGGTCTGTGCTCAGGGAGTGCGGGGACGATCGTCAACGACGAATGCGGACTGGCGAACAGCGTGAATGACGACAGCAACGGTGGTCGTCCGACCGATGAAGGGGCAGGAACGGTCACCGAAACGTGCTTCGTTCAGGGCGCCAAGGCGTTCATCGACTTCGCAAACAGTGCTCTTCGGGACATCGACATGCCGGTCTGGGACGTCAACCCGGAGGAGTTGGCCCGGCCAATGCAGGCGGAGACGTCGCCTGATGTTCCGCCGAGCTTCCTTCCCGTCCTTTACGCGGGTATTCCACGGCCACGGGACGCCGTCGATGATATCTGCGAGACCTACGGTGCCGGCCAACTCAGGGTAGGGGGTGAAGGTCAAGACGACGACTACAGGATCTTCGAGAGCGGTCCCCCCCTCCTTCGCTGCGGTCATCTGGCCAATGACGCCCTCGTCACTGCGTGTGCGGACGAGGCCATCGAATGCAGCGGAGCGCAACGTTTCGACTACGAGCTCGGTGCCCTGGCCGCGCACAACGCTTGGGTCGGCGACGACCGCAACTGGTCTTACGAACAGCGACGTGCGGATGCACCTGTTGACTGTGGACCAGAGAACACCAATTGTTCGCCCCCTCCTGACGATGACCCCACCTGTACGGGTTCGCCGCTGGTCATGTCGCTCGACGAGACCCCGGTGACGTTCTCGTCAGTCGCGGAAGGGGTCGACTTCGATCTGTTGGGAACAGGTCATAAGGTACGAACAGGCTGGGTCACGCATGGCGCGCTACTGGTACTCGACCGCAATTTCAACGGCCGTATTGATAGCGGCCGTGAGCTGTTTGGGGAAGGCACCCTCTTTGCGAAAGGCGGCTTGCCGGCCGACGGTTTTGCGGCGCTAGCGGAGTACGATCGCCGGGACCTCGGCGGTAACGACAACGGCGCCCTCGACGTCGGTGATGCGGTGTTCCCGAGACTTGAGCTATGGGTGGACGCGAACAAGAACGGCGAGTCGGAACCGGGCGAGCTCACGACACTCATCGAGCACGGCATCACAACCATCGGTCTCGTGGCGACGAAAGCCAAGGCCCCTCTTGCTGCGTCCGGCCACGTGGTGGCCCTCGAGTCGGACGTCGCATGGGCCAACGGCCGCACGGGACAGGTTTATGACGTCTGGTTCCGATACTCCCCGATCACGCTCCCGTACGCACAGCGCTGAAACGTGCCGCTGACGCCCGGCCGCGGCGAGGCGTCGGCCGCCGTCGACGGTTCAAGCGTCATCGTCGCCTTGGTACAGCCGACGGCCCCGTCGCTGAAAGCCCGGGGCGGTCGGTCGAGCGGTCGGCTCGCATCTGCGATTTACGTCGTGGTCGGCGCTCATGATCGGAGATAGGTGGAGTACGCGGTGCAGCTGGATTCGGCCTAGCCGTTCGGATGGCGAAGGCACGACAACTCGGATCTTCACGACATATCGTCCGATCTGGATCTCATCCCGTGGCTCTACAACCCGGCGGGTGACGAAGTCGCGATTGACCTTTGTGACCCCCCGTTTGCTCAGGTCAAGCAAGATGGCCTGCACCCCGTCGAAGCTGATGACCGCGTGGGCCAATTCGATGGAGTCGTCAGCGAGGATGAGGTCAGCGTCGGAGCGACGGCCAATGACCACGTTGCCAGGCCGAAACGTCTGGTGAGCAACGTAGTCTTCGTTCTCGAATACGAATAGCTGAAGTTTGGCGGGAGCACTCCGTTCGTTCACGGCCCCCGTTTCAGCATGTTGTATGCCATGTAGATTCTCCCATGGGATATCGCACGTCGCGACGAACAGACACGGTCGGCTGTAGCTGGCGCGTGCGCGAGTGCAGTTCTTTGCATTGGCTTTGAGTCGCGGCTAAAGGACGCCGACCCGCTTTGCACGAAAACGGAAGGTCGTATACTTCATTCCGAGGGCCTTCGCAGCCTTGGTCTGCTGCCCGTCGAACATCCTTAACGTGTGTTCAAAGATTTCACGTTCGAGCTGCTCGAGCGGCATGCCGCCCTCAGGGATGGTGATCGTGGCGGCGTTCGGCGCCCGTCCGTTTGACGCCGGGAGCCGGTGGGCATCCATGCCTGGAATCGACAGGTCGGAGGCTTCGACCACCGAGCGGCTGCGACCGAGGCGCAGGGTGACGCGTTCCAGCTCGTTTCGGAGCTCGCGAACGTTGCCGGGCCAAGAATAACCAACGAGCGTCTTTTTGACATCGTCGCGCATTCGAATTGCGCGGTTCAGGCCGGTCAGCCTGGCAATGAGATGCTCGGCGAGGGGAATGATGTCTCGCTGACGTAGCCGGAGTGGGGGTACGGGCGCAAGAAAGACC
>JANQQN010000378.1 GCA_028289325.1 Myxococcota bacterium | reverse complement strand
ACCGGCGGCAAAATGCGGTGCTGCGGTACACGGCTCGGTTCGGGCTGGTCGCGGTCAACGCGCGAGGGGAGATCCTCGATATCGCTCGCGATCGTCTTCGGCGACCGCAGAACACACCTCTATTCGGATCACCGGATGACCTGCAGATCGACGAGGACCCGGCGGGCAACGTGGTCGCGGCGGGTACCGGTTGGAGCTGGCGGTGGGACGGCCAGACGTTCGAGAACGACATCGGTCTTCGACGGCCGTTTGCCCTCGTCGGCAGCCTCCCGGTCTTCGGCGACCGGGTGGGTGCCGTTCGCACGCCGGCGCCTTCCAGCGCCGACGGCTCCCGGATCATCGGCGACGTGACCGCGGTGCGATCCACGGGGTTCGACGCTCCGATCCTGACCATGGTCGCCTACGGCGACGGAGTCATGGTGGGCGACTTCTCCGGCTACGTGTCCTGGGTCGGCATCGACGGCGCGATCGTAACCGTCGCTCACTTGCTCCTCGAGCCTCAATACATGTTCCGGGTCGGCGATGATGTCATCGTCGTTAGCAAAGACATCAACGCGCAGATCTTCTACAGCGGCACCGAGACCAACGTTAACGTCCACGTTCTCGAGCGCGTCGACTGACGCCTCCGCCTCAAGCGTCGGCGTACAGCGCTTCGATCACGTGCTCGTAGTGTCTGAGCACCCCGCGGCGTTTCAACTTCATCGTCGGCGTCAACACCTCGCTGTCCGGAAGCCACTCTTCGCCCAGCACCGCCCACCGTTTGATGGCTTCGGCCTGGCTGAAGTGCGCGTTGGCCTTGGCGACGCCGCTATCGACGGCGCTGCGAACGTCGGGATGGTCGGCGAGGTCGGCGAGATGGGTCGCTTCGATGCCGTGCTGCTTGGCCCAAGCCGAAGTCGCGTCTGGATCGAGGACCAATAACGCGGACAGATACTTTCGCCCGTCGCCGACCACGCACGCCTGACCGATGAGCGGAATCTCCTTCAGCTTGGCTTCCAAGTTTGCCGGCGACACATTCTTGCCCCCCGAGGTAATGATCAGCTCCTTCTTCCGATCGATGATCGTGAGGTAGCCATCGTCGTCGATGGTTCCGATGTCCCCGGTCGCGAACCAATCGTCGGGCAGCATCACCTCCGCTGTCTTCTCAGGCGCGTTGAGGTATCCGCGGAACACGTTGCCTCCACGAACCAGGACCTCCCCGTCATCCGCGAGCTTGATCTCCACCCCCGGCAGGGCGGGGCCTACGGTTCCGATCTTGGGGCGGTCCCGGGTCCAGGTCGCGCCGCCGGTGGTCTCCGACAATCCCCACACCTCGGTGATCGGAAGGAGCAGGCTGCGCCAGAACTTGAGAACGTCAAACGGGATCGGAGCCGCCCCCGTGCCCGCAAACTTGCACATATCGAGACCGAGCTTGCTGAGGACCGCTTGCAACGCAGGCTGCACCTTTGGCACCGCCTCCGACAGCGGGGGCGGCACCGGCTGCCCGCGGGCGGACAGCTCGCTGAGCTGCCAACCGATATCGAGCGCGGGCTGGAGCTGGGCGGCCTGTTCAGGCTGGGCCGCGATACCCGCCTGTAGAGCCGCCGCGAGCTTCTCCCAGACTCGAGGGACGGCGAAGAAGAACTGAGGCCGAACGGCGACCAGATAGGCCGCGATCTGCTGGGGATCCGGACAGGTCGTCACCTCCCATCCATTTGCGATCGGCAAGTAGTAGCCGGTCATCCGTTCGGCGATGTGGGCCATGGGAAGATAAGAGACCTCTCGCCATCCCTTTCGGCCCTCACCGAACAAGCGGTCGCCGCTCCGGACGGCGAAGGCGACGTTGCGATGATCGATCATGACCCCTTTCGGAGGACCGGTCGTTCCCGAGGTATAGATGACCGTGGCCAGGTCGTCGGGATTGGCGATCTCGACCGCGGCCGAGAAGTCGACGGGATCCGGCTCCAGGAGGTTGCTGAACAGCGGGACCGAGGCCGGGCGAGCGCTCTGCGGATCATCGACGACGGCGACATGGGTCAGCCGCGGAAGGTCATCTCGGACCTGCATCAGTCGACCCAGAAACTCGATATCGTCGACGACGGCGAGCTTCGCTTCGCAGTGGCCGATGAGGAACTCGATCTGGTCCGGCGCCGAAGAGTTATAGATGGAGATCGGTGTTGCGCCGACCAGAAGCGCGCCCATGTCCGCGATGTTGCACTCCGGACGATTGCGAAGCATGAGCACGATCCGGTCGCCAGGGCCGATGTCCATGGACCGCAAAGACGCCGCAAATCGACATGCACGATCGGCCCATTGAGACCACGTCAACGTGGACCACGACTCCTCCGACTTCCACTTCAGCGCGGCGACATCGCTACGGATGGCCACCTGTTGGGCAAAGAGTTTAGGGACGGTGAGCGACCCGATCTCCTCAAGGATGTCGGCCCGAACTTGGGCCGGCGTCATCGATCGATCCATGTCGACCGGTGGTAGCACTTCGCGTCCCCATCCGGAAGACGGGCGGCCGGACGCCGCGCTCGAGCCTGCGATGCGAAGGGCCGGACGGTGTGGTACCTTTGGCGAGGTAACAGCAGCGATGGCCTCATCAGCGCGCAGACGTTGGGTCTTCGGACTACTGCTTCCTCACCTATTGTCGGTTGGGGCGTTCGTAGGCTCGATGATCGTCGTGTACGTCGAGCAGAGCAACCGGACGCTGGTCGACCTGAATCTGGGCCTCGGAGGCTTCGTGTGCGGCGGCCTGGCGCTCATCGCGTCGGCGGTGGCGCTGTTCCTTACTCCGTGGCGACGAATGATGGGGTGGGACGCGGTCGCCCTCGCCAGCCACGCGGCCGGGGTGGTGGCGGTGCTTCTATTCGCATCGGGCTGGATGGGCGCTCACATCGCCTGAACGCCTCGTCATCGCAGCCCTCGCAAGATCGCTTGCGTTCGTCGCTCGATGTTCGTCGGCAAGGACTGGAGGATGTCCTGGGGCCCGTATTGCTGTTCGAACTCCGCGACCGTAGTCCCGAGCGCTTTCAACACGGCCTCCGCCGTCGCGCGAACGAGTCGGATGACGACCTGGCCGCCCATCTCGAGCTTCTTGGCTTCGAGGGACCAGTGACGCGTTAGCAGCGTGTCCATGTCTCGGCGGTCGCCGACACTCATCGCCAGCCGACGATCGAGTCGAAGATAGATGCGAGTGCAGACAAGGTCGTACAGTGGCGCCAGTCGAACCCCGCCCTTTTGGAACAACAGAGCGAGGTTCTTGCCGTGGGCGTCGGCGTTGCCGGCGCAGACGTTGAACGTGGCCCATCGAAGCAGAGTCTGAATGTCTTGGATGGGCGCGACGGACGCCTTGCGGATGAGGGACGCCGCCTGGGCCAGGGTCGGACCACCTTCCTGCTCGTACTTCCGCCCCGAAGGAAGGGCCAAGGCTTGGCAGAGGTCTTCCTGGTGCAGACGAATCGCCGGCCATGTGGCTTCCGAGGCGATTCGATCGAATCGACGGACGAGGAGGCATGGGGGATCCGTCTGTTGCAAGAGCTCGCTGTGTACGGCGTCGAGGCCCGCCGCGCGAGCAAGCCGGGTGATGAACGCCTCGTTGACGACGAGATGGGCGAAGTCTCGGTTCGGCAGCTTGAGGATGTGAGTGGACGGCGCCGACCCCACGGGAAGATGCAGCTGGCCGTCGACCACCGCGACCGGAACCTTGTCTTGGGCCCCCGCCAGGGAAAGCCTGGTTGACGGCCCCCCGAGCAGAAGAGGAACGATGCCTCGCCGCTGAGCAAGGCGGTCGAGGGTCTGGGAAGACATCGGCTCGTAGCTCCAGTCTTCGGGGTCGTTCGGGGGTTGTTCAGGCTTCAGGATCGACAGAGCACCGGCGCACTCACCGCCGATCGCGACCAGCATCGCCCAGTCGTTGTCTTCGGACAGCCCCAACCGCTGGGTGACCGCGCGGCGGGCTTGGCCCTCGGGAAGGAGATTCTGAAAGAAGTAATGGACGGCCGGGCCGGTGTATCGAGTCTCCGCGAGGGGCAAAGACCAAGACAGCGCGAAGCGGTGCGGGCGCCCCAGCCAGTCGGCGTCGTAGGTAAACGCGTAGTCACCGGACGTCGACCGTTCCAGCCATCCCATCGGTTGGCTGACCCCGCCTTGGCCGGGATCTGGCTCCCCGGCCCACACCCGTAAGCGGCGGGTCACGGTTGACCCGCTTCAGAGCCCGCACCTTGGCCGCGGGGCCGCAGATCCAGCTCGAGACCGAGGCGCTCCAGCACCCGGAGGACGAGATGGAGGCGAACGGTCGGCTTTCCGCGCTCGAGCTCGCTCAGAAAGCGCGGTCCGACCCCCAGCAGTCCCGCCGCGGTGATCTGGTCGAGTCCGGCCGCGGTTCGGGCGTCTCGGACGGCGCGTCCGAGGTCCTCAGGGGTGTGGATGGTGGACATCGTCTGACCCGATCGGTCTTCCCGATCGGTAAGTCAACGCCGTCCAACCGTCGGCTATTCCCGATCGGTAATACGAGAGAAGAAGTGAAGCTGTTCTTACCGAACGGGAAGATGAGAGTGCGAAGGGTGTTGATCTTCCCGATCGGTAATAAAGAGGCACCTCGCTCAAGGATCTTCCCGATCGGTCATATCGTCGAAGACGGCGTCCGTATCTTCCCGAACGGGATCAGCCCTTCAGTACTCGTCGGTCGCGAACGCCGCGACCGCCTGCTCGAAGACATCGCCCAGCGCCTCGATGGTGTGCTCGATCGGTCGGGAATAGCCGCCCCCCATCAGGACCAGCGTCGGCGCACCCGCCCGCCGCGCCGCGCGATACACGAGCTCGTTTCTCGCCTTCAGGCCGGCCCGGCTCAGTTGGAGCCGGCCCAGATGGTCTTCGGCCAGCCCATCGACCCCCGCCTGAAAGATGACCAACTGGGGCGCGGGATCCGCGAACAGCGGGTCCAGAACCTCTTCGAGGGCCGACAGATAGCCGGCATCTCCGGTCCCCTGGGGCACGGGCACATCGAGATCGCTGCGCTGTTTTCGCAACGGGAAGTTCTCGGCACAGTGCACCGAAAACGTGAAGACGGAGGGATCGTTCTCGTAGATCGCGGCGGTGCCGTCGCCCTGGTGCACGTCGAGGTCCACCACCAGCACCCGATCGATCCCGTAATCCCGTCGCGCGACCTCCGCCGCGACCGCAATGTCATTAAAGACGCAGTATCCCGCCCCGGTCGCCCGAAAAGCGTGGTGGGTCCCCCCGGCGAGATTTCCTGCCACCGCTGCCCCCCCGCCGAGCAAGGCGTGGGTCGCGGCGACACTCCCGCCCAGGATCTTCAAGGTCCGCTCCACGATGCGATCCGTCCACGGGCGAAGCCCGATCCGCCGTGCGATCCGCGGATCGAGCCGCCCCTCCAAAAACGCGGAAACGTAGTCCGCATCGTGCGCCAACAATAGGTCGGCCAACGCGCACGGTGGGCTATCACGAATGTCCGCCACGTCGTCCACGCCCCGGCGACGCAGCACCGCTCGAACCCCGCGGTAACGGTCTCGTGGGAAGCGAGCTTCGGGTGATAGGCCGTCGGTGTAGACCGGATCGTAGAAGAAGATACTCGAACGCAATTCCCGGAGTTCTTAGTGAGCACCGGAGCGCAAATCACGTCACGGGGCATGAATCAGCCATCGAGTCGTCAGGGCGCCTTTCGGCGGTAGATGCCCGTGAACCACGTCGCCCACTTGTCGGCCTTGGGATCGAACTGCTCGAAGTGCTGACGGACGGACCCGTCAGGTCTCGGGATCCACTCCCCGCGAAACGGGAACGACGTGCCGTTGTGGTAATGAATCTCGCCTTGGAGAACCATGGCACCATCGGCGGCGCGAAGCCCACCTTCGTAGTCGATACTCATGCCCTGGCTCACCCAGACCTGCCGCCACTTCTTGGTCACCGGGTCGTAATAGTTGTAACTCTGGCCGGTATTGCCGCTCACCGAGCGCCATCGCTCAACGATGAGGCATCCGGCCTCGACCTTGGAAATCTGATTCTCCCCTTGCTTCTTGCCCTTGGGGCTCGTGACGTCCCAGTTGCCGACCCAAAAGTCGAACTGGCGAAAGGCGGGGTCGGTCGCGCAAGGATTGGGCGGAGGTTTGCTCGGCGTGGAGCCGGTAGACGCGGGAACGGCGGTGGCGCCGGAGGGTGGAGCGCCCGAAGACGCCGCCGCGGTGGCGCCGGAGGGCGGGGCGCCGGCCGACGCGGCCGCAGCCGGCGCGGGACGCGCGTCGGTCGGTGGGCCGGACGCGCATCCGACCGTTGATATGACAGCGACGAAAACCGAGAACCTTACCATCCCGCCCACCGTAACGAGGCCGTCGAACCCCGGCCAGCGACCCACCTAACAGAATCGTGCGGTCCTCGCCGTGCAGCCGGGCCCTTAACTCTGTTCAACGCGCGCCCATCACGCTAGGCCAGGCCTCCCATGAAGAGACTTCTGCCCATCGTTCTCGTCGTCGGCTGCACGCAAGCGCCGCCATTGAAGACCCCTTCGGAGGACGGTCCCAAGTCCGCGCCGGCCGTGACCCCCGCTTCGACGCCGGCCTCCGCTCCGAGCTCGGCGCCGGCGGCAGTGAAGAGCAAAGAGGTCACGTATACCGCCGGCGGGGTGCAGATGAACGGATACCTCGCGTGGGACCCGACCATGTCGGGCAAGCGACCGGGGGTGCTCGTCGTTCACGAGTGGTGGGGCCACAACGCGTACGCGAGAAAGCGGGCCGACGATCTGGCGAAGCTCGGATACGTCGCCTTCGCGGTCGATATGTACGGCGACGGCAAGACCGCGTCTCACCCCAAAGACGCCGGTGCCTTCGCCCGGGCGGTGATGTCCGATGTCGACGCGGCTCAGGCCCGGTTCGAGGCGGCCATGAAGACTATGAACGAGTTCGAGCTCACCGACACGACCAAGACCGCAGCCATCGGCTACTGCTTCGGCGGCGGCGTCGTGCTGCATATGGCCCGTCGAGGCCTCGACCTCGACGCCATCGCGAGCTTCCATGGATCGTTGGGCACCGCCGAGCCAGTGAAGGAAGCGGGCCAAATCAAGGCAAAGATTCTGGTGGCCCATGGCGCCGACGACCCGTTCGTGAAGAAAGAAACCATCGAGGCGTTCAAGAAGGAGATGGCCACCGCCGGCGCGGATATGCGGTTCGAGGCGTACGAAGGCGCGGTGCATTCGTTCACCAACCCCGGCGCCGACAAGTTCGGCCAGCAGTTCAACCTGCCCCTCAAATACAACGAGGCGGCCGACAAGAAGTCTTGGGCCGCCATGCAGGCGCTGTTTAACGAAGCCTTCGGCTCCTGAACGTCGACCCGTCAGCCCGGCCAGCTCGGCAACGACCGGCCGAGCTTCGCGCTCACCTTCGCCTGCACCGTCGTCCACAGCTCGTCGCTCGAGCGACGCGATACCCAGGCCTGCCCGTCCCAGTCGAAGTGCCACGCCGTCGTCCCCGCGGCCATCCATATCTGGCGCGCCGCCCGGTGACTGTTGATGACGAACTTCGTTCCGTCGGCGAACTCGATGGTAAGGACGCCGCTCTCGAGGTCGGCGTCGAGCCCTTCGTCGTCGCTATCGGCGAGCGCTTCCACCATCTTCTGGAGGGTCTCGTCGGCCAGAAGCTCGAATCGGCTCTCGCTCAATTCAGCCATGGGCCCGATGTACCGCGGCCGCGGATAGAACGCCACCCGGATGAGCCGGACCGAAGAAGACCGGTCAGTGCAGGGTGTCGAGGCCAAACTCCGCGCGTTCGTCCCAAATCGCGTCCCCGAAGCTGCGGCGCATCCACCCCCCGATGAGCTCGGCCCGTCGTCCGCACGCCTCGCGGTCGGAACGCCGCAAAGCCACTTGCGCGGTGATGAGGTCACTCACGTCATCCAACAACTCTCGGAGATTGGAGCGGGTCGCGCGCCCGACGACCGTGGCCAGGCGGAGCACCGACGCCAGGTCCGCCACCACCGGATCCTGATCGGGGTCGACCCGAAGGCGGCGACTGCCGTGACCGGTGATCCAAACGCCGCCGTCGTAGCCGATCCACACGTCTCGAAGGTCGAAACCCCCGACCGCGCACGCCCCGGGTTTCGGTCCTGCCTCGGCCAGGAACGCGAGGGCCTCACAGACCGGATACATGATCGCCACCCCCAACGGCCGGGCCATCGGGGCGGCATCCAGCACCGCCGACAGCGGTCGCCCGAGGCGAAATCTTCGCACCAGGTACGGAATATCATCGTCTATCCCTGCCCCGACGACGCGCATCACGTGGCGATGCCCGAGCCCCAGGACATGGCGCACATCGGACATCAGTTCGGCCGGATCGACCTCGCGATGGTTTCGCAGCGCGGTCATCCGGTCGACCACCACGATCTCGTCGTGGGCTTCGGCGAGGGCCAGATGAGCCTGGCCCACCGAGCTGCGCCAGCGAGGGGGACCGAGGGCCAGCGGCCCCAACCTCAGGTGGGCGTAGTCTTTGACGGTGGCGGCACTGCGCCGCGGCGACCATTCGCGCTCGTCCACGACCCGGGCGGACACCGCTGGACTATACTCGAATCAAGCGGATCGACGAAGTGCAGTTCGGGCCCGGGCGGCGGTCACCGCGGAATCGGCAGGCGCCGACAGGCGACGGCGATCCACCTTGCGTCCGACGACCAACACTTCGTTGATTTGCCCCCGGCGACTGGCCACCGAATTGATGGCCCGGGTCGCGCGGACGGTCTGCACGATCAGGTTGCGGTACAGAGCCCGGGTGTAGGGCACATCGGAGTTCGACAGCAACGCGACCGCGCCTCGTCGGCAGCACCCCAGGTACACCTCCAATAGTCGCTCCTGCTCCGCCGGCCCGAACGACGAGCGGTGATAGCTGGTGAACGATGCGCTGTCCGACACCGGAACATAAGGAGGGTCGAAGTACACCGCGTCGCCTCGCCGGGCGGCTTCGGTCGTGGTCGCGAAGTCGCCCTCGACGAGATGGACGCCGGCCAGCGCCGCCGAAGCCGCACGAAGGGCCGGTTCGTTGAGGACCCGAGGGTTGCGATAGCGACCGAAGGGGACGTTGAACCGACCGCTTTTGTTCACCCGGTACAGCCCGTTGAAGCACGTCTTGTTGAGAAATATGAGCCGAGCCGCGCGCTCGATCGCGCAGCGTTCATCGAGGGACCATGCCCGAACCTCATAGAAGTAGTCGGCGTCGGTCGCGTGGACGGCGTGAACCCGCAGCGCGTCGATCAGGCCCTCGACGTCATCTCGGACCACTCGATACACTTCGACCAGCTCGCCGTTCGCATCCCCCAGCACCGCCTCGCGAAACCGTCTTTCGTTGGCCAGGGAAAAAAACACGGCTCCGCCACCGATGAACGGCTCGTAGTACGTCTTGATCCGATCGGGGAGCCGAGGGGTGATTCGACTCAGCAACTGGGTCTTGCCCCCCGCCCATTTGAGAAAAGGGCCAGCAAGCGGCGTTGCGTCAACAAGCGCAGTCGAAACCATCGACATCGAGCCTATGGCCGTCGGATCGACCCGTCCAAAAAGTAGCCGATCCGCAGTTTTCTTGACATCTGGGCGCGGGTGGGCGCCCGCACTCGTCTCGTTTTCTTGACTTATGCGCGGCGGTGAGCACCCGCGCTCGTCCAGTGCTCACGTTCGCCGACGTTGAGCTCGGGCTCGATCACCGCCCCTGCCGCGACCCGGGCCCGATCGCCGATGCAGGCGCCGGGCCCGATCATCGCCCCCCAACCCACGCTCGCATAGCTGCCGACATCCGCGCCGCGCTCGAGCTGGACCCCGGATTCTATGGTGACGCCGACCCCGACCCGGGCGTCCTCCCCGATCATGACCCGAGGGCCGATCCGGGCTTCATGGGCGATCACCGACCCCGGCATCAACACGGTGTGCGCGCCGATGAGGCAACCGGCGCCGATCGAGACCCGACCGACCCGAATCCGGCCGGCGCCGTGAAGCGAGCTTTCGACGATCACCCCCGGCTCGAGCTGCACACCAGCGCCGACGATCCACAGCGACGGGTCGCGCACCGTCAGTTGATCCGGGAGGCTGACCGTCCATGGCAGCTCGGCCCCCAGGGCCTTGAGATACAGGAGTCGACCGAGGCGAAAGAACGTAAAGGGCGCGCGAACCACCGACAGCCGGGCGACGTCGTTCAGGGCCATCGAGCACAGACAACGGAGGTAATCCCGGTTCCAGCCGATCCGGTGGGCCCCGGGTCGCGCAACCGGAAGTAGGGCGCGCGCGATGAGCAGGACCAGGAGCTCGGCGGTCAAGCCGGCCAGGATTCGACCGAGCACGTCGAGCCACGCCGGATGGGCGGCGGGAGGGAGAATCACCGCGGCCGCGACCGACGCGCCGAGCACCAACAGCAAGGCCAGGCGAAGGATGTCCCCCAGCGCCGAGGCCCACCAGGGCTCGCGGACGAGCCGGTCGCTCACGCGTCGAGCCGCGCCTCTTCTTTATCCGAGTACGTGGGCAGCTGGCTGCCCTCCCAGGCAAGGATGCCTTTTTCGAGCGAAACCGCGGCGTAGCCCTGCTCCTGCAGGGTCTTCGCGATCGCTTCCGTCTGTTCGCCGGTTCGGTCGACGAGCACGATCAGCGTGTCGGGCGGAACCTTCGCTGCCTCCTCGACCACGGCATCGGCGGACACGCACCGCGCCCGTCGCAGGTGGCTGCGCGAGAAATGCTGAGGCTCGCGAATGTCGAACACCACCGTCGGCTGACCGGCATCCATCAGCTTCTTGAGGTCTTCCGGGGCGAGCTTGAGCGGCTGCTGACCGGCGGGCGCCGCACTCACGTGTTTGCTGATGAACCGCTCCAGAGCCTCTTTCGGCAGCGCGCCTTGCACCGCTTCCACCGGCTGGCCCCCCGCGAACATCACCATGGTTGGAATGGATTGGATGCGAAGAAGGGAAGCGATCTGAGGGTTCGCATCGACGTCGAGCTTGGCGATCGTCAGCCGCCCTGCGTACGTCTCGGACAGCTCCTCGAGAATGGGCGCCACGATGCGGCAGGGCTGACACCACGTCGCCCAAAAATCGACCAGAACGGGAACCTCGGAGGCGAGGACGTCCCGCTCGAACGTCGCGTCGGTGACTGTGATCGTCGGCATGGAGAATTCATATCAAAGCCCGCTGTCGAGCCAGATTCAAGCGCCAGCAGCACGGGTCAAAGAATGAGACGGTCGACCACCAGCAGGGTGAGGAGCACGGGTTGGTAAACGATCGACGCCAGGAACACACGGCGCGCGCTCTTGCCCGTCAGATCGGCGGCGGCCGGCAAGCAGACTTTCACGAACCACACGCCGGCCAGCCCGACCCCGACGAGATAGATCGCCTCGACCAGCCCCAGCGCGTACGGTAGCAGGCTCGCCCCCGCCAGGGCCGCGGCCCCCATCAGGATGTGCGTGCCGGTTCGGCGGGCGGTGGCTTCGGAGGGCAAGAAACGGAATCCGGCCCGCCGATAGTCTTCTCGATACAGGTAGGCCAAGGCCAAAAAGTGGGGAAACTGCCAGCAGAACAAGACGGCGAACAGCGACACGCCGCCCCAGTCGAGGCTCCCGGTGGCCGCAGACCATCCGATCAATGGGGGGATGGCCCCTGGGATGGCGCCCACCCAAACGCTGACCGGACCGTAACGCTTGAGCGGGGTGTAGGCGAACGCGTAGATGACCCCCGTCACGAGGGCCAGCAGGGCCGGCAAGGGGCCGCAGAACGCAGCGAGGGCCCCGAATCCCCATGAGAAGGTGATGAGCGCGAAGAACAGGGCCGCTTCGGGCGTCACCCGACCGGACGGAATCGGTCGCTTGCGGGTCCGCGGCATCCGGGCGTCGATGTCCCGTTCGATGAACATGTTCAGGGCACACGCC
The DNA here is from genome assembly GCA_028289325.1 of Myxococcota bacterium. GTDB lineage: Bacteria > Myxococcota > Kuafuiibacteriia > Kuafuiibacteriales > Kuafuiibacteriaceae > JANQQN01. The sequence goes on along the minus strand of JANQQN010000378.1, from coordinate 16,280 downwards.
CCCGCTGACGTGAGACCCGTACCGATCACCACCATAATCAGCCGCAGCCAGTGCATCGAACCGTCGCGAACGCCCAATCCGAAGCCGAGCACGGCCGTGATCACCACCAGCATCGTGAGGTTGGGTTTGGCCAGCGCGTAGAGGTCGCGCCAGGCGTTCGCGACCACCGCGGGCCGGGCAACGACGGCAGACATTTGGTTCACGTAAGCGCAATATTGCGCTCTCGACGCTCGAGTCAACCGGCGTCCAGGGCCAGTGAGGGCAGCGCCTCAGCTCGGATCCTTGGGTCGAAACACCACTTCCGTGGTCGACTGGCCGCCCGACACCTTCACCTCGAACCGCTGGCGGCCGAGTTTTTCGTGCCACGCTTCAAAAGCGTAGTCGCCGTCGGGCAAGCCGGGCGGCAGCGCGAATCCACCGTCGGCATCGGTGACGGCGAAGAACGGATGGGGCAACACGCCCGCGTACGCGGTCATCCAGGGGTGAACATCACAACGGATGGGCACCATCACCTGGGCGCGGGTAAACGTCTTCTGGATGCGCTGGCCTTTCCTCGGGGTCACCACGTTGAAGCCGCGAAATGTAAACGCGTGGGTGGTGTGGAGGGTGGGATCGCCGTTGCGGATCTCGAGGGTCTGGCCGATCCGGATGCCGAAGACCTTCGGGTGATAGCGGCACTGTCGCTGGTCCAACACCAATACCGGCAACGCCTTCGGGTTTTCTCGAGCGGCTTCTGTCGGCGGCGGGGGGTCGATCACGTGAATGAAGACGTTGGCGAGACCACCGCTCTTGGACACGAGCGTGTGGTCGGCCGCGCCGCGACCGCCGACTGAGATACAGACCGGATCGGTTCGAAAATCGAGCACCTCGGGCTTGGGGACCGGGCCCTCGAAGCGAACCCTACCCGTGACCTGCGCCGACGCCGACCCGACCCCACTCACGACCAAGCTGACCAGCACTGCGAGCATCCGTGCCATGAGGCCCGTACCCTTACTCGAGGACGTCGCCCGCGCCCAGATCAAAGCGAATGTTGTCCCGCGCACGCCACGGTTGATCTTCCGCCCGCCGACACGGTTGCCTGCAGCCGTGTCCGCCGGAATCAAGCGGGTGACCCGTCCCGAAACCTTCGAAGAGGCCAACGATCGCTTGAGCTGGGTGGAGCGATTCAACGTGGCGTTCATCCGCCGCACGTTCGCCTGGTCGTGGCTGGACCGTTTTTGCCGGTGGGGATGTCGCGTTCCGGGCGCGGGTTGGGTGCATTACTGCACTCGGAATCTGCTCCGAATCCACGGCCTGGAGCGCCTACCGCCGCTCGAAGACCTACGCGGGGTCATCCTCGTCGCCAACCACCGCAGCTTCTTCGACATGTACGTGATCAACGCTGTGCTCTACAAAAACGGATTCTCCGAGCGCCTGTTGTTCCCGGTTCGGTCCTCGTTCTTTTACGACCATGTAGCCGGCTTCTTCGTGAATGCCGTCATGAGCTTCTGGTCGATGTACCCGCCGATCTTTCGCGACAAGCAAAGGCTGAGTCTCAATCACACCGCGTTTTCCGAGCTCGCCCGAGCCGTCAGCAGCGGCCGCAGCGCCGGCATTCATCCGGAAGGCACCCGCAATCGGGGAGATGATCCCTACACCCTCCTCCCCGCCCAAAACGGCATCGGACGGCTGATTCATCAGGCCCGGGGCGCGACCATCGTCCCGGTGTTCATCAACGGTCTGATCAACGATCTGCGGCGACAGGTCGCCAGCAACTTCGATGGCACCGGACGCCCCATCCATATCGTGTTCGGTGCCCCGATCGCCTACGGTGAGCTCCTGGACGCCCGGGCGAGCACCAAGACCTTTCGAGCCATCGTAGACCATACGATGGCCACCATCGCCGACCTCGGTCAGCAAGAGCGCGCGCTGCGTGCGCAGGCGACGGCTGAGCTCACCGGAAGTGGTGATGAACCTTCTTCGGCGGATCCCCAGCCACCAGCATGAACTCCGCCTCGTACGGTGGCGCTTCCCCATGGATGGGCACCAGACGGAGCCGATGTTTCCCGACCGGCAGCGACAGGTTAAAAAACGGGGTCCGGCCGACCCGTTGCCCGTCGACGAAGATGTCCGAGACGAGCGACGCGGTAAAGGAAGCCTTCGCCGAACCCGACGCGGCGATCGGCCGTCGCGCCGAAGCGCAGGTCATCACCACCCGCAATGGAGTCACCGTGGCCCTTCGAAGGCGAACTCTTTGCTCGACAACGTCGCAATTCGGCTTGCTTAGCCGAACCGTCACCCGCCCCGGTCTCAGGCCGGAGACGGTGGCGGGAGTCGTTCCTTTGCGCCGGCCCGCGATTTCGACCTGCGCCCCTGGCGGCTCGGACGTAACATCGAGCAGCGCGGGCAGTCGGCGGGTATCGACCTCGACCACCTCCGCCGTACTCTCCACCAGAGGCATTCGAACCCGGTGCACCATGGAACCGTCGGCCCGCTTGAGGACCACCATCTGCTCCCCGGCGAACAATCCCGTCACCGTAGCCGGCGTCAGGAGCTCGGTATCCTGGCCGTTGACCCACACCTGAAAGCCGGCCGGTTTCGTGCGAACGATGAGGCTGGCCGTGCCTTGCTTACGGGCGAGATCGATGGTCACCACCCGCTCGTCGCCGGGTTGGAGCCGAACCGCGCGGACCACCTCTTCGTGTTTGTCGGCCCGGACCGTGAGGACGTACGTGGCCGGGGTCAGGTTGTCGAGGGTGAAGGGAGTGCGGTTCGCCACCCGCTCGTCGTTCAAAAAGACGTCGGCTTTTTGGGGCGTGGTCTGCACGGTCATCGCCGCCGGGGCCTCGGCCCCCCACATCTGAAGCGCCAGCATCCCTCCCACGCCGACCAGGAGCACGGTCAACGCACCGATGAGCGCCGCCGCCCATGTGGGCAAACCAGCGCGCGGCGGTTCGGCGGTCGGTCGGGGCGCCGCGACGACCGGATACGTCGGGCGGGGCCCGGCCCCCCGCGCGGCCGGGAACGCGGTCCCCGACGTGTGCTGTCGCTGCCGGTCGAGCGCTGCCGCCAAGCTCGGCGGTGTCGCGGCGGGCGGCGCCGCCGCCACGCCCGCGGCGCCATTGACGGGCGGCGGCGGCGGCGCCGGAACGACCGAGATCCCGGGCATCTCGTGTTCCTGGGTCGGCACCTCTTCGCCCACCGCCGCCTCCGTCTTGGCCTCGGCTCCGGATGCAGGCGGGGCGGGAAGAGCGACGGGGATCTGTTTGAAACGCTCGACGCGCTCCCGTTCCTCGGCCATCTCCACCCGAAAATGCTGCTGCATGTAGCGCTGCATGTCGGTCCGGGCAAACGGTTGGTTGGTGGCAAACAGGTACCTTTGCAGGTCCTCGGCCATCTCGTTCGCCCAGCGATAGCGGTCCTCTCGGTTCTTCGCGAGGGCCTTCATCACGATGCGCTCCAGATGAGGAGACAGGTTCTTGTTGAGCCGGGTCGGGGGCACCATCTCCACGTTGCGGACCTTTTCCAGGGTCGAGAAGTCCGATTCCCCCAGGAACAGACGGTCCCCCACCAACAGTTCGTACAGCACCACGCCGCACGCGAAGATGTCCGAGCGGTTATCGAGGTCGACGCCTCGAACCTGCTCGGGGCTCATGTAGCCAAACTTGCCTTTCAAGACGCCGGCCTGGGTCCGCGATACTCGATTCGCCGCTCTCGCGATGCCGAAGTCGATCAGCTTCACTTCGCCTTCGTAGGAGATCAGGATGTTTTGAGGCGAAACGTCGCGGTGGACGAGGCTGATATCGCTGCCGTCGTTGGCCTTCTTGCGGTGGGCGGCATCGAGGCCTTCGCAGACCCGCTGCATGATGTAGCAGCTCATGGCGATGGGGAGGAGGCGGTTACGGCCCCGGGCGCGGTCCCACATCGAGCGGAGGTCCGTCCCGGAGACGTACTCCATCGCGATGTAATACGTCCCCTCGGCTTTTCCGAGGTCGTAGACCTGAGCGATGTTCGCGTGTTGGAGCTGGACGACCAGCTTGGCTTCCTCGACGAACATCTCGACGAAGTCGGGGTCCGCCGCGATGTTAGGGAGGATCCGTTTCAAGGCGACGAGCCGCTCGAATCCTTCGACCCCGGCGGTCTTGCCGCGAAACACCTCGGCCATGCCGCCCACATTGATGCGGTCCAGCAGGAGGTACCGGCCGTATCGAACCGGGTGGATATCGCCGAGCACGATGGCCGGAGTATACCGACATCCGACCTTTCGCGAACCTACGCTTCGATCCATAGGCGCTGCAGGTACTCGAGGATCTGGGCCGCGCCGTCAAAATCGTCTTCCAGCGCCAACGCCTCACAGTGGCGATAGATCTGGTAGACGCCCCACGCCATCGTGGGGCTGGAGTGCTCGAAATCGATGAACGCCCGCAGCAGCTGCAGACAGCGGAGCAGCTCCTCGTAGTCGTGCTCGTCGCACGCGATGAGGGTCGCGTCGAATACCTGGACGAGGAGGTCGACGTCGTTTTGAGTCGGTTCGGGGTAGGACTGCATGGTCATCTCTGAGTCTCCTTGGACCAACGCGGCGAGTCCGCGTTCCCGGTCTTCGGGTCGGCAGTAGTGCATGCGGTGGGCCAACCGGATTCGCCCGAGGAGCCGCGCACGGAGCCCCGGACGAGCAAGGCCTTGCGCGCCCGAGGATGCGTGGCGAATACGGGGCGGGGGCTCCGTCTACGCCGGCGGGTGGCTCGTCGCGTAGCGTTGCGCGCAATGGGACTTTCGTCCCGGATTCGGATGGAGCCCATCCCGGCCGCGGTCGAGGTCGAGGCCGGCTCGATTCAGTCGTCCTCGTCGTCTTCGGAAAGCCAGTCGTCGTCGTCGTCGCTCCAGTCGATGCTCTCCGGGTTGTCGAAGTCGAGCTCCTGCTCGCCGAGGTCGTCGAATTCCTCGTCGTCGTCGTCGTCGAGGCCGGCGGCCTTGAACAGGCTCGACGCGCGGGAGTTGGACTCCTCTTCTTCGCTGTCGTCGTCGCCGTCAGCGGTGCTGAAGCCTTCTTCCTCCAGCTCCTCCTCCTCGTCGACCTCGTCGTCGTCGTCCCATCCCTCATCCCGAGCTCGATCGCTGCCGTCGAATCCGAACGACTCGGGATCGACCTCGCGCTGGCTGTAGAATCCTTCCCCGCCCATCGTCAGCCGCTCGAACGTCGCGTCGTCGGCTTCGTCCGACCGTTCCAAAGCGAGCTCGAGGGCAGGAAAGATGTACGTGAAGGGCATCTCCGGCGCGTCAGGATCGTACGGGCCATCCTTTTCCAGCGCGGAGACCGCTTTGGTCGCCGGCACGTCGAACAGGTCGATGTCGCGATACAAGGGGCGAACCTCGCCGCCCACCGACAGCTCGATCGACGCGACGCGGTCTTCCGCATCGTAGGCGACGGTCAGGGTCCCTTCGTAGTACGCGTCGCGCGAACCGTCGTCATCGTCGTCGGTCGCTTCTTCTCGGGGCGCGTCGTCCAGGGCTTCCTGTACTGCGTCACGCGACATGCCCAGCTTCAGCGGGCCTGCGCCCTCGAGGGGCTCGATGACATAGTCCATTTCGGCGCCGGTATCATGGCTGCCCGCCGTCCCGCAATACCGAGGATCGGCCGCGAACGCCGCCCTACGCTACTGTCGAAGGGCGGTGGCGGGATCCGAGGCCGCGGCCCGGTTAGCGGGCCACCACGCCCCGATCAGCGAGGCGGCCACGCCGAGCCCGACCCCGACCACGAGCAGTGCCGGCGGGAGGGCGACCAGCCGTTCAGGCGTGAACGGCAGCTCAGGCAGTCGACCGACGGCCAGCCGACCCACGCTCCACGCGATCCCCGCCCCGACCAAGGTCCCTCCGACACCCCCCGCGAGGCCCACCACCGCGGCCTCCAGCATCACGAGCCGGCGCAGATCCCGGCGCCGGGCGCCCAGCGCACGCAGGATCGTGAGCTCCATCCGTCGCTCGGCCACGAGCCGAAAGAACGTCTGTGCAATGCTGAACGCGGCGAGAAGCACCAAAATCGCGGCAAAGAGCCCAAACAGACCCGCCCCGATGGCGAGCGCGGCCCCGATCAGCTTGGGGGTCTCGTCGATCTTGAGACCCATCCGCTCCACCTGGCGGGCGATCTGGCCGGCTTCGCTCGGGGCCCGGGTCTGCACATACGCGCCGCTGAGCGGTGAGGGCCGTCCGAACTCCCGATTCCACCGCCGGAGGGTCTCCTCCGGCACGGTGATGCCCACCAGATTGGCCTGGTCGGACAACCCGACGATCTGCGCGGTATAGCGCGCGACCCTCCTAGGATCCGGGGTGCCCTTGGCGAGACTCGTCCCCAGCACCAGCTCGAACTGGAAGCCAATCACCAGGTCGGGGGACAGCCGGGGCTTCTGGATCGCGGGGGCGACGGTGGTGTTGTAGAGCTCGAGCAGACGTCGAGCGACGATCACGGGGATCGGTCCCTCGGGTCGATCGACGAAACGATAACCCTCTGCAACGTCCGAACCCACCAACGCCTCGGACAGCCCGGTCGCGAAAACGTCGGTGCGAATCCGCCGGCCCACGAACCCCTCACCCCCCGACGCCCGCATCGGAAATGCGGTGCCGACGATCGGATGAACCGCGGTCACCCCGTCGATCTTGCGCAGGCGCTCCAGGGTCCGCTCGTCCATTCCGCCGGTGAGGTCCGTAGCGCTGAAAGCGAGCAGACCGACGTTGACCGAGCGCGGCTCGACCTTGAGCAGGTTCACCGGCAACCGAGGGAGCAACGGAGCCAGGACCCCCTCGTACAGCCCCAGACCGACCGACGCGAGGAGCACAACGACCGCGACGGAGGCACCGATGGCCGTGGACACCCCGAGCAGTCGGGTCCGGCTGCGGGCGATGTCACGCCGGAGAAGAACCATCGTCCTCATCCCGGTACCTCTTGGCTTTGGTCCTCGACCAGGCGTCCTTCACGCAGCCGCAGGACGCGGTCCGCCCGACCGGCCAAAGCGCGATCGTGGGTTGCGATCACCACCGCGCCCGCATCCTCGGCCCGAAACGACTCGAAGATGCTGAACACCACATCGGTCGCAGAATCGTCGAGATTGCCGGTCGGCTCGTCCGCGAGCAGGAGCCGGGGCGCGTTGACCACCGCCCGCGCGATGGCCACCCGTTGGCGCTCCCCCCCCGACAGCCGACCTACGGGTTCCGTTTCTCGGCCGTCCAACCCCACCCGCTCGAGCGCCGCCGCCGCTCGCGCCCGCGCCTCATCGGGAGGTACGGGGTGAGGAAGCAGCCACAGCGCGAGCTCGACGTTCTCGACCACCGACAGATGCTCGAGCAGATGGAAGGCCTGAAATACGAAACCGATGGACTCGTTGCGAAGCATGGACCGCTCGTCGTCGCTCAAACCCTCCAGCGACCGGCCGAGCAGCTCGGCTTGCCCCTGGTAGCCGGCGTCGAGGGCACCGATGATGCTCAGCAGGGTCGTCTTGCCCCCGCCGCTGGGGCCCGTGAGCGCGACCAGCTCTCCTGGCCGAACCTCGAGATCGACCCCACTCAGGATCGTTCGGTCGAGGTCGAAGCGCCGGGTCACGCCTCGCAGGCGCAAGATCGGTTCGTCGCTCACGGTTTCTTGGCGCTCGGGGCGGCGAAATGTAGCCGTCCTTCAAAGCCCACCCCGCCATCCACGGGTTCGACCCGCATGTCGATGCGGTCGAACAGATCGAGGTAGGCGAGGCCCTTGAGCACGAACGGACGATACAGCAGGGGGAGCTGTCGGTCGTCGAACCGTCGCAGCTGCTCCGTCAATCGATTGAAACGAAGAACGAAGTAGGCGCCGGGTCGACCGTTGAGCTGATCCTTACCGCCGCCCGCGAGGATGTCGGCGACCAGCTTCGGCTCGAAGCTGAAGCCCCAGACTTCATCCTTGGTGAACGTAGAGAAGTACGCGTCGTTGGGGCCCCGCTGGCTCTCGATTGCGGGACCGGGCGCAGCCACGACGTCACGAACCTCGGTTTTGCTGATCTTGCGAACCCGAACACTGAGCTGACGGGCCTTGAGACGACCCTCGAGCTTCTGCTCGGCGGCCCGTAGCCGGGCCGGATCTTTGGCGGCGGCGGCGGCGGCCAGCCACCCCTGTCGGACGGGCTGGGCGGTGATCGTGCCGAAGTCGACCTTCGTCAGATCGTCGAGCCCGATGGCCACCGCAGCGTGCCCCGTGAAGTGAGGAAGCACGTCGGCCAGAACATCGATATCGACGTCGTTCTTCAGGCCAGCGACGCTCTTTTCGAGCTGCTTACGGGGCTGGCTGCCGGCGGGCGCGATCAGGTCGACGAGCGCCTTCGGGTCGGCCGCCAACTGGGCGAAGGCCACCGTCTGGGGCAGGTCGACAGCGAGCACGCCGGACGGCGGTTTTCCGGGGACGGCAAAGATGCGTTGCACCGCCTTTTCGCCTCGGTCGTCGAGCCGCGCCCGACCGACGACCTCGAAGCCGCGGGCGGCGTAGCGCATCGACCATCCCACGGTGTCGATTCGGTCCAGCACCCGACGGAGCTCGGCCGGGTCGCGCCCGGAGACTCGTCGGGCGGCGGACACGATGGCGCGCCCTCCGCGCCGGGTCACCATCCGAACGTCGAAGTCGGCACCGAGATCAGCCACGAACTTACGGTAGCCGTCGTCACCGCGCACGGAGTCGGGGCGTGCGCGTCGCGCCGCGGCCACGACCAACGCGTCGGCGTGCGGTCCCAGGCCGAGCAGGATGTGGCCCTTTGCCGCCGCGTAGGCGGCCGCGGTCGCTTGGTGGGGGCCAAACTCGATGGTCATCCGCGTCAACCGAACACCATCGCGGGTGTCCGACTTGGTCTGCCCGATGTCCATTCGGGCTTTGATCGCGGCTTCGAGCACCGGTCCGAACGTCGCCGCGTCCGACACGGGTATCGCCCACAGCGCACCGGTGCCGTCGTTGCGAACCTCGCCGGCGATCGGCCCGGAGGTCGTAAGGCCGACGCTCTTGAGACCATCCTTCGTCGTGGGGTCGAAACCGAGCACCAGCGCCAGCTCGGACACGAGACGCGAGATGTCCAACGGCCCCATGACCGGTCGCAGCTGGGCGGTGAGTCGCGGCCGGTACTCGACGAGCAACGATATGTCCCGAACCTCGACCACCGTGTCGGCGTCCTTGCCGATGAGCTCGAGCGGATGGGCGGACGGACGTTCGGCTTTGAACAAGAAGCAGCCTGAAAGCCCTAGGGCGATCAGCACCGCCCCGCCGGTTCTACGCATGGTTCGGCCGTACAAGCCCGCCAAGCCCGGGTCAACGGACGTATGCACCGGGACCCCTTGCCCACCTGCACGAACGCTGACATCTTCGATCGGCGTGAGCCCGACGACCGGAGATGGGGTGACCCGAATCATCGGTCGACCCGATCCGTCGGGAGAACAAGGCGTCCTGATCATTCGCATCCTGTCCGGGGCCCTCAAGGGCAACGACGCGATCATTCTCGGTCACGAGCCGTTCATCATCGGAACCGACTTCAGCACCACCCTCCGTCTCCCGGATCCGTCGGTCTCCCGGCGCCATATCGAGCTCATCAATCGGGGGGGTTACGTTCGGGCCACGGACCTCGGATCGACGAACGGCAGTTACTTCGAGGGCAATCGGTTCGAACGCTTGGACCTCGGCCCGGGGTCCGTCTTCCGGTTGGGCGAAACCGAGCTTCAGGTCGTCGCGCCCGAGAAGAACGACCCCATACCCCCGTCCGAAGAGACGAGCTTCGGGCGGCTGCTCGGTAAAAGCCGAAAGATGCGGGAGGTCTTCGCGGTCTTGGAACGGGCCGCGCGAACCGAAGCCACGGTGCTGATCACCGGGGAAACCGGGACCGGCAAGGAGATCGTCGCCGAAGCCATCCATGAGGAGTCGGAACGCAAAACCGGCCCTTTCGTGGTCGTCGACTGCGCCTCGATACCGTCGAACCTGATCGAGTCGGAGCTCTTTGGCCACGTCAAGGGCGCGTACACCAACGCGATGACCGACCGAATGGGCGCTTTCGAAGCCGCCGACAAAGGAACCGTCTTCCTCGACGAGCTCGGCGAGCTGCCGCCAAGCTTGCAACCTCGACTGCTTCGGGTCCTCGAGACCCGTCGCATCAAACGAGTGGGGGCCAACCAATTCCGACCGATCGACGTGCGGGTGATCGCCGCCACCAACCGCGCCCTCGAAGATGAGGTCCGCGCGAAACGCTTTCGGTCCGATCTATACTTTCGCCTCGCGGTCATTCGAGTGAATCTTCCCCCGCTGCGGGAGCGCCGCGAAGATATCCCCCTTCTTGCGAAAGCCTTCCTGCGAAGACACGCCGAGAGAAGCGATCGGTCGCTCGAGCTGACGCCGAAGACGATCGCGACTCTGACGTCCTACGACTGGCCGGGTAACGTCCGCGAGCTGCGCAATGCGATCGACCAGGCCGCGTCGATGTCCGGCGACGGCCTTTCTTTGACCCTCGGCCCCGAGACGAAACGCAAGGTCACCGGTGGCAAGAGCGCCGGCGGCAACGACGTCGCCGGCGATGATATCTTCGAGCTTCCGTACAAGGAGGCGCGCAAGCAGGCCCTCGAAGCCTTCGAACTCGCCTACGCGAACCACGTCGTCGATCTGGCCGGGGGCAACATCACGAAAGCCGCCGAACACGCGCAGGTGCACCGCAACGTCCTGCATCGCATCCTCGCCCGTGCCAAGGAAGAAGGTGACGCGCAGTAGCGCGTCGACGTCCACTCATGCTCGCTCCATTCGTCCTTTTGGTCATCACCGCACCCCTTACGGAGTCGTCGACGGCGGCGCTGGACCTCCCCGTCCCCGACGCGCCGGAGCCGGCGCTGGTCCCCACCGAATCGCCCGACGAAGCCCCTGATCGCTTGGGCCCCGGCGCGTGGTTGCCCAAGGTAGGGGAGGGCCTCGAGGTCGGGGTCGGCTTCCGTTTTGGCGTGGGAACCGACGCCACGGAGGCCATCCGCGACGATCCGCCGTACGCGGCGGTCATCGACTTCCGTGGCCAGCTGGCTCACGAGGGCTGGTACGGCACGGTGACGTGGGGCGCGCAGATCGCGGGGCCAGAGGCCAATCCCCCGGAGCGCGGCTCGCAGCAGACCTTCCTGCCGTGGGAGATCGGTATCGATGCCGGCTATACGTACCAGCCCACTCGGAGGTGGCGATTGCGACCACAGATCGGCGTGCGGGCGCAACCGGAGCGGCTCGGGCCGACCACCAACTCCGACGTGAGCGGCGTCCTCGAACTCGCCGCCGAGCGCCAGTGGGTTCGCCGGGCCCAGCTCGATGTATCGAGCTCGGTTCGCCTCGTCGGCCGTTATGGTCCTGGCGATCACGACCTCGACTCGTCGTCGCGATACCGACGAACGACTTGTTACCTGTGGGGACGCCGGGTCATGGATTGCGCGCTCGCCTTTACCCTCGCCCCGGGATCCGTCGGCGCCGAAGGCGAAGTCAAAGCGCGGTTCGGACGCACCACGGCCGCGCTGTGGGGCGGCTGGTTGCTCGCTGGCCGCGCCGACGAGGTCAACGACGACACCCCCGTCGACCTCGCGGTCCCCCAGGACAACGGAGACTGGACTTGGATCGGGGTCAAAGTCGCGTTCGCGGTGGCCGACGATATCGCCGTCGCTGCCGCCGCGCTGACCGGGGGACGAGTGCGCGACAGTCTCGACGGAGGGCGAGTCCCGCTTTTCACGTCCGACCTGGCCCGAACGACGGTAGTCGTTCACGTCGTTGCGCGCCTTTGAAGAAGGCGCACAACCGGCAAAAAACTTCCGATTAGAGCCCTCAAGCGGTAAAATGCTGCCATGTCGCTGCAATCGGAAGTCGAGACGCTGGGGACCACCCTCGGACTTCATGTCCGCGCCGCTCGCCTTCGGCGGCAGTGGACCACCGACGACCTGGCCAACAAGCTGAGAGTGTCCGAACGCACAGTTCGCAAGGTCGAGAAGGGCGACCCCTCGGTGGCCTTCGGGACGATGCTCGCGGCTTGTCTACTGATGGGCGTGGACTTTCAGCAGGAGGTCAGCGCCCACGTGGCGACGAAACGGGTCGGGCGCCGAGCACCGGACATCGCTGCGAGCGAGACCGACTTCTGATGGCCACCAAAGACGTCTATGGCGTCAAAGCCATGAACAACCTCAAGGTCTACAAGAGCATGCCGGAGTGGAGTGCGCAGACGCTCCCCAAGGGCTTTCAGGAGAAGCACAACACCAAAGAAGGGACCTGGGCCCGCCTGACGGTGCACGCCGGCGCTTTGCGCTTCACCTTCTTCACCGAGGCGGGTGAGGTGCTGTCCTCTCGAGTCATCGACGCGGGGTCGGGGCCCCAACTCGTCGAGCCCGGTGCGTGGCACAAGGTGGAGCCCGTGGACGACGCGTTGCGCTGTCAGCTCTCCTTCTTGTGTGAACCCGCCCGCTACCTGGAGAAGAAGTATCAGCTCGCCGCGCCACACGCCGAGGTCCGCGCGTTGCTGCCCGCGCTCGAGGGCTCGGGGGGTCGGACCGTCCTCGATCTAGGAAGCGGGCGGGGGAGAAACAGCTTCTTTCTCGCCGAGCACGGGTTCGAAGTCACGGCCGTCGATCGTTCCCCGCCGAGCCTCGCGAAGTTGACAGAGATCCAAGAGGCCGAGGGCGTCCAATTCTCGTCGAGGTTGTACGACATCAATGAGGCATCGCTCGCGCAGTTTTTGCCGAACGGCGCGGTCGACCACATCATCAGCACGGTGGTCCTTCAGTTCCTCGATGCGCCTCGCGTGCCCGCGGTCATCGAGGATATGCAGGCGGTCACGCGGCCGGGAGGGCTGCACCTGATCATCGCGCCGATCAGCTCGGAGGAGGCGCCGTGCCCCATCGAGTTTCCTGCCGTCTTCGCGCCGGGCGAGCTGCGCGAGTATTACCGGGCCTGGGCGATGCTGCGATACGAGGAGACGGTGGGGGAGTTTCATAAGCGCGATGAGCGAGGTGAGCGCTACAAATCACGTTTCAGCACCCTCATCGCCCGCAAGGCAGGATAGCCGGCCCGACGAAACGTCGGGCGTCGCGGCCGCGGAGCAAGAGCTCCGCAGGGGCTTCGCGACGGCACGGTGGTGAGACCGAACCCGACGATCAGAACGACCGAAACCAGTCGAGGACCGCCTCGGCAAAGTAGCTCGGGATCTGATGGCCAGCGCTCGGCTCATACAGACACAGCCGGGTGTCCACGTCGCATCCGAGCGAGCGGACGCAGGCCCCGCTCTGATCGTAGGGGAGGACCTCCGTGCCCTCATCGCAGCTGTCCTTGTTCATCCAGAAGGCGTGCTGCTCTTCTCCGAACTGCCCCGGGCGGTCTTGCCATGTGAAGTGGGTCTCGTTCGTCCCAAAGAAGGTCCAAACCGCAGACTCACCTTCGCAAGACAGCTGGCTCTCCGGTTCGAACCAGTAGGGCCGATTGGCGGCAGCGGGGGCGACCGCTCGAAACCGATCGCCGAGGAAACAGCCCACCACGGCCGCCATGTCCCCGCCCCAGCTATGGCCGGTAGCGAATATGCGGTCTGGATCGACGCAGTAGCGCTCTCCGAGCCGATCGAGCAGCGCTCGAGTGAACTCGATGTCAGCCATCCCATCGAAGGGCGCGGCCAACGGGCCAAGCAACCAGCCCCCCACCGGTCCCTGACCCCCGAAGTCATGGAACTGAAGATCTGGGTAAACGTGGATCTCGCCAGGTGCGGGTCGGGCATCCAAATTGAAGTAGGGACGAATCATCTCTCCCGACCAATTGGTTCCCGCGTAGGCGACGATCACCTTGTGTGGCAGCTCTGGATCGTAGCGCTCTGGGAGCACGATCAAATAGCTTCGTCGACCGCCGGCCGCCTCGCCAAAACTCTCCTCGAGCTGAACCCCGCCGGGACCGATCGCCGGAATCCGCTGGCAGCCGGGCGAAGCCACTGAGCCGGCGTCGGGAGCGCCCGGAGCCACGGGCTCCATCCGACCTCCATCGATCGCGCCCATGTCCACGGTCGCACCTGCATCAGTGGAGTCCTGTTGACCTCCGCCCGTGTCGACCACGCCAACAACCCCGGCGTCTCCATCACCATTGGACACGAGGTCCGGCGAGCCGATTTCCCCCGCACAGGAGGCAAGGCAAGCTGCCGTCATCCGGCGAAACCCGAAGCCCATCCTCGCCACGCTGTTCTAGCGGGCAAGAACGGTGCCCGAAGTCTCGCCACGACTCTTTGTGTCCGACGCCCCGTAAAGCGGGGGCGGGGGACCTCAATGACCTCGTTCGGTGTGGGCCCGTGCCCCCATGTTCAGCCCCCGCTGCTGCACGAGCCAGCAAGCGAGTCGTCCCGAGCTCGGCTACGCGCGCCAGCGCGATGGGAATCATTGCGCCCTGTAGGGCGGCTCACGCTTAGAAACGAAGAAGGAGGCGCAGTTCGTCGCGCTCCGGCAGGTAACGCAGCCTCGATTGTATCTGCGGTGATCCTCCCGTCCATCCGAACACGTTGCCGTAGCGGTCGCGCGTCGCCGGCCGCAGGCCGAGTTGCCGGATGAGCGCGGCGACCGTGCGCCGAAGAGGTTGTAGTCGGTGGGCAGACCAGCCGCCCTCGGGGTCGGCTCGGCGATCGACGGGAACCGAGTATCGAAGAAGGGCGAATCTGAGCCGTCGCTTGTCGTCGTAGGCGAAGACGAAGCGAGGGCCGACCCAGCATCGAGCCAGCGCGGCGGCGTCGAAGCCGCCGTCCGGGCGTTTCGGCGTCCAGCGATAGCGGTTGAGCTCGGCGATGAGTTCGGTGTCGATCACCGCCCGCCGAAACCCTTGAGGCTGGGTCATGGCCACCGCCCGCCCTCCGGTCCATGTTTGCTGGGCCTGCTCGAACGAGGTCCCCGCCGCCGGGAGCATCAGGTCGGGCGCCGCCACCAGCGCGAGGAACACGACGGCCGCGTTCATCGGAACCGGGCCACCAATCGCCGAGCCGCTTCGGTCTTCATGCGGTCGAGATCATCGCGGTATCCGCGTATGGAGACCGACGCACCCGAGACGAGCTTCAGCGTCGACACGTCCATTCTATTGAGAATCAGGGTGTAGATGAGCCCCGTTCGCTGCACGACCCCGTACACGATCTGGTTGGCGAGGGCGAATCGCCCTAGCTGCGGCGCGTTCGGTCGATCGCCGTCGTACAGGAGCGAACCGATCCGTTTCAGTTCGTCGAGCGCCGCGTCTCGCTTGGCGCGGTCGAGCACCTCCATCACCCCCGAAGTGGCGATCTCCGCCGCCACGAGGTCCGCCACCTGCGCGCAGTAGCGATCGAGCCGAGGGTCCGACGTGTCGTTCTTCAGGGGCAGGACCATGACGATCGCGCGTTCCGACGTCGGAGGGGCGTCGAGCTTGGATAAGGCGCGACCGGCCTGCAACCGCACGGTGGGATCGTCGTCGGTTCTCGCCAGCTCGATGAGCAGCCGGCGACTCTCGACCGCATTCAGGCCGCCGAGCCCGTTGACGGCGGCGCTTCGAACGCTCGGGTCGTCGTCCCGCCGTGCCCGGTCGACGAGCAGGCCCACCGCCGACGCCCGGGCCTCGGCGTCGCGAAGCGCGTGTTCGGTGATGACCGTGAGCGCTGCCGACCGCACCAGAGGGCTCGCGTTCGCGCGCGCAGCCGACGTTAACCGCGGCACCGCACCGGGCATCCGGCGCGCGAGCGTGCTTCGCGCCTGCCGGCGCACCGAGGGAAACGGATCCACGAGCCCCGCGATCAGCGCGTCGTCGACCTCGGTGCCGGTGAGGGCCGGTACCCGAGCCATGGCCTGCCGCCGCACGGACTCGTCACGGTGACCACGGGCCGCCTCCATGAGAATGCGCCGGCAACGCGCGTCGTCCGGATGCCGCGCCATCGCATCGACGAGACGACGCGCGACCGGGGTCGGCGGCGACGACCGCCACCCCTCGACCAAACCGTCGATGTCGCCGTCTCGATCCATTCGGCCCACGTCGGCCGCGGTCAACGGCCCTGCGCACGCGGCGCTGACGATGACCGAGACCATCCACCCTCGCTTCATAACCCCGCTCCTGGTCACCATGGTCGACTCCCCGCTTGGCCGGCGCGGCCCGGGCGACCCGCCCGGCCCCGGCGGCCGGCGGGACCATCGCGCCCTCGGCGACCTCGCTTGCCGGCTTTGCCGTCGGCGCCGTTCGGCCCCCGACCGCTCGGACCGAACCCGCCTTGGCCACCTTGGCCGGGGTCGCCGGCCGAGCCGGCTTTTCCGCCTCGGCCCCGAGCGCCGGC
>JANQQN010000374.1 GCA_028289325.1 Myxococcota bacterium | reverse complement strand
GCGATCCCGTACATCGGCGTCGGTTACGGATTCGACTGGCTCAACACCCACGTCGCGTTCGCGGCCTGGGGGCCGCCCAGCGGCCGCCACGAGTGGGGGGCGGTGCCCAACACCGCGTCCCCCACGTTCGAACGCGACGCCCTCGCCCAGCCGCAGCGATACGCCGCGTTCGAAGTGGCCAACTTCGAGGCCAACCTGACCCTCAATCTGGCCATGGAGCCCATCGAGGGCCTACGGGTGGGGATCTCCGGTTACCTTGCGTTCACCGGGAGCGACCAGAGCTTGTCGGTGTGGGCCAACGACCTGATCTTCGCCACCCCGGCCGAGAACACCGACTTCGACGTCCCGGTCATCGCTCGGCTGACGCCCACGCCCGGGTTGAGCTGGGGCGCGGGGCTGTCGTACGAGATCCTGCCTGGTTTGAGCGTGGGGACGTCGTTTCGCGCTGCCCGCCACGTCGTGGGCTCGGGACGCCTCGACGTTCAGCTGCCGGTCTTCTATCTCGACAATTTTCCGGATGCTCGGGTCGACGGCGACGAGGTGGAGATCGAGCTCGACATCGCGCCGATCTGGCGAGCGGGGGTCGAGTACCGTCGGCCGGGCGTGTTCACCGTGGAGGCGGCGGTGGTGTGGGAAGGCTGGAGCAATCACGACGAGATCATCGTTCGGCCGCAAAACGTGGTGGTGACCATCCCCATCTCGCCGGATCCCATCGTGGTGCCGGACATCGTATTGCCCCGGGGCTGGTCGGACACCTGGTCGATCCGGATCGGCGGCGAGATCAACGCTCTCATGCCCACCATCGGGTTTCGGTGGGGCTACTTCTATGAGTCTTCGGCCGTTCCGGCGGCGACGGTGGCCGCGAGCCGGATCGATCGACCGAAACACGGGGCGAGCCTCGGACTGGCCGCGAAGTGGAGGGGGCTGACCTTCGAACTGTCGGCGACGTACATCCACCTGCTGCCGTTGGAGGTCACCGACTCCGACATCCGCGTGACCGGGGTCTTTCCGACCGAGCCTGACGAGTCGGGGGAGCCCGCGTTCGGCAGCGAACGCAATCTATCTTTCGTCGGCAATGGCGACATCAGCGGCCACTACCTCATCGGCGGGGCCAGCGTCAGCTTTGCGCTGGACGGGTTTTGAGTCGACCTCACAGCTGGGGGTCGGTGTCGCGCATGAACGCGGCGCTGGTTTCGGGCAGGGCGCTGTTGATGAACATGCCCGTGCCGAGCTCGAAGCCGGCCGCCTGCGAGACCCTCGGCACCACGGATACGTACCAGTGCTGGTGCGCGGACCGGTCGTCTCGCAAGGGGGCGGACCGGATGACGTAGTTGTAGTCCGGGTCGCCCAGGCCGAAGTACAGCCGCCGAAGAACGTTGCGCATCAGAGCGCCGAGATCTTGCAGTTCGGCCGCGGGCGCTTCGAGAAAGCTGCTGCGGTGGATCTTGGGGAGGATCCACATGTGAAAGGGCGAGTAGGCGGCGTAGGGGATGAGGGCCACGAAATGCTCGTTCTCCGCGATGATGCGCTCCCCGCTGCTGCGCTCGGCGTCCAGCATTTCGCACACGACGCATGTGCCGTGGTCGTCGAAGTAGCGTCGGGCCTCGTCGTTTCGCGCCCGAGTATTGTGAGGAACGACGGGTAGCGAGATCAGCTGGCCGTGGGGGTGGGGCAGCGAACTGCCGGCGCGGACCCCGTGGTTCTTGAAGTAGATGATGTGCTCGAGGCGCGGGTCTTCGCGCAACGCTCGCCCCCGGGATTGAAACGTGTCGAGCACGGTCACCATCTCCTCTTCCGTCTCGAGGGCCGGGCATGTGTTGTGGATCGGGGACTCGATCAACACTTCGTGATGGCCGATGCCGGTGAGGCGTCGCCGCAGGCCGTCGACTTCCCGCACCCGCTCGCCTTTTGGCACCAGGGCCGGGAACCTGTTCTTCACCACCCGCAGCCGCCAGCCGCCGTCTTCGGAGGGGACCCGCATCACTTCCTCCGACATGTGCTCGTTGCCGGGACAGAACGGACACTTCGGGTCGTACGCGGGCAAGATATCGGCGGTGCGGTCGCCGGTCTGGCGAAACTCCTCTGGCCGGCGCGCGCGTTCCGTCGAGATGATGACCCAGTCTTTGGTGACCATGTTCTGGCGGAGCTCAGGCATGCCCGGATGGTATTCGTTCGGTCTCGGCCCGCGAAGGGGCGTTGCCAAATCTACGACGCGCCGCCACCCTCTACCCGTGTCTCCGTCGGCGCTCGAAGCTCGCTATGCGCGGCTGATCGAAACCGCCCGCCGGGCCGAGGTTTGGTCGGCGGCGCAAAAACGCGCCCTCGCGGCCGGAGACCGAGAGACCGCGGCTGCCTGTCTGACCCGTCACTGGGCTGCGGTCCGCCTCGCCCGCGGTGTCCTCGCGGAGGCGTGGCCAGGGATCGAGGTGCGCGCCCGACGAGAGCTGGCCGCCCGCTGGCCCCACGCCACCCCCGACGAGGTCGACGCCACCCTCGCCACCCTACACCGCACCTTCCGCGACCATCCCCCCGCCCCCGCAGGTCTCCCGGGCCTCTACGGCCGCATCCGCCGCGCGGTGACGGGCGCTCTGCGCGCCCATCGATCCGACGGCCCGCATCCATC
This sequence comes from Myxococcota bacterium, assembly GCA_028289325.1. GTDB lineage: Bacteria > Myxococcota > Kuafuiibacteriia > Kuafuiibacteriales > Kuafuiibacteriaceae > JANQQN01. The sequence goes on along the minus strand of JANQQN010000374.1, from coordinate 4,994 downwards.
GGTCCCCGGTGCCCCGTAGATCTGACGCGTAGCAGCCGACGCCCGGCGGTGCCTATGACCGCGCCGGCAGGTGTTCGTATCAAGGGCCGCAAGCGACGGGCCTGGCGTATGCGAGCTCTTCAGTGAACCAATAGGCAGTGAATGCATCCTGCGGAAGTACGCCCTCCCGACACGCAAGGAGGCGGCCCCAGACCGTCTGCAGCACGGTAGAGCAGCTCACTGACGTTTGAGCGAAGCTACCCGTCTTAGAGCAGGCCCGATCCAATGAATGACTGAACAAGCGTTCCATATCCGGCGCGGACGTGTTACAGGCGTATGAATCTCTGAAGGAGAAGTGACCGGGACCCCGCTGATCGTGATCGAAGGAGTGACCCTGTTAGCTAGCCGACGAATTTACCACATCACGCATGTGGACAATCTGCCCAGTGTAGTCGCTGCAGGCGGCCTCTATTCCGATAGGGTGCGAGCACAGCAGAACGCGGGTCAGCACACGATCGGTATGAACACGATAAAGTCGCGACGAATGGCGCTCCCGGTCCACGTTCACAGCGGGACCTTCGTCGGGGACTTCGTTCCTTTCTACTTCTGCCTGCGTTCGATCATGCTGTACGTCATCCACCGGGCCAACCACCCCGAGTTGGAGTACCGAGGGGGACAAGAGTCGATAGTTCACTTGTCCGCTCAATTGACGACGGTTGTCACATGCTTAACGTCTTCGGGAGTTTGCTGGGCGTTCAGTTTTGGCAATGCCGCCGCGAACTACACGCGCTTCTCAGCCGACCCGGGTAGCTGCGTAGTCTGAACTGGACTGCTATCGACTCTACGGACTTCCGGGATCCAGTGGTCAAAGAGGGCAAGCAAGCTGAGTTTCTCGTTCACGACTTCTTCGCGATCGGTCACTTCGATCTGGTTGGCGTACGGGACGCTGCAGTGCTCGTTCAGGCGACGAATGCGCTAAAACCGGTGCCGAATCCGCCCGCGGTGCAGATTCGGCCCGACTGGTACTATTAATGCGAGAGGGAACCCATGCTGACTTGGACGCAAGGCGACATCCTGACATCTGAGACCGAGGCGCTTGTCAATACGGTCAACTGTGTCGGTGTTATGGGGCGAGGAATAGCGCTCCAGTTCAAGCGACGCTTCCCGGAAAACTTCAAGGCGTACGCAGCGGCCTGCAAGCGAGGCGAGGTCGAACCGGGTCGGATGTTTGTGTTCGAGACCGGGCGGATCGTTCCGCCTCAGTTCGTCATCAACTTCCCAACGAAGCGCCATTGGCGGGCCAAGAGTCGAATCGAGGACATCAAGGCCGGCCTCGACGGCCTGGTCGGCGAGATAAAGGACCGCAAGATCAAGTCGATTGCGATTCCCCCCCTTGGCTCCGGCTTGGGCGGGCTGGACTGGGGTGAGGTTCGGAGGCTTATCGAGACCGCGCTCGGAGGGCTGGAAGACGTGAGCGTCGTAGTGTTCGAGCCCGGAGGCGTTCCGGTAGAGCTTGCGGGCAACAAGGGTCGTGAAGCCCCCAGGATGACGCCAGGGCGGGCAGCCCTGGTTGGGCTGATGAACTGCTACCTTCGCGGGCTCGCTCAGCCGGACGTCTCGCTGCTGGAGGTGCACAAACTCCTGTACTTCCTCCAAAACGCCGGACAGCCGCTACGGTTGAACTACGTTCGCGGTCATTACGGTCCGTACGCGGAGAACCTGCGGCACGTGCTTCAACACGTCGAAGGCCACCTCATCCGGGGCTACAAAGACGGCGGTGATGAGCCAGGCAAGGCGTTAGAGCTCGTTCCGGGCGCTACGAAAGAGGCAAAGGCCTTCATCGATGGTGATCAAGAGCTGAGGCGACGGTTCGAGCGTGTGGTGCAGGTTGTTGCTGGTTTTGAGACGCCCTTCGGATTGGAACTGCTGGCGACCGTGCATATGGTGCTCGCTCAGTCTCCGAATCTCCCCGACAACGAACTTGAAGCCGAGGTGTACGCCTGGAACAACAGGAAGCGCCAATTCAGCCCTGAGCAGCTGCGGATTGCTCGCCGACGACTTCAAGAACTCGGTTGGATCGCCTCCGAGGGCGACTGAGTTAGATCGCAGCAACGCCATCCGCGCCGAAAGCAGGGCCCGCCGGCGAGCGCCCCTGATCGAGACTCGAGCACGAACCAGACGCACATGCGCAGTCAAGTGCCCGAGCTCGTCGGCCCTGACGCGAAGCGAACGAAGTGAGCGAGCCTAACTCATCGAGACTCGAGCACGAACCAGACGCCCATCCGCGCCGCTTTCAGCGGCGCGTATGCGCAGTCAAGTGCCCGAGCTCGTCGGCCCTGACACGAAGCGAACGAAGTGAGCGAAGTGACGGGGCCGACGAGACTCGAACTCGCGACCTCCGGCGTGACAGGCCGGCATTCTAACCAACTGAACTACGACCCCGTCGAGTCGGACCCCGAGTCGTACGGGCCTTTGGTCGACGAGTCAACCGCGCAGACGCTCAAGCGAATGGAGTGGCCGACGGAGGCTCGCCCAGGGCCGAGGGGCGGCACCGCTACCGCGACGTCGGGCCCTCGCGGAGGGTCCCGAACAGGTACAGGGCGATGGCGCTCCAGATGAAGGTGAAGGTGACCGCCTGCATCGTTTCGAACGGCTCCCCGTAGACCAACACCGCAATGCTGAGCTGCAAGGAAGGCGCGAGAAACATCAGCACGCCGACCGTCGTGTACGCCAGGCGCCGGGCGCCCACCGAGAACAGCCACAGGGGCAGCGCGCTGGCCACCCCGGACAGGGCCAACAGCACGATCATCGTCGCGCCGTCGGTGACGAACGCGCCCAGCGGCACCGCCGGCGCGAGCAACAGATACGCGAGCGCCAAAGGCGCGGCGAGGGTCATCTCCACCGCAAGCCCGACCAACGGCTGGATGGGGGCGGTTTTCCGCACCAGCCCGTAGAGGCTGAAGCACGCGGCGAGGACAAAAGAGGGCCAGGGCAGGGCGCCCGCGCTAACGGTCAGGAATGCCACCCCTAACCCGGCGAGGCCGATGGCCAGACTCTGCAGCCGATTGGGCCGCTCGTTGAGCACCACATACCCCAGCAGCATGTTGAGCAGAGGATTGATGTAATACCCTAGGCTGACCTCGGTCACCCTGCCTTGGGCCACCGCCCATATGAAGGTGAGCCCGTTCGCGGAGATGAGCACACTCGCCGCGACCGCCGCCCGCAGCTGCGGCACCGACCGAAAGACGGCCAAAAAGCCACCGAGCTGACCGCTCACCCCCAGCGCCGCGCAGGTCACCACCACCGTCCAGAAAATGCGCTGGGCCAGCACCTCCATCGCCGGCACGTCGGCCAGCAGCTTCCAGTACAACGGCAGCAGACCCCACGAAACGAAGGCCGAAAGGGCGGCCAGAAACCCAAGCCCCGCACCGTTCCCCGCCCGCACCCGCCGCCGCTACCACGAAGCCCACAGCCCCGTCAGGCACCAACCCCCACAATCCCACCGACCAACCCGCCGCGCGGACCATGCAGCACGCGAGGCGAACGCAGCGAGCGAGTCCCTCAAGAGCCTCGAGCGCGAACCAGATGCGCATCCACGCCGCGAAGCGAGCAGGGCGAGCGCCACGCAGCAAGCCTCGAGCACGAACCACACGCGAAGCGAACGAAAGTGAGCGAGCCCAACTCAACAAGCCTCGAGCACGAACCACACGCGAAGCGAACGAAAGTGAGCGAACCTAGCTCATCGAGACTCGAGCACGAACCAGACGCGCATCCGCGCCGCTTTCAGCGGCGCGTATGCGCAGTCAAGTGCCCGAGCTCGTCGGCCCTGACACGAAGCGAACGAAAGTGAGCGAAGTGACGGGGCCGACGAGACTCGAACTCGCGACCTCCGGCGTGACAGGCCGGCATTCTAACCAACTGAACTACGACCCCGTCGAGGGTGAGGCGGCTTGGTAGCCGCCCGCTACGGACGTGTCAACACCGATGTTGGTCAGTCGACCTCGAGCTGAATGAACCGCGCGCCGGGCACCTGAGCCCGAACCATCTGTTCGATCCGGTCGACCTCGTTGCCCAGCTCGTCGACGACGACGCTGGCGTGCTCGTCGAGCAACCGGCCGAGGTCTTCGGGGGACTCGAGGCGCGCAAAGGCGTCCTGAATGTTCATGCGCTCGGTGACCTGGTCCGAGATGACCTGGCCGTCGAACTCGATGTCCGCGTTGAAGCTGAACAGGTCCGAGCCGACGACCCGGGTTTTGACGGCCAGGACGTTCTTCACGGCCCCTTGTCGACGAAGCAGCCCCAACACCCGGGCCTGCACGTCGGCGCTGATCGCGCGGTCGAGCAGATACGCCCGGTTCTGGGCCCCGAGAAACACCGCCACGACGCCGAGCAGGATCCCGATGAGGATCGCGGCCACCGGGTCCGCCCACCACCACCCGAGTAGCTCGTCGGCCGCGATGCCCGCCGCGGCCAGCACCACACCCAGAAGCGCCGCGCCGTCCTCGAAGAGGATGGCCACGGTGGTGGTGTCGTCGGTGGTGCGGAGGAACTCGAGCCACGGCTGGCCCTCGCGCGCCTTGTTCAGCGTGACGAGGGCGTAGCCGAGCACCACACCGTCCACCACGAACGAGATGATCAGGACCGAGATCACCAGCCAGCCGACCGGTTCGCGAACGTGGGGGTCGACCAGACCTTCGATGCCGTGGGTGATCGAGACGCCGCAGCCGACGAAGAAGATGCCGGCCGCGGAAAGGAGGGCGAAGAAGAACCGATCTTTGCCGTAACCAAAGTGGTGCTTTTCACTCGGGCCTTTTCGAGACCTGCGAAGGCCGACGTAGAGCAGGACCTGGTTGCCGACGTCGGCCGCGGAGTGAATGGCCTCCGCGAGCATCGCGCCCGAGCCGCTGAATACGTACGCGATCGTCTTGATCACCACGATCACGCTGTTGCCGACCAACGCGGTCGCCACCGCGCCGCCGCTGCCCATCGCCATGGACGGCCATTAACAAGCCCTC
>JANQQN010000368.1 GCA_028289325.1 Myxococcota bacterium | reverse complement strand
GGCCTTTCCAAAGCTGTTGGTCTTTGCCCGCACCGAGGGGGACCTCGAGCCGGACTCGCCGCAGCTCGACGTACGGTGAAAACGCCAGGCTCGCCGCCTCGGCCGGCGACATCTTGGGCACCGTTTCCATCAGGTGCAGCGCGAGGTCGTCGAGCAGCCGAGCCAGACTGGGGCCCTGAAAGCCGCTCAGATGGACGCCTCCGGGAATCTGGACCGAGAAGATCTCCCGTCGGTCCACGGATACGAGCACGGGAAGGGTGAGGTCCATCAGTGGCCCTCCCAGAGCCGGAACCACCGCCCGCCGTCGGCCCCGAACGCGCTCAGCAGCGGGCGCGCGCGCATGAATCGCTCGTAGACCCGCCACAACCGCGGTTCCTCCGGAAAGTGAAGCCCCGACGGAAGGTCATCGATCTGCCCCCGCCGGTCGTCGACGACACGGATCTTGGGCAAGACGGTCTGCAGGAAGTCGCGCGAAGGGCACACCCGGCCGGCGCCGGGTCGGGCTCGAACCGTCACCACGCTGGTGGTGTCGGCGTCGATGCGATGGTGTTGACCGGCTTCGGCCAGCAGCATCGTCGCCGCGTGGGGGCCCTCGATGAACATGACGACGGTATCGTCTTCGTGGGCCCGATTGAGGAATCGCCCCGCTGCTCGACGCAGCGAGACCTCGTCGTCGTCTTCGTCGAGGACGTCGGCGCGCCCTCGACGAAACCTGAGCTCGACCGTGGGCGGTGCGTGCTTGAGCGCCTTCTTCTTTCGACTCGGGGGCGACGGCGGCTCATCCTCGGGCGGCGGCCGGCCTTTGTTGGCCTTTCGGGATCGGGGTCGAGACTTGGCCGGCGTCGGCGGCTCGGGGGCCGGCTCGGTCTCCTGCAGGAACAACAGCTCGAGCTTGAGCTGCCAGTCGCGATCCCTCGCCAGCTCGGCGTAGGTCACGAACAAGCGCTCCAAGAAGCGTTCCGCGTTTTGCCCGGGGGTGAGGAAGAGGGTCACAGCGTCGGTCTGTTCGAGGCCTCGGCTCTGAAGCGCGAGCTCCTGCGCGACCAGCCCCTGCAGGATTTCGCCACGCTCGGCCTCGAGCTCGGCCGCCGTCGAGCTATCGCGACTGAAGTACGCGTCGTGCACCAGGTCGTCGAGGGAATCGATGCGCTGCCCGACCTCGGTCATGGCTTCGACCAGCTGTCGGTCGGCCTTCACGCCGGCCAATCGTGCGTCGGCCAGCGCTCGATCTTCCCAAAAGCGCTTCATTTGGCTGAGGCGCTCGATGAGCCGGAGCCGCTGCTCGGCCTCCCGGTACGCGGGAACGTGGCACCAGCTGCGATGCCGAAACCTCAGCGACTGCACTCGCTCGATGAGGCCGGCCAGGGTCCGCTCGCCCTCGGCAACTCTCGTGCGTGACGGGCGCGATTCGAAGGCGAGCCCGTCGCCATCGGGACGGACGGCGATGGTCCGCGGTTGCTCCGACGACGAGTCGGCGAGCGCGCGCGCGAGCGGGGACGTCAGCCGCCGTTCGATCACTCGTTTGAGCGGTCTCGCCCCGTACCTTTCGTCGACGCCGCGTTCGGCCAGCCAGGGGAGCACCGTATCCGCGACCTGCAGCTCCACTTTGCGCTGTCGAAGGCCCTCCCGGCCCAGGAACTTGTCGATCTCGCGGGCGGTGATCTCGCGGATCGCTGGCGCCCCAAGGGGGAGAAACGGGACGATGTGGTCGATGCGATTAAACAACTCGGGGCGAAAGAACCGCTGCGCTTCGGCGAGAAAGTGGCTCTTGTACCGATCGGCCAGGGAGCCGGCGTCGAATCCGACCGCCCGCTTGAGGGTGTCGACGCCCAGATTCGACGTCATGATGACCACGACGTTCTTAAAGTCTGCGCTGCGGCCGGCTTCGTCGGTCAGCCGCGCTTCCCCGAGAACCTGGAGCAGCAGATCGAAGATGGCCGGGGACGCCTTTTCGATCTCGTCGAGCAAGACGACCGAAAACGGTCGTCGGCGGACCGCCGCGACCAGCTTTCCTTCTTCATCTCGGCTCCCCAAGAACCGGGTCACTGCGTCCCAGCCGGAGAACTCGCTCATGTCGAACCGGGTCAGGCGCTGGTCGGTGCCGAACAGAAAGCTGGCCAAGGCCTTCGCGGTCTCCGTCTTACCGACCCCGGTGGGGCCGACGAACAGGAAGCTTCCGAGGGGGCGGCCGAGGTCGGAAAGACCGGCCTTGATCACCGTGACGAGGTCGGTCATCAGCGACACCGCGAGCTCCTGACCGATGAGCCGGCGCGCGAACGCGGCCCGGATCTTGTCTTGGGGTAGCGGCAGCTCGTCTCGAACCAGAAACTCGGGCAGGCCCGTCTCGGCGCAGAAGTGTCGGACCACCGCGCTTCGATCGAGGCGTTGGACGTCGTCGGCGGCGGCGGCCTCGGCGACCCGTCGCAGCAGGTGAGCAGCAGCGCCCAAGGGACTGGTGGTCGATGCGTAGCGGCGAGACAGCTCCGAGGTCGCTTCGAGCGCGGCCGGTTGAATGTCGAGCTCCAGGGTCTCGGCCCGCTCCTTGGCGACGCCGGCGAGGATGCGCCGGCCCTCTTCCGGCTCCGGCTCGTCGATACGAAAAGCCGCGAACAGCCGAGCGAATCCTGCGTCCAGCAGGGATAGCTGCGACCACGCGGCCGTCGAGCACTCGCCGACGAGGGTCAGACGCCGGCCGGCCAGCGCAGGCTTCATCAACATCGCGACGTTCTGCTCCGACGCGATGTTCTTGCCCGCATCCAGCAGCGGAAGCAGACTGCCCACGAACCACACCACATCGGCGACCTCGCACTCTTCGAGGACGTCGAGCGTCTGTCGCTGCCAGTCGCCGAACCAGTTTTCGCCGGCCACCAGTCGGCTCGCGTCGACGAAGAACACCGGGCGCGCGTCCGCCGGATCTTCGACCTGGTGGGCGATGCGGTGCGCGACTTCATTGAGGATTGTGCTCTTGCCTACCCCGGGCGGCCCGATGACCGCGACCGCCTGGCGACGCTTGCCGGTCAGCATCGCGGTCAGCTGGTCGATGACGTCGCGGCGTTCGACCGCCCGCTCCAGGTCGCCAGCGCGGGCTTGTTCTCCGAGATTGACGCCGATCCGGGCCAGAGTGGGGGTTGGGGGCCGGGGCGGTTTTCCGTCGGGGCGGCGAGTCCGCTCCCGCTCCTCGGCCTCGTCGGCCGCAAGCGGGAGCTCGTCGAGGTGGCGATGCTTGCCGATGAAGCGGGTGAGCGGTGGAGGGTCGGCGGTGACCGGCAAGACCTCGACCCACTCTTCGGCGTCCAAACGATGGGCGATCTGCGCGCCTTCATCGAGTCGCTGAAGGTGTTTCTTGACGAGAGATGCGGCGTCGTCTTGCCACCCTCGTCGCCGCCGTTTCGCGAACACGTGCAGGTCGAGGCGAGGGATCCATGCGTTGTGCCAAGAATGCCCGGAGACGAACGTGGTAAACCGGCCCGGCACTCTGATCGCCTCGTCTTCGGCGTGGACGGTGAATAAGTCCGGGACTTCCAATACTTCGGTCTCGGCGCCGCCAGCGGTGGAGAAGCTGCTCTGTCGGGTCGGGTGGCTCCGCTCGACGATATCGCTGACCAGCAGCTCGAGGTCCTCCCGCGCCTGGTCGAGATCGTCCGTATAGAGCTCGAGATGGCGGTCTCCCAGGACCCGGACGGTGAAGAAGCCGTTGCGGTGACGGCGAACGTATAGCTGTAGGTCGAGTTTCAACTGCGGGTCGGCTCGTTTCGGTGGGGATCGCGGAGGGTCCGATCGGCGATGGTGCGCTCCATTCGGCGGCGGATGTCGACGTTGCGCGACAGCATTGCGTTGAGCTCGGCGGCCTCGAGCCGCAACAGTTCACAGGGGGTCTTGGCGCGCACGGAAGCGGTGCGGCGACTTCCCTCCAGCGCGGCGATCTCCCCGAAGACCTCACCCGCGCCGAGCTCGGCCAGCACCTCCGGGCTCTCGTCGTCGCCGGTGTACACCACGACGTGACCGGACTTGATCGCGTACAGAGCGTCGGAGTGATCGCCTTGTCGAATGACCAGATCGCCATCGGCATAGGTCTCGAAGATGAACCGCTCGGCGAGCTCCCGTCGGGCCCGAATGTTCAACGGGCCGAACAGCGGAGACTTGGCCAACAGGCCCTCTGCGATCCGCTCCTTGTAGAACCGGCGAAGCGACTCGCGGACGGTCGGAAACTCTTGGCTGACCCGGGTCAAGACTTCCTTCGAGACCTCGAGAACGAGGGCCTTGCCCAACGTCTCGACGGTCGCGTTGCGAGGCTCGCCCGTGAAGTAGCCTTGCTCGCCGAAGCAGTCTCCGTCGCACAGCGACGTGATGTATACCTTCCGGGCCTCGAAATTGGTGGTCGAGACCACCACCCGGCCTCGGCCGAGCAGGAAGAACGAAGTCCCGGTCGCGCCTTCGTTGATGATGGCGTGGCCGCTGGGGTAGCGCTGCAAGACGACCGCTTCCACGAAGCTGAGAAACTGCTCGGCGTTGAGGGAGGCAAGGATGGGGCTCTCGTGAAACACGTCGACGGGCTCGATGTCTTCCGCAAAGATGTCGGCGTACTCCGAGAAATCCGTCGCTGGATCCCGCTGGTCGAAGGTGTCCGTCAACAGATCCGAGGTCGACATCCCTTGTTGGCTGGGCAGGTGGCGGATCTCTTCCTTGAGCTGAGGGCTCGGGCCGTACTCGTCGAGGACGAAGCGGTAGATGCACGCGGCCTGGACCAGCAAGCCACACTGCGCGAACTTGGCCGCCGCGAGCTTGTAGGCCCCCAGGGCGGCGGCAGGGCGACCCTGGCCGGCGAACGCTTGGCCGATATCGAACAGCACCCAAAGATTCGGATCTTTGATGAACCGCCGCTTGAGGCGGTCGATATCGTCGCCGGCTTCGGGGGTCGCTTCGGGCACGAAGGACGGGCGTTCGAGCTCGATCTCCGTGGTTCGGGTGTGGAGGTCGGATTCGTCGGCGGACCGCGGCGGGCGTTGGGCCACCGTTTGATCTCCGGACAGCCACGCGCTGTCGGATCGTACGTGGCGAGACTGACGCACTGCGGCCTCGGCGAGCGCGGCGGCGGTCTGTTCGCTCAACGGAGGCGGGGTCACGCGGTCGTCGTCCTTCGTTGCACCGTGAGGGCGGACCCGGACACTGGTCTGGGCCAGCGCGTCCTCGTCGATCTCCGGCAACAATCGCGGTGGAAACCCGTCCCACAGGCCGCTTATCACCTCTTCGAGCTGGAAGTGGCTCTGGGTGGGAAAATGCTGGCCCTTGATCAACGTCAGCGCGACCGCGACATCTCGAGCCGACCGGCGCCGTCGTTTCGGGTCGCGCTCGAGGCACCCCATGACCAGCTCGTCGAGGTCGGGGGGAATGTCGGGGTTGAGGCTCGACGGGACGGGGATCGGCCCCGACTCGACGGCGTTCATCGTCGCTGCGTCGCCGTCGCGGGCGAACAGGCGACGATTCACCAGGAGCTCATGGAGGACCACTCCCGCCGACCAGATGTCGCTCGCCTCGTCGGCGGGCTCGCCGTTGCATTGCTCGGGAGAGACGTAAGCCAGCTTGCCGAAGATTTCATCGGTCTTGGCTTCGACCTCGTGGGCGGCCTTGGCGATCCCGAAGTCATTGACCTTCACGTGGCCGTCGTACGAGACGAGGATGTTCTGGGGGCTGACGTCTCGATGCACGATCCGCTCCGGGAGCGAATGGGAGTAGGCGAGGCCTTCCATCGCCTGATGCATGATGTGGACGGTCGCGCCGACGGGCAGGACGGTGTTTTGGCGCCGAGCCTGTTGAGCGATCCGCGACAGGTCGGCGCCTTCGACGTACTCCATGGCCATGTAGTAGTCGCTGTCGACCCGGCCGAAGTCGAAGACCTGGACGATGTTGGGATGCGACAGGCGGACGGTGAGCTTCGCCTCCGCGATGAACATGCTGACGAACGCGCGGTTGTCGCACAGGCTGCTCCGGATCCGCTTGATGGCCAGGAGCTTCTCGAAGCCCCCGATGGAGGAAGACCGCGCCAGCCAGACCTCGGCCATTCCACCCGAAGCGATGCGAGTGAGGAGCTGGTACTTGCCGAAGACGTCTGGCCGCCGCATGCCTCGCTCGCACGCGAAATCTAGCAAGGTCCGCCGCCGAATGACAGTCCGTCCTCGCGGTGGGGTTTGACGGCGGGCTCGCCGACCGGCACGACCACGGGCGTGAGTTCGGCGGAGGCCAACCCGACGGCGTGCCGGCGGGGTGAACCGGAGCGTTATGCGCGGCGGTCCATCGAAGGTGGCCGGCGTGAATTCTGAGCTCGGGCGATACCTGGAGGGTCGCCGTCTCGACATGCAGAAGCTCCTGCGGGCGCTGTACGACGTTGGCTGCGGCCAGGGCAGCGACGTCAGCGTCCGGGTCGACGGCCGGGAGCTCGTCTTCGCCCGCGACGCGTCGTCTGGGAGTCGAGGCTTCGTCCGCCTCATCCCGGGGGAAGAGCGGGTGGTGATCGCCTTTCCCCGAGGAAACGCGCTGTTCGATCCCGCCCGGCGGTTGAAGGGCCCCACCGGGGCCCAACAGAGTCTGTCGATCGGCCACGTGTTCGAGATCGACGCGTATCTTCGCCGGCTGATCGAGACCGCGTATGCGGCCGATTGATCCGCGCCGGCCGAGAAGGCTCAGGAGTCGTCTTCCCGAAAGCCACTGACGAGTAGTTTCCGAGGCCGTTGATCCTCGATCATACCCCGGACCACGTACCGCTTTCCGATTTCGAAGGGATAACACGTCACATCGTTGAGCTTGCCGGTGCAGCGGATGTCTCGCCCCCGCCAGGTGCCGCCGAGGATCACTGGCCAGTCGTCGATCTCCAGGTCGTCGGGTAACGAGGGGGCGTCCAGCACGACCGGGCCTCGGCAGTACTGACAGTCGCCGCAATACGTCTTCCACTGCCCGTCCGGCGTTTCGAGCCGACACCGGGCCCCGGAGCGAAACGACGCCCGAACCACCACTCTGCGGCCGACGTGGGTCTCCAGCTCCGAAAGTAAGGTTTCTGCGTCGATCGGGGACCGGGTGCAGCCGGTCGCGGCGGCTACCGCGAACGCGGCGCCCAAGCACATCGCTACTGTGTTCATCGCTTCTGTCCTGGCTCTCTGTTTCGATTCGATCTTGGCGCTTGCTCCTGTCGCTTCGGCGGCGGCCCGAGCGCGGCTGAGGCGCGGGTCTGACCCCAGTCTGGGTTGGCGATCGGACCCTCCACGTCGCACTCGAGGAACAGGTGGCGCTCGCCCTCGAACAGGTGGCGACCGAATCGATGACGGCCGCGTTGGGCCGAGGGGGTCGGCGCCACCCAGGGATGAACCGTGGGGGGCAGACGCGCATTCCGGGGCACATCGAGCCGATACAACGCCCAGTACGTTCCGTCGGCGGTGATGAACAGGTCCTCGAGGCTCGGTTCGGGCATCGGGCCGTTCAGCGCGACCGTGCTCGCCGCGCGCCGGACCGCGACCCGCGCATCGACCTTGGCGGCCAGGAAGCCTTCCGCGGGATGCAGGTGGTCGCGGGATCGCCCCACGGCCATCGCGCTCACCGTCTTGCCGCGTCGATAGAGGCCGGGGGGGAGGCCCGTCCACCACGCCTGTCCGGGATCTCGGTGGGGCCGGTTCGCATCGGCCACGATCTGCCCCGCCGGCGGCGAGCCCATCGACGCGGTCGCCGCTTCGGTCGTGGGACGGACGACCGCGTTCGGCGGCGAGCGAGGGGTCGTTGGGCGGGGCCCGGCCGGGGGCGTCGCGCAGGCCCCCCCGACGCCGACGGCGAACGAG
>JANQQN010000350.1 GCA_028289325.1 Myxococcota bacterium | reverse complement strand
TCCCAGTTCGGCCCGGTGGCCCCGCCATCAGGGGCCGATGGACCGCCGGACACGGAGACCACACTGTACGCGGTGACCGTCCCCGCCGCGAACGCGCCGGCCGACGAGACTTTGCCGCCGGCGCCGGGCGCCCTACCGCCGATTCCTGCGCTGGAGTCCCCGGCCGCGGGCTTGGAAATCGCGGTTCCCAAAGAAGCTTCCGACGTCGGTACATCGGCGGCGGTGCTGGCGAGGATCTCTCCTTTGCCCGCGCCCCCGCCGGTCTCGCCCTCGCCGGTCTCGCCCTCGCGGGTCGCGCCCCCGCCGGCTGCGCCCCCGCCGGTGTCCGCGCCGCCGCTGGCAGCGCCTTCGGAGGCCAGCACGACCGAAGCGCTGCCGGTTACGGATGCCTTATCGGCGGGTTTGACGCCTCATGCCGGTTCCGCTTCGGAGGCGCCGCTTCCCGTTGCTGCGCCGCCGGTCACGCCGCCATCGGACCTGACGCCGCCCCTTCCGTCGCCTGCGACGCTGCCCTCGAGTCAAGGCTCGCGGGCGATCCTCGACGCCCTCGACCACGTTTCATCGGAGTTCGACGCCGCGCCGCCACCCCCGGCGTCATCGGAGCAGCTGGTGATTCCGAAGGCTGACCCGCGGCCCCCGGCTGGCTCCCGATGGCCTCGCGACGTGCTGATCCTTCTGCTGGGGCTCGGTCTGGGATTCGCGAGTGCGCAGCTGCTTCCGTCTGCACGACAACCCACACCGCCCTCGTCGTTCTCGCAGGCGGACTCGGCCTCCCGGCCCCCCGCGAAATCGAAGCCCTCGGTCGCTCGAGCCGCGCCGCCGGCGGCCGCCCGCTCAACCAAGGGGCCGCCGCCCCCCTCCTCGCCGCCGCCAACCCCCGCCCCCGAGCTCGCGGCCACGAAGCTCGAGCCGCCGCCGCCACGCGGGCCGTCGCGAGTCAAACGTGGGCCTAGTCTGTTGACTGTACGCCGCCCGAAAGGGGCCCGGGTCTACGTCGACAAGGTTCGGCTCAAGCGTCGAGTCCCCGTGCGCAAGGTACGAATCAGAAAAGGTCGGCGGCTCGTGAAGATCGTCAAGGGTCGGTACCGGCGGGTGTTCGAGGTGGACTTCCAGCCCGGCGTCCATCTCGACGTCACCGGGGGCCGGGTCCGCGAGGTTCGTCCCAAGCCGTGACCGCGAGCGGCGGCGGTCAGTACATCAACGTGGTGTTGAAGAAGAACGACGACAGATTGTTGGTCTGATTGTTGAAGTCGAAGAACGGAAACTGCACACACTGTCCGTCATCGTTGTTCACATCGGATATGTCTTGATTGCACTTATCGACCGCGGACTGGGCGGTGGACAGGCCGAGGGTGAGCAGGAGGTGGCGGGTCGCCGAGTAGGTGACGGAGATGTTGCTGGAGATGATCAGGCTGTACGGCACGTCGTTGCCGGCGTTGGGCGATCGGTCGATCTCGTCCACGGGGACCAGGCTTTCCGCCTGCAGCCGGTCGGGAACGGTGCTGTCGCTGGAAGAATATCGCCACGAGTTGATGAACGAGATGCCCAGCGCGATATTGAAGCGACCGATGAAGTAGGTGGTCGACAGCCTCGCGATCAGGCCGAACGCTTCCGAGGTTCGCCCGGCCAGGCAGTTTCCGGCCCCATCGACGGAGACGCTGTTGCACAGGGCGGCGTCCGACGTGTTGACCGTCGCCCCATCGGCGAAGTCGCGCCGTGCGGTGACCCCCAGCCGCAGCAACAGACTGCCGGGGCCGACCTCGGAGAACTGTCGAGCCAGGTTGCCGCTGAGGTTCCAGCGGAAGATCCGTCCCAGCGCCTGGGCCTGAAGGCTGGTCGGCAGGTCGAAGCTCGTATTGGCGCCGACGATGATGCCCGTGGCCTTATCGTTGAGGAGCGAACGCCCGAGGAGGCCGATTCGGACGTCGCGAAAGAAGAACTCCCGGGGGGCCACGCTGCCTTCGCTGTCGGCGGAGGAAGTGGTCAGCGATTGGTCCGCGCTCAAGACGGCGAAGGCGTCGAGCCGCCCGTCGAACAGTTCGACGATCCGATACAGGCCCGTGAAGCCCAGGCTGTAGCCGACCAGGTCGCGGTTTGCGGCGGGGATGAAGGTGCCGGTTCCGACCTGAAGGCCGAGGCTGAGGAACAGCTGGTAGGGGCTGGACGGAGGCTCGGGAGAGGCGGCCCCGAGGACCGCCGCCGTGTTGGTGGGACCGTCATCGCTCTCGTCGCGGGGGGCTTCCGTTGCCGAAGCGACGGCCCCCGCGGCGCTGGACGGCGAGGCGGCGCTCGAGGTCTGCGTGACGGCGGCTTCCGCCCCCGCTTCCTCCGCGGCTTGTGCCACTTCGGGGCTCATCAGCAGCAGCGCGAGGCTCGCTCGTCTGGTCCAAACGGTCATCGATTCTCCCGGATCGGTTGTACCCGAATGACGCCGTCGGCGATGCCTACGCGCCGTCTTCTCGATACTTTTTGAGCTTGCGATACAGCGTGGCTTCCCCGATGCCCAGCGCGGCCGCGGCCTGGGCGCGATGGCCGTCGAAGGCGTCGACGACCCGGAGAATGTGGGTCCGTTCGACGGCGTCCAGTGTTTGGTCGAGGGGGGAGACCGGATGAATCGCTCCCACCCGCAGGTCGGGGGGAAGATCGTCCGCGTCGATCCTCGGGCCCGAAGCCACCACCAAGGCTCGCTCGATGGCGTTTTCAAGCTCCCTGACGTTGCCGGGCCAGTCGTGGTGGACGAGACGATCCGCGGCGGCGGGGGTCAGACCATCGTTGTCGAGCCCCAGCCGTTCGCTGGCGATGTGCAGAAAGTGTCGTGCGAGGGGAAGAATGTCTTCGGGGCGTTCTCGAAGCGGGGGCACCGATAGCTCCACGACCTTCAACCGATAGTACAGGTCTTGGCGAAACCGCCCATTGGCGATCGCGTCGCTCAAGTCTGCGTTGGTCGCGGCGACGATTCGGGCGTCAACCGGGCGCTCCGTGTTCTCTCCCAGTCGCCGGATCTGACGCTCCTGGAGCACCCGAAGCAGCTTGACCTGCATCGAACCCGAGATTTCGCCGACCTCGTCGAGAAACAGGGTCCCGCGTTGCGCCGCCTCGAACAGTCCGATCCGGTCGCCGGTGGCCCCGGTGAACGCGCCGGCCACATGACCGAACAGCTCGCTCTCGAGAAGGTTCTCGGGGATCGCGGCACAGTTCACGGCGATGAAGGCCGCATCGGCCCGAGGTGACGCGTCGTGGACCAGGCGGGCGAGCCGCTCTTTGCCCGTTCCGCTCTCGCCGGTGATGAGAACGGGGACATCGACCCGGGCCGCCCGCCGCGCCAGGTCGCAGGTGCGCTGCATGACTTCGCTTTGCGCGACGAGACCCTCGACCGTCCCGTCGTCGGTGACCGGGGTCCTCCGATTGCGAGTAATCCTGCGCTGGAGCCGGTCGAGCGCGTCGTTGACGGAACGCAGTGTGTCTTGCAGACAGGCGTCTTCGTACGGTTCCTTGATCTGCGCCGCCCTCGTTCCCCAGTCTTCCTCGGTTCGCCCCACCATCCAGCACACCGAGTCTCCCTGGCCCGCGCATCGCTCCTCGATGCAGTACACCTGTTGCCCGTGGGCCCGGCTCAGGTAGCCACTCGCGAATCCGCACAGCGTCCAGCACACCGGCGCGTCGTGTTGTCCGAGGTGCAAGACGTGTTGCTCGGCCTCGTAGGACGCGTGCCAGATCGCTTCCGCGAGGCTGTCGTTATGGCGCCGGCGGTCGGGGGGGACGGGACGGAAGTCCACCAGGCCTTGGATGCCGTGGAGCCGGCCGCCGGCCTCCTGCCATTCCGTCCGGTCCCGCCACTCGTACATCGACTCCATGCTCTCGGCGGTGCGCCAGCCGTGGGCGTAGCCGAGCCGGGTGAGGAGCCCGCGGGCCGCGGCTTGGCCGAGCGTCTGGATCAGCTCTTTTCGCAACAGTCCCAGGGCCGTCGCGTCGAGCAGCAGGGCCCGCTGCCCGGCAAACCACAGCGGCCCTCCACTCGGCGGGCGGTCGAGGAGTTCGGACAGGTTCAGATCCTCGAGACGCAAGCAGCCATTCCTTCGTCGGGTCGGGGTATCAGCGGATGCTGGGTCCCGACCCGATCACTATAGCGTCCTCGATGACGATCCTCGTCTGGTTTCGTAACGACCTGCGCATCGACGACCACGCTCCGCTGGTGGCGGCGGCGAAACGCGGGGCGCCCGTGGTTCCGGTGGTGTGCGTGGACCTCGACCTTCCGCGGCAGACCCAGTTCGGCTTTTCTCGGCTCGGGCCCCACCGGGCCCGATTCTGGCTGGAGGGCTTGGCCGACCTGCGGAGCCAGCTGCGGTCATTGGGCAGCGACCTGGTGGTGACCCGAGGGCGTCCGGAGGATGTGTTGCCGGAGCTGGTGGCGCCCATGAACGTCGAGGAGGTGCACTTTCACCGCGGCTTCGCCGTCGATGAGCGAACCGAAGAAGACAATCTCGCTCGGCGGTGCCCCCAGGTCCGGTGGCAGGGTCACTGGGGCAACCTGCTCGTGACGCCCGATCAGGCGCCGTTCGCGGTGAGCGAGGTTCCGGAGACGTTCACCGCCTTCCGCAAGAAGATCGGGGCGCGGGCCGAGATTCCGCACCCTCGACCGGCGCCGCTGGCGTTGCCCGCGCTCCCGCCGGGGGTCGAGCCGGGGACGATTCCGACCCTCGATCACCTTGGGCTGACCTCGGTGCCGGCCGATGCCCGGGCGCAAATCACGCTGACCGGAGGCGCCGCTGCCGGGCGAGATCGGGTCGCCCACTACATTTGGCGAGAAGATCGCCTTCGGGGGTACAAAGACACCCGCAACGGCATGCTCGCCGCCGACGACTCGACGAAGTTCTCGGCGTGGCTGGCCCACGGCGCCTTGAGCCCGCGCTGGGTGCTCGAGCAAATCCGAACCTACGAGCAAGAACGGGTCGCCAACGACTCGACGTACTGGCTGTTCTTCGAGCTCCTGTGGCGTGACTACTTTCAGTATATTGCGCTCAAGCACGGGGCCCGACTCTTCAAAGCCGGTGGGCTGCGTGGGCTTCGGCTCCCCTGGCGTCGAGACCCGGCGTTGATCGACGCCTGGTGCGCCGGAGAGACCGGCTTTCCCTTGGTGGACGCGAGCATGAAGGAGCTCGCGGCGACCGGATACACGTCGAATCGGGCCCGCCAGAATGTCGCCAGCTTCTTCACCAAGGTCCTCGGCCAGGACTGGCGCATCGGCGCGGCGTGGTTCGAGTCACAGCTGATCGACTACGATCCGGCGAGCAATTGGGGCAACTGGGCGTACGCGGCTGGCGTCGGCAATGACGCGCGCGGCTTCCGATACTTCCATCTGCCGAAGCAGGCTCGCGACTACGATCCTGAAGGTGCGTTCGTCCGCCACTGGCTCCCGGCCCTAGCCAAAGTCCCGACCCGCTGGCTCCCCGAGCCCTACCGTGCGCCGGCCGACGTCCAGGCTTCGGCGGGGTTGGGCGATGCGTATCCGCGGCCGATCGTGGATCTCGAGTCGGCGGTCAACGCGACCCGCAAGGCCTATGAACGGGTCGATCCCCCCGCGCCGCCGAGCCGACGGCGAGGCCGGCGTCGACAATAAGGCGCCGAAGTCGTTCTACGACCGGTTGGGTTCCTCGCCGTAACGAGTCAGATCGAGCTGCCAGTAGCCCACGTCGAGCCATCGCGCGAGCTTTCGGCCCACCTGTTCGAAGTGAGCGACCTTGGCCATGCCGAATCGCTCGTGGAGTGCGACACTCGACGGATTGGGCAACACGATGCCGCCTATCGCCGCCCGCAGCCCTTGCGCCTGGAGCGCGCGGAAGAGGTGGGCGTAAAGGCGAAAGCCGTATCCGCGCCGGTGATGGCCGGTAGCGACGTAGACGGTGACTTCGACCGAGAATCGGTAGCCGGAACGGGCTCGCCAGGGGGTCGCGTAGGCGTAGCCGACGATGGCGTCGCGGTCTTCGGCCACGATCCAGGGCAGGCCCGCCCCGTCGACGTTGCGGACCCGCCGGCTCATCTCGCCGCCGGACACCGCGTCTTCCTCGAACGTCACCGTCGTGTGCAGGACGTAGGGGTTGTAGATCTCGGCCAGCGGTTCACCGTCGGCGGGCGTGGCCGGCCGTATCATAGCCGCCCAGCGATGGTCCGGACCGCACCGAGCAAGGCGGAGGTCGCGCAGTCGGTGTCGGCGGTGGCGGCTCGAGCCGTGGCTTCCTTACGCAGGTCGTAGAGCTTCGACGCGATCGCGCACGCGTCGCCGACCTTCAGCAGTTTGGTCGCGATGACCCCCTCCGCGGCCACCGCTTTGCCGATTTCGATCTGACAGCTTTCGTCATAGCAGTCTTTGTAGCTGTCGGCCTTCGAGCTTCGGATTCGCGCCCGGATCTGGGCCATCGGCACCACCGCGTACGAGCCTTTTTGGGCGAGCAGCGCGCTGAGGTACTCGGTCAGCTGCCGGCGGACGTCGTCCTTGAGCTGGCCGCTGCCGTCCTCGACCTCGAAAACGGCGACGACGTACTGGCGACCGGGTGCGATGGGCGGTGGCGCCGGCGGGGGCGGGGCTTTGCTGCTCGCCGGTGGGCGCGGTGGGGGCGGGGCGGCGGCCGCCGGCGGCTTGGTCGGCGGTGGCTCGGTGGTCGGCGGCACGTACGGCGTCGGGCGAGGGAGTCGCCGGGGCCGCGCCAACATCCCCAGCCGACGGCGCGGGAACCGGTCGACGCGGAGACTGTCGATACTGACCGCCTGCTTTCGATTCAATTGAAACCCGACCTTGTCGCCCTTCAACCGCTTCGCCGGCACTCGGTCGACCACGGTGCCGTTCACGAATAGGAACAGGGCCCCGCCGCGGCGATGGACGGCGAGGCGATTGCTGGCGCCGTTGCCCTCTCGAATGGCCGGGTGTCGGACCCATCCGGTGATCGATTCGAACTTTCCGGAGCGCTTTTCGCCGTAGCGGTAGTGCCCGTCTCCCGAGAGGAGGAAACTAAAGAAGTTGTTGGTGTCTTTGAAGCCGAAGACGATGCCGTACCCGTGGTCCTGGATGCCGGCCGATTTGATGATCCGCGCTTCGACGCGATAGTCGTCATCGGGCTTCAGCCCCACCGATTTCCACGTCAGCCAGTCGCTGCGCGGACGCTTGTGTTCGAACTCGTAAAAGCCGCCGCGAACCTGCAGCGATTTGTTGTTGTCGTTGGTCTCCGCCCACCGCCCGCGATTGGTCGAGAAGTGCTCGTCGAGGAGTCGGGTGCGGCCGGGTAGATCGGCGGAAGGGGCGCGAGGGGGCGACACCTCGCTGACCCGCAGCCACTGGATGCCGATCGTTTGCCGGCGTCGAACCTGGAACCCGAGCTTATGGCCGGCGAATTCGGTCATCGACACCGTGGCCACGGTCTTGCCGTTGACCGACAGCTCGAGCTTCGAGCCTCGCTGGGTCACCCCGAGCACGTTGGTGGCCCGACTGCCGCGCTTGATGGCGGGGCTGCTGCGCCAGCCGGCGACGGTCTTGAAGCCGCCCTGGGCCGTCTTTTCGCCGTAGCGAAACTTGCCGTCGCCTCGGATGAGAAAAGACTTGAACGCGTCGGCCCCCGTTGCGCCGAAGATCAATCCGTAACCGGCCGTGGTGCTGCCCGAGCGTTTGCGGATCCGGGTCTCGATCCGAAAGTTGGCGTCGTGGTGCGTTCGCACCGTTCGCCAGGTCATCCACTCGTCGTCGCTGCGTCTGAAGTGCCGAAACATGTACTGCCCGTTTCGGATCTGAAGCATCGCGTGTTCGCGGCGTCCGGTGACCCATCGGTGACGGTTGTCCGTGAAGTCGTCCTCCAGCAGAACGACCTCCGACGGCTCGAGCGCTCGCGCTTGCGCCGCGGGGGGACCGGCGATCACGGTCAAGAGGGCGACGATGCTCGGAATCGGTCGTGGTCTCACGGTTCTCCCCCGCCTCCGAGCATACCCGGCCTTCCGGCCAGTCCAACCCCGGAACGGAAAGTGCCGACCATCAAGTTGTTGGCGGTGACAAAAGATGTGCACCTCGCAGGCCACGTTCGCAGTAGAACGGGTGATAATGCGAGCCGCGGGGACAGCCACGGCGGCGATCGACGAAGCGAGAGGGCCATGGAAGAATCACAACTCTTAGCCGGAGCCCGGTCTGCCCGAGGTCCGAATTCGGCCCGTCGTCGGGCGTTGCGGGCAGGCTCGGGCTTGGCGGTGTTTCTCGTAGCTGGGTTCGCACTGACGCTCGACGCGTGCAGTGACGACGACGACGAATGCTCGGTGGCCGAGCAAAACGCGTGGGTTCTGCGCACGATGCGAGAGTGGTATCTGGAGCCGGATCAGCTGCCGGAGCTGAATCCCGGCGCCTACGAGACACCCCAGGCCTACCTGCGAGCGTTGACCGAGAACGTGGATCTAGCCCCGAGTCCCGGTGTCGAAGGTTTCGACCGCTTCTCGCGAGTCACCGATCTGCAGGTCGAACAGAATAATTTGGCCAATATTTTCAGCGGGTTCGGTCTGCTTATGCAGGTCGAGGGTCAAGGCGACGACCGAGTCCTGCGAATCCTGGACGTCTACGGGACCTTCCCCGGCGAGGCCGCGTCGCCGGCGTCGGAGGCCGGCTTGGCCCGCGGCGACGCGATCGAGACCTTCGACGGCAACCCGGTGAACGAGGCGTTCGATCTGGATCGACTGGTGGGGGCGAAGTTCATCTTCGGCTTTGACGAGGGGCGCACCCATGAGTTGGGCATCCGAAAGCTCGACGGCGAGCAGCAAGACCTGACCCTCGTGGCGGCGGAGCTGACGCCGACGTCCGTCCCGCTGTTCAGAATCCTCAACGCGGGCGACGAAGAGGTCGGCTACATCTTCTTTCGAGACTTCGACTTCGCGTCCGTCGAGGGTCTGCGGCAGGCGATGGGCTTCCTCGCCGAGCGCGGGATCTCGAAGGTGATCCTCGACCAGCGCTACAATCTTGGCGGCTTCGTGTTCGTCATCGACTACCTGGCCGACCTCCTCCTCGGCAATGATCTCGCGGACGGCTCGACCGTCGTTCGTTCCGAAACTTGGAACGAATCGAAGGGGGCGCAGCTGAACCGAAGTCAGCTGTTTTCGTCGCCGTCGTGTCCCGGTTTCCTGTCCAATCCGGACAGCAGATTCAATCAGTACGACTGCCAGGGCCCGGTGACCGGCCTGACGGGGCTGACGCAAGTCGTCTTCATCAATTCGGGCAATACCGCGTCGTCGGCGGAGATTATTCTTAATAGCTTACTCTCCCACGTCGACGTTGCGGTCATCGGCGAGCGATCGGTGGGCAAGCCCGTCGGCTCCGCGCCTTTCCCCAGCTTCGCCGACAACGAACAACAAGCGTTCTGCGGGATCGTCCTGCGTCCGATCACCTTCCGGAATGTCAACGCCGACAACGAGGGTGATTTCTTCGAGGGTTTCGTCCCTGATTGTCCCACCGAAGACGACCCCACCGCGCCCCTCGGAGACCCGGGGGAGGCGTCGGTGGCCGCGGCGCTGAACTACATCGAGGGTCGAAGCTGCGTATTGGCCTCCCGTCGGGGCCCGCCGGCGCCGCGCCGCCCCGACCACATGCTCGACGCCGACCACGTCTGGAGCTACGCCAACAGCCTGGCCCGGGTGATGGACGAGGGCCGCCGGTAGCTCGAGGTCCGAAGGCAAGCCCGTTCCGGCCCGTTGCAAAAACTGGAACAGAAGCTCGAGGCCATCCGTTCGAGTCGGCGATGATCCAGGACGACGGGGGACCGGCGTGAGCGCCATCGTCGACATTCGCAACGTCGAAAAGGAATACCCGCTAGGGAATCTCGTCGTGAAGGCGCTTCAGGGCGTCGACCTCACCATCAAGCGGGGAGAGTTTACGACGATCGCCGGACCGTCGGGTTCCGGCAAGACGACCTTGCTCAACCTGATCGGCTGTATCGACGTCGCCAGCCGAGGGGAGGTGGTGGTGGACGGCGAGGCCACCGGTCGCATGACCGAGCAGCAGCGAACCAACCTTCGGCTCAACAAGCTCGGGTTCATCTTTCAGAGCTTCAATCTCATCGCCGTCCTCGACCTGTACCAGAACGTGGAGTTTCCGCTGCTGTTGCAGGGCTCGTTGACCACGGGGGAGCGCGCGCAGAGGGTCGAAGAGATCGTGGACAAGGTGGGACTGACCCCCCAGCTGCGTCAGCGGCCCAACGAGCTATCGGGTGGCCAGCGGCAGCGGGTGGCGATCGCGCGGGCGTTGGTGACTCGGCCCAAGATCGTGATGGCCGACGAGCCCACGGCCAACTTGGATTCGGCGACCGGGGCCGCGATCATCGATCTGATGAAGGATCTGAACCGGGTCGAGCAGACGACGTTCATCTTCTCAACCCACGATCCCGAAGTGATGGCCCAGGCTCGGCGGGTGGTCCGGCTGGTCGACGGCCGCATCGTGGACGACGGGCTGGCCGGGGTGGGCGCTACTCGGCCTTCGGCCACCGCCCCCGCGGTCTGACGAGCTGAGGAAGACATGGGCTTCACCGCGCGAACCTGGCTGCTCATTCGCCTCTCATGGCGGAGTCTCTACAGCCACCGAGTCAAGAGCGCCATCGTAGGCACGCTGCTCATGCTGGGCACGGTCCTCGTCGTGCTCGGCTCGTCGCTGGTCGACAGTATCGAAGCCGCGATGCAGCGGAGCATCACCGCGAGTCTGGCTGGCCATCTGCAGGTCTATTCGGCCAACGGTCGCGACCGTCTCAGTCTGTTCGGCTCCGGATTCATGGGGGGCGACGACTATGGGCGCATCGACGACTTCGCGGCCCTCAGCAAAGTGGTTCGTTCGACCGACAACGTCGACGCGATCGTGCCCATGGGCCTCAACATCGCCAGCATCACCGCCCCGGGGGGACTCGAGCGGGCGTTGAGCGAACTGCGCCGGGCGGTCCGCGAACAGCGAGGGGCGGACGTCGACGTCCTCGCGGCCCAGGTTCGCGAGCGCCTCGAGGTCATGAAAGCCGAAGTGGTGAAGGCGGCGGCCATCTCTTCCCGGAAGGCGGATCTCGACGCGCAGCGAGGCGAGCTCGAGCGGGCGACCTCCGCCGAATTCTGGCGCTCATTCGGCGCCGACCCGCTCGCTGCCCTCGAGTTTCTCGACACCCGGATCGCGCCCCAAGCCGAGGAAGGGCGGCTGCTATACTTTCGTTACGTCGGCACCGACCTCGATCAGTTCGGCGAGCACTTCGACCGGATGGTGGTGGTCAAGGGCGAACGGGTCCCTCCCAAGACTCGGGGCCTGATGATGAACGACCGCTGGTACGAGCGGATCGTCAAGCATTTCATCGCCCGTAACCT
This sequence comes from Myxococcota bacterium, assembly GCA_028289325.1. Classification (GTDB taxonomy): domain Bacteria; phylum Myxococcota; class Kuafuiibacteriia; order Kuafuiibacteriales; family Kuafuiibacteriaceae; genus JANQQN01. Next base: position 8,829 of record JANQQN010000350.1, on the reverse strand, counting down.
CGACCGGATCCGAGAGAGTATGGAAGAAGACGGCGAGTCGCTGGCGGGGCCGGTGCTGCAGGCCAAGGTCAAGCAGCTGCGGCGGCAGTATCAGCGGATCACGCTGCAGCTCAATCCCGCCGAGTCCCGGGAGGTCGAGGCCGCGCTGAAGGATTTGATGCCCGACGCGTCCGGAGACCTCGCCGAGCGCCTGCAGGCCTTTCTCACCCTGACCGACGAGAACTTCGACACGCGCTATCGCTTCTTCTACGCGCACATCGCGCCGCGCATCGATCTGTACGACATCGACGTCGGGGATATCGTGACCATCCGCGGCTATACGCAGAGCGGTTTTCTGAAGGCGATCAACGTCAAGATGTTTGGCACGTTTCGCTTCGAAGGACTGGAACAATCGAACCTCGCCGCCGGCCACTCGCTGACCGACATGCTGACCTTTCGCGAGCTCTACGGGTTGATGACCGAGTCCAAGAAGAAGGAGCTGGCGGGGATCCGCGCCCGCCTGGGCATCGAGGACATGACCTCGAACGAGGCCGAAGACGCCTTGTTCGGCGCTGAGGCCACGATCGAGACCGCGCCCGCCGAGGAAGGCGGGTTCGACGAATTTGCCGGGGTCGACCTTCTGGACCGCGATGCTCGGGACCGGCTGGTGTCGACCGAAAGCTTCACCAGGGCCGCGGTCCGGGAGGGGTTGGCGCTCAACGCGGCGGTGGTTCTGAAGGATCCCCGTCGCATCGCCGAGACCGCGGCCGAACTGCGCACCAAGCTCGCGGCGGCGGGGATGGAGATGGAGGTCGTCGACTGGCAGGCCGCGGCCGGCATCATCGGCCAGTTCATCGTCTTGATCCGAATGGTGCTCTACGTCGCGATCGTCATCATCTTCGCCGTCGCTCTCGTCATCATCAACAATACGATGGTCATGACCACGATGGAGCGGGTCACGGAGATCGGGACCCTACGGGCGATCGGCGCCCAGCGTGGATTCATCATCGCGATGTTCGTGCTCGAGACGCTGGTCCTGGCGCTGACCTTTGGCACCATCGGCGCGGGGGTCGCGTGGACCGTAGGAAGCTACTGGGGCTGGGCGGGTCTGGCTGCGCCCAACCGACAGTTCTTCTTGTTGTTCGGGGGCCGCTTCTTGTATCCGAGCGTGGAGCCGACCCACCTGCTCCTGGGTCTGACCATCATCTTGATCGTCAGCGTGTTGTCGACATTCTATCCCGCCTATCTGGCCGCTCAGGTCCAGCCGGTGATGGCCATGCGAGACAAGGAGTAATCGTGATCTTCCTGAGAATAGCGTGGCGAAACCTCGTGCAGGCCCGGCGTCGGACCTTCTTCTTGGGGCTAGCGATGTGCCTGGTCACCGCGCTGTTGGTCCTGCTGATGGCCCTGTCCGAGGGCATCTCGGATACCTTGGTTCGTTCGGCGACCACGTTGTCCACCGGCCACGTCAACGTCGCTGGCTTCTACAAGGCGAAGCCTGGTGATGCGGATCCAGTCATTCAAGATGCAACGAGCCTGCGAGCGCTGGTGGAAGAAAGTACGCCCGGCGTCGACTACGTCATCGACCGGGCCCGCGGCTGGGCGCGCGTGATCAGCGCTTCGTCGTCGTTGAACTCCGGCTTGACCGGGATCGATATCCGCGAAGAGAGCCGACTGGCCGCCACCCTGCGGTTGGCGACCCAAGACGAGTACAAGGACAGCGGTCGACCCGAGGTCGTCGGAGACCTGAGCCGGCTCACCGGTGACGACACCATGGTCATCTTTGCCGCCCAGGCGAAGCGGTTGGGGGTCGGGGTCGGCGACGGGCTGACGGTGACCGTGGAGACCCGCTCCGGGGCTCGAAACACCGGAGAATTCAAGATCGTCGCTGTCGCCAAAGACATCGGCTTCATGTCCAACTTTTCGATGTTTCTGACCAAGGCCGGGGTTCGGAAGCTGTATCTTCACGACGACGACGTCAGCGGGGCGGTGCAGGTCTACCTGCGAGACTACGGTCGCTCGACCGAAGTGATGGGTCATCTGCGCGACACGCTCAAGGCGGCCGGCTATACGCTCCTCGAACACGACCCCCGTCCGTTCTTCGCCAAATTCGACAATGTGGCGGGAGAAGAGTGGACGGGCCAGCGGCTAGACCTCACCGTCTGGAGCGACGAGGTGAGCTTTCTGCTGTGGATCCTGACCGTGGTCGACTGGGTGAGTTTCACCTTGGTGGGCATTCTCCTGTTCATCATCGCGGTGGGGATCATGAATTCGATGTGGATGTCGGTTCGAGACCGGACGAACGAAGTCGGAACCCTGCGCGCGATCGGCATGTCCCGCACCCGGGTGTTGGTCATGTTCCTTCTCGAGGCGGCCGTCCTCGGGTTCGCCGCCTGCTCCTTGGGGGGGATCTTGGGCGCGGCGACGGCGTGGGCATTGGACGCCGCGCAGATCGTCATTCCCGTCGCGGCGGTACAGCTGCTACTGATGAGCGACGTGCTGCAGCTCGTGGTGGCGCCGCTTCAGATCGTAGCTGCCGTCTTGGCCTTTACGGTCGCGGCGGGGCTCGCGGCCCTGTGGCCCGCGTACCGTGCCTCTCGAATGGAGCCGGTCACCGCGATCCATCACGTAGGTTGATCATGAGAGTGTCAAAACTATCTATGCTGTCCGTCGTCGGGCTGCTGGTGCTGGGCGCGCCCGCGAGATCCACGGCTGCTACATCGCCCGCACCCACGCAGGCCCAAGTCGACGCGATGCTCCGCGAACTCGACGAACGCCAGCGTAACTCGGGAGACTACAAGGCCTTGTGCTTCATCGAGCAGAAGGAGCGCGGCCGGAACGACCTCGCTTACCAGGCGGTGGTCTACCGTCGAGACGCGGCCGAAAAGTTCATGTTGCTGTTCCTGAAGCCGAAGAGCGAGGCCGGCAAGGGTTACCTACGGCTCGAGCGAAACATGTTCCTATACGACCCTTCGGTCGGCAAATGGGAGCGGCGGACCGAGCGGGAGCGAATCATGGGCACCGACTCCCGTCGGCAAGACTTCGATCGCCTTCGGCTCGCCGAAGAGTACGATGCGCGGCTGATCGGCGAAGAGAAGCTGGGGCGCTTCGAGGTTTATCATTTGGCGCTGACCGCGAAGCCGGGGGTCGACGTGGCCTATCCGAAGCTCGAGATGTGGCTCGACAAGGGGACCAAGAACCTCCTCAAGCGACAAGACTTGGCGGTGAGCGGCCGGTTGATGCGCACGACGTACTATCCGCGGTGGCGCAAGGTTCACAGTCCATCCAAGGGGGGGCTGGTCTACTACCCCGAGGAGATGCGGATCTTCGACGAGGTGGAGAAGGGCAACCGGACGACGGTCGTGATCACCAGAGTCGACCTCAACGAGCTCAGCAACAACATCTTCACCAAGGCCTGGCTCGAGAGTAAAAGCCGCTGACATGGAGTCGGTCATCGTCGCGGTCGCGACCGCGGTCATCGGTGCGGGACCGGTCACCGCTACTTCGACGTTGGCCACGCCCCTCGACGAAGACATTCGGGCCCGCGAGGCAGAGATATTCGGCACGCCGACCGACGAGCCGGCTCCGCCGGGCGACGATGTCCGGGCCCGAGAAGCGGAGATGTTCGGTTCTCCCGCCGCCCCCGAGGAAGCGGAGGATCGACCGCCGCCGGCCAGTGCTTCGGCGCGAACGTCGACCTCCGCCCGGTCGCGCCGCCGGAAGATCGTCTTGCCCAGCGACGCTCGGACCCCCGTTCGCGAAGGGGTGCTCGATCGTCTGACGGATCGGGTCGACGCCCTCGACGATACGCTGGCCATTGGGGGAACCATGTGGCTGCAGATTCAAGCGACAGCGTTTGACGAGGGGCCGATCGGAGAATCGGCCCTTTCGTCGCCGAACCTGGTGGATGTCTTTCTGGATGGACGACCCAACGACCGCCTCCGCGGGTTCCTTCAGGGGCGCCTGACGTACGACCCGACGGCCGGCGACGCGGGCGGCGGTTCGGTCCTCGATTTGGGCGGGGGCGGTCAGGCGGAGACCCAGGTTCAGCTGGATCAGCTCTGGCTTCGATTCGACGTGGCCAGGACGGTATTCGTCACCGCCGGTAAGCAGCGGATACGTTGGGGGTCCGGTCGGCTGTGGAATCCGACGGACTTTCTTAACCAGCAGCGACTGAATCCGATCGCCCTATTCGACATTCGTCTGGGCGTTCCGCTCATCAAGGCCCACGTACCCGTGGAGTCGCTCGGCTGGAACTTCTACGCAGTGGCGAATCTCGAAGGCGCATCCGCGCTCGAACGGGTCGGGGGCGCGGTTCGCGCCGAGCTGCTCCTCGGCGACACCGAGCTCAGCCTGTCGGCAGCTCTGCGGCAGGGGAGCGCGCAGCGGTTCGGCATCGACTTCACCGCGCCCATCTGGGACTTCGACGTCCGAGTGGAGCTCGCGCTCGTCCACGACGATCCCAATCCCCGCTTGCCGGCCTTCGACGAGCGCGTACTCACCGACGATACGCTAGAGGTGTTGTCGAATCCCAACGTCAACGTCACCGCCGAAGACGTGATCGTGGCCTACGTCCCCGAGCCCATCAATCGACGGCGCGACTGGATTCCGCAGGTCGTGGTCGGGACCGAGATCGCGATTCGTTACTCCGACCGCGACACCCTCATCCTCGGACTCGAGTACTTCTTCAACGACGCAGGGTACGCCGACGAGGACGTCTATCCGCGACTGCTGTTGGCCGGCCGCTTCAATCCCCTCGATGTCGGCCGTCACTACCTCGGCTTTTTTGGATCGCTGATCGGCCCTGGTGACTGGGACGACACGAGTCTGGTGGTCAGTGCGATCGCCAATCTCAGCGACTTGAGCGGGGTTGTGCGGGGGGACCTATCGTTTCAGCTGCTGACGTTCCTGAGTTTTCGCGTGTTCGCCAATGCCTTTTGGGGGACCGGGGCTTTCTCACCGCAGATCGGCTTCAACCCTCTCCTCCTTGACGTTTTTGCTTTCGATCCCACCGCGCTCGGCGTTTTCGCCGAGCGTATTCCAGTTCCTGGGGCTAGCATCGCGGGCCCAGTCGACGACGGGCTGGCCGGCGTCGTGGACACGTTCGCTCTTCGGTTGCCTGTCGTTCAGGTTGGCGCGGCGTTGGTCATTGGCCTGTAACGTGTTCGTTTCGCAATGGTCAGACGCGATTCGCGAAAGCGGGCGATGAACTTCCCACAAGGACATAAGCATATGACGGAGCGGGCAAGATGGGCCGTGGCGTACGCAGGTGCGGGGCGTCATGGCCGACAGCACATTGCCGAGGTTTTGGAGGCGGCGCGAAATTGGGCCCCGCCGGAGCGGACGGTCCTCGTCGTCCACAAGGCGGAACGACCTTGGTGGTCGGTGCTCACGACCGCGTTCCCCGCCGCCAACATCCTCGCCGAACCGTTCGATCGGGGATCGGGAACCGCGATCATGGCTGGCCTCCTCACCGTGGCCGAGCGGGCACCGCAGGCCGAGGTTGCGGTGATCTACGGGAGCGTATCGCCATCGGCCCTTCGTGCGGCCGATCAAGCCTTGGCGATGTCCCCCTCGGCGACGACGCCGTGCGTCTTCGAGTGGCCGAATGACTCGCTCGGTCACTGGCCGATGGCCGTAGCGACGACGTCGACCTGGCGGAAGGTGCTCGCGGCCGCGGATCGGTCCCGTTCGACGGCCTTGGCTCTCGCGCTGCGGCGGGCCGAGAGCCCCACGGAAGCGTTGGATAGCCTGTACCCGTTTTTGACGACCTTAACCTTTGAGGTGCAGATTCTTCACCGCGCCGACAGACCACCCGCGGTGATCGTCGTCTCTGCGCCGGCGGGCGCTTTCGCGCGAACCGCGCCACAGCTCGTCGGCGTCGCGTGATCGGGATGGCTGCCCTTGGCAGGGCGGCAAGGTCTGACTAGGGTCCCCGGGACCGGCCATGGAACGGAACCCCGTAGTGTCCTCCGACGCGATCGAACTCGCCCCGCAGCGGTCACGCATCTTCTGCAATCGAACGCTCAACCTGCGGGCCATGCACGCCATCGGCTACGACATGGACTACACCCTGATCCACTACAACGTTCGCGACTGGGAAAATACGGCGTTCGAGCATGTAAAGCGAAACTTCATCGATCAGGGCTGGCCACTCGAGTCGCTCCGCTACGACCACGAGCTGATGATCCGCGGCCTGGTCATCGACAAAGAGCTCGGCAACGTCGTGAAGACGGACCGCTTCGGCACGGTCAAACATGCCTTTCACGGCACCCAGCCGATGCGTTTCGAGGACATCAAGAAGGTCTACGCCCAAGTGGTGGTGGATCTGTCGGCCGACCGTTGGGAGTTCCTCAACACCCTGTTTTCGATGTCCGAGGCTTGTCTGTTCGCGCAGCTCGTCGACCTGCTCGACGCGAGCAAGCTCCCCGGCATTCTGGGGTACGCGCAGCTGTACCGCAAAGTCCGATGGACGATGGACTACACCCATATGGAAGGGCGGCTGAAGAACGAGATCGTGTCGAACCCCGACCGTTTCGTCGATCTGGATCCTGAGGCGCCCCTCGCCCTGCTCGACCAGTATCACGCGGGAAAGAAGCTCCTGCTCATCACCAACTCGGAGTGGACCTACTCGCGCAAGATGATGAGCTATGCCTTCGATCGTTTCCTGCCCGGCAACATGACGTGGCGGGATCTGTTCGCCCTGATCATCGTCGAAGCTCGCAAGCCAGCTTTCTTTACCTCCCGGAACCCGCTGTTCGAAGTCGTGAGCGAAGACGGCCTGCTGCGCCCGGTCTACGACGGGATGAAGTCCGATGGCATCTACCTCGGCGGCCACGCGGGCCAGGTCGAGGAAGCGCTGGGCATCGAAGGCAACCAGATCCTCTTCGTCGGGGACCACATTTTCAGCGATGTCCACGTGAGTAAGGATGTCCAGCGGTGGCGAACGGCGCTGGTCCTGCGGGAGCTGGAAGCGGAAGTGGAGGCGGTACGGGGCTTCGAGTCCGACCAGCGTCGGCTGGCGGAGCTCATGGAGCGCAAAGAGGCGCTGGAGTCCGGCTACAGCCATCTGCGCCTGCAGGCGCAGCGGCTGAAGAACGGATACGGGCCTCGGACCGGCGATGCGTCGCTGGAGCAGATGCAAGGCACAATGCAGGAGGTCAGGGCCCAGCTGCAGACCGTCGACGCCGACATCCGTCCTCTCGCGAGGGCATCGGCCGAGCTGAGCAGCACCAGCTGGGGGCTGCTGATGCGGGCCGGCAACGACAAGAGTCAGCTGGCCCGTCAGGTTGAGCGATACGCGGACATCTACCTGGCCAAGGTCAGTGATTTTCTGGTCCACACCCCCTTTGCGTATCTACGCGCATCTCGGGGGAGTCTGCCCCACGATCCGGGCCGTATCGAAGCCCAAGACATGGTTCAGTCGGTCGATCTTGCGCTCGGGGGATCGAGGCTCTAGATGGATCGAGAGCTAGGGTTGACTGTTGGGTTTCGGCGTGGAACGCCCGGCTCATAACCTCGTCACCCTGCCGGTTGGACCGGCAGACAACGGAGATACGCATGGCTTTTGAACTCCCCAACCTTCCTTACGCGAAGGACGCCCTGCAACCGCACATCTCGGCGGAGACCCTCGACTTCCACTACGGCAAGCATCACGCCAAGTACGTGGCGGTCCTGAACGACCTCACCGCGGGAACGCCCAACGAATCGAAGAGCCTCGAGGACCTCATCAAGTCCACGGAAGGCAAGCTGTTCAACCAGGCAGCCCAGGTCTGGAACCACACGTTCTATTGGAACAGCATGAGCCCGAGCGGTGGCGGCGAGCCGACCGGGGCCATCGCCGATGCGATCAACAAGTCGTTCGGCAGCTTCGCGGACTTCAAAGAGAAGTTCAGCACCGCGGCCGCCGGCCAGTTCGGCTCGGGCTGGGCCTGGCTGGTCAAGAACGGCGCGGGCCTGGAGATCGTGACTACCTCCGACGCCAAGAACCCCATGACGGAAGGCAAGTCGCCGATCCTGACGTGCGACGTGTGGGAGCACGCCTACTACATCGACTACCGAAACGCCCGCCCCAAGTACATCGAGGCGTGGTGGAGCCTCGTCAACTGGGACTTCGCGAACCAGAACGTTTGATCCGTCCGCTCCGCCTCCGCCGCTCGCCGGCGGAGGCCCGCGCCGGCGCGCCGGCCCCGATTGCCGGCACGATGGGGATCGCTCACTATCCCCGGCACCGATGTCCGTGCTTGAGGTGCCCCAAGCCGAGGTCGTCACCGAGACCGGCGACCGATTCCGCGGATCCGTCGCGAACCTCTCTACGACCGGCCTGTTCCTGAAGAGCGCGCATCCTCTGCGGTTCGGTCAACGTCTATCGCTGCGCTTGTTCGGGGTCGCGGCCCGGGGGGAGGTGCTCTTCGTGTCCGGGCGCCCGCGGGGGGCGGTGATCGGGCTTCGCGCTTCGCCGACGGCGTTGGCGAAGCTGGAGGCCTACCGGGGCACGGTGGAGACGGTCGTGGGGCCAGTAGGCCCTGAAGACCCATGGGATGACGTGACGCCAGCCCAGTCGATCCTCACCGACGAGGTGACCGTCGGCCATGTGATTTCGCCGGAGGCCGAAGTGGCGAGGACACCGATCGACCTTCGCATCGATCCCGCGCTGATCGCGGCCGCGACCATCGACGACGAATCGTTCACCGACCCCCCGCCAACGCGGGAAGCAACGCCGTTCGATGATCCGGCGTCGGTTCGGTCGGTGCCGTCGTTCTCCGATACGCCGCCCGTTCGGGAGTTGCCGTCGTCCGCTGATACGCCGCGGGTTCGGCAATCTCCGTCGTTCACCGATACGCCGCCGGT
>JANQQN010000339.1 GCA_028289325.1 Myxococcota bacterium | reverse complement strand
TGGCGAAGCCCCGCGCAGCTGAAGCTGACATCCGAGATGGTCAAGAGGAATTGCAAGTCACTGAAACTACGGCCAAATAGCCCTAAGAGACCGGCATTGACCCTAAGCCGGACTTCGAGCGGCGGGTATACTTAAGTAGTTGGTATTCCTGCGATAAGATTTGATTCAAGCGAGCGCGTGCTAGCTACAGCGCGTAGAACTCTCGGCTGTCCCCCACAGATGGGGCACGAGCGTTGGACAGTCTGACCCGGCGGCTCGTCTTATCCGAGGTTCAACTCCGCCTTTTAGCGTCGCCGGCCTTCCCACGGCGAACCGCCCTCGAACTGGGCGCGAATGAAGTCTGCCACGACGCGCACCCGAAGCGGCACGTGCTCACGACTCGGTAAGACCAACCAGATCGCCGCGTCCGGTTCGGTGCCGGTAACTCTGTAGTCAGTGAACAGCTCGATCAGCCGCCCGTCGTGCAGCGCTGGTGCGACGAGCCAGCGCGGCAAGAGTGCAAGTCCCCCACCCGCAACAGCCAGGGCGCGCAACGCGATGCCGTCCGTGAGGACGATGCTCGGATCGAGATTGGCCCGCGTTATTTGACCGCGACCGTCCCGGAAGCTCCACGTCGATCCATAGCCCTCGTACGGAAACAATAAGCAGTCGTGCTCCACGAGATCCTCCGGTCGAGACGGTCGGCCACGCGCTTCGAGATATGTCGGACTGGCGATGATGACTCGAGGCATGTCGCAGAGTTTGGTGGCAATCAACGACGAGTCTGGGAGACTACCAAGTCGCACGGCGAGGTCGATGCGCTGTTCGACGACGTCGACGTGCCGGGGGTCGAGCTGAATATCGAGACGCAGCCCCGGGTGTTGACGTCGCAGTGCAATGAGCCAATAGATCATCTGCTCGCTAACGAAGGGCGCCGGTGCGGCGATGCGCACCGTGCCGGATACCGTCCCCTCGGCCTCCCCGATCCACTCACTGGTTTTCCGAAGCGTTTCGAGAAGGGGCTGAATCTCGGCAGCGTAGCGCTCCCCGGTCGGCGTCAAGGTCAGTCGACGGGTCGTTCGCTGGAACAGACGCACGTTGATCGCCTCTTCGAGCGAAGCAATCTGTCGCGAGACGTGCGAGGGCGAGACTCCGAGAAATCGGGCCGCTGCCGAAAAGCTTCCTTCCCGCACGACAACGAGGAACGTCTCTAGGCCGTTAAGGTCCACTTTTGATTCCCTGCAAAAGTGATGTTCCAACTCCACGGTTTACGAACCGGGGCGGCAAGTCAAGATTGGGCGCATAGAGATGCACAGCGAGGCGTCTCCATCATTGCAACCGCGCCTTCGGCGCTGGGCCGGGTTTAGGCTCGCGCCGGTCGCGCTCCGAGCTACGCAGAGCTCGGCAGAACCCGTGTTGGTGCTACGCGCTGCGCTTGCGCCAACAGCAAAGGAGACAAGATGAATCCACCTTTCTCACTCACGTCCAAGAAGGTACTGGTCCTTGGCGGCACCTCGGGCATCGGCCGAGCGGTGGCGATCGGAGCCCGAACTCTGGGCGCGGACGTGACCATCGTGAGCCGAAGGCACGACCGCAGTGTTGAGGTCGCAGCGGAGATCGGCGCAACGGCTCGGGCGGCAGACATTACCAAGACCGACAGTCTCAGAGCGCTCCTCGTCGATACTCCCCACATCGACCACATTTACATAGCCGCCGGTAGCTTCATCGGCGGTCAACTGGGAAGCCAGCCCGTCAATTCCTTTCGAGCCTCCCTCGACGATCGAGTGTGGGGCGCCGCGCAGTTTCTCGAGCTCGCCCGCTCTTGCCTGGCGAAGGATGGCTCGGTCGTTCTGACGGGCGGGGTGTCCACCGATCGACCAGCCAAAGAAGCATGGGCGACAGCGGTCGCAACGGCCGCTTCCGAGCAGCTCGCCCGAGTGATGAGCCTAGAGCTGGCACCGGTTCGAGTCAATGCTGTCGCACCGGGCTGGACCGACACGCCGATGTGGGACGCGGTCTTTGGAGATGAGAAAGCCGAATCCCTTGCTGAAGTTGCAGCCAGAATTCCCGTAGGTCGGGTGGCGACGGCCGAAGAAGCCGCCGCGGCCGTGCTCTTCTTGATGACCAACGGCAGCGTTAATGGAGAAGTCGTTCACGTCGACGGAGGACTCCGCCACGTCTGAGCGACCGTTGTTCGGAAAGATACAGCCCAATGTCACCACGGCCTTCATCTTGGAGGAAGAACTTTGAAAGTCTCTATCAACCAACCTCTACCCAGTCAGGTCCTCGTCGCCTTGACCAGTATCATGCCGTTCTTCGGGACGGGGTGCACATCGTCAGCCATAGCAGCCGACGAGATGAGCAACGAGACCCGCCTGGATCGATTAGAAAGCAAGCAAGAGATCAGGCAGCTGGCCTTCTGCTACGGCCAAGGCCTCGACGACATTGCGATCAATTTCTCCGATGTCTCCCGCGGACAGGTAAAGGCCACTGAGCGCTATGAGGACTGTTTCGTAGATGACGTCACCATCACAGTCTTCGCCCTCGGCAACTTGGAAGCGCCGCTTCGCTCGACGACAGGCATCGACGAGTGGGTTGCCTTTGCAAGCAGCTTCTTTCAAGAAGCCGGCTACAGCGCGACACGGCATCTGATGTCGAATTTTGATGTGACCCTTACTGGGACTGATACGGCGGTCATGACGAGCTACGCTTCTATCCCGCACTTCATTCTGGATCGTAGTGCGCTTACCGAGGACAGCGCTACGCAGACGCTTGAGTTCATGATTGCCCGCTACGAGGACGAAGTGGCGCGAGATACGAGCGGCAAATGGCGGGTCGTCGAAAAGACGGTCTACCTCGAGGAGATCTGGCGCGGCGTAGGATTCTTCCCTGGGGGCCAAGCTGGCCTCTAGAGGTTGGCCGAAGCCTCCGATTGGGTCGACCGGACGGAGAGAGAATAAAATGACGGACCGAAATAGATCTATAAACATGCTGCCTTTGCCAATTAGAAGCAGAGGGATTGCGACACGAACTAGCCTTCCCCAGCTGTTATTCTTGGCTGTCACTGTAGCAAGCGGATGTGGCGACGAAACGTCCGCGTCGGAGCTCCCGGCTGCTTCGAGAAATGCCGAACTCGGACGGCGTTTTATCGAAGCCCTTGGTATTAAGGACGCTCAACAACGCGCTGCAGAGTTGCGTGCGGTAATGGATCCCGATTACATTCAACATAATCCGCTTGCTGGGCCAGATGGCGCGGAGCCAACGATTGCGTTCATCGATGCCTTCATCGCCGCAGTACCTGATCTCAACCCAGTTATTCACGACGTCTTTGCGACAGATGAGCGTGTTGTCGCTCGATGGACTATATCGGGGACCCTTAGCGGTGGCGCCCTCTTTCCGGATCTTCCGGCCGCCGGGCAGACGCTCGAATTCGATGTGATCGATATCTGGACGGTGCGGGATGGACGACTTTACAGGCACTGGGATCAGTTCGACTGGCCTCGAGGTCTTATTCAGATGGGTCAGGAGGGGCTTGTTGAGCCTTTTCCTACCTTGGCATCAATGCCAGTAGACCGGTGAAAGCAAGGTACTCCCTGTTCGGCCAAAGCCGCAGCGCATCGCCCTCTGACAGCCAAGGCTCGCAGTACAGTCAATCGAATTGCCGACGAGGCATCGCACGAGCCCAAGGAGATGGGTTTCGAGAAGCTCGCGGGCCGAAGCTACCGGAACGTGAACGTCCGCGTCAGCGCGAAGGCGTCTCGTTGGCGATCTCGATAAGGTTTCCGTCCGGATCCCGCATATAGATCGACCGCAGCCGCTCCCGCGCGCCGGTCCGGGCCACCGGCCCTTCCTCGATCGCGACGCCGAGCCGCTCGAGCTCCCGCTGCACTTCCTCCAGCGACCGCGTCACTCGGAAGCACAGGTCGGCGCTCCCTTCGGTCGGCCGCCGGGCCCGCGGCAGGATCATTTCACCACGCGGGTGCAGGTTGATCTTCGCGTCGCCGAAGCGGAGCGCGTGGCGGCCGTCCCCATAGCGCACGTGCTCCATGCCGAGGACCCGCTCGTAGAACGCGGTCGTCCGGTCGACGTTGGCTACCGTCAGTACGAAGTGGTCGAGCGCGACGGATGGCTCGGGCTCGGCGCACCCGAATATGAGCGCGCCGAGCCCGGGAGGCAGGAACCGTCTCATCGGCCGTACGTCCCGACCAGCCGCCCATAGGCTCGCGTGTGGCGGCGGAGCACGAAGCGGACGAGGGCGCCGGTCGCGCCTTCCGGCAGGTCGAGGGGCGCGTCGAGCGCGTACACGCTGAACACGTAGCGGTTCCGGACCGGGCGGCGGACAGGGGCCGCCGTAGCCGCTCGCGCCATAGTCGGTGTGGTGCTCACGCGCGCCGTCCGGCCGCGGGGCGTTGCCGCTGAGCGAGGTCGCGTTCGCCGGCAAGTCGGTCACGATCCAGTGGAAAAACCCAACGCCGGTCGGCGCGTCCGGGTCGTGGACGATCACCGCGTAGGCCGCGGTCTCGGGCGGCCCGCCGGACCACGACAGGCGCGGCGCAACGTTGTCGCCAGTGCAGTCAAAGCCCCGGAATTCCTGGGCGCGGTTCATCGGACCGTCGGCGTCGAAGTCGACGCTGGTCACCGTGAGCGACGCAGGGGCAGTCGGCGCGTCCTGCAGCGGAATGGCCCTGCTGAGGGTGGCAGTCGCGGGCGGTGGAGTCGACGCGCCTCCACACGCAGCGAGGAGGCCGACGCCGGCGAAGGAGACAAACGGGTGGAGGGGAACGCTCAATGCCGTCATCATGCGCTGAACCTGCGGTCCCACCCGGCTCCAGGCTCGGTCAGGGCGCTCAGAAATCGTGCAGAAAAGTCCAAGCCACGTGACAGCATTCACCATACCCGACGACGCGGACCGCCAGACCTATGGGCCGAGCCTCCGCGCCGACGACGGCCTCCTGCTCGCGTACCGGAGGGTCGGCGGCAGCCCGCGGTTCCGACTCTTCGTCCGCGAGGCCACATTCGTGTTCGTGCGGCGCGGTACCAAGCGCATCCATCGCGTGGGCTCGGTTCGCATCGCCGCGGCCGGCCGCTTCGTGTTGATGCTCCCCGGCATCCACGCGATGAGCGAGACCGCGGGCGGGCCCGGTGCCTACGAGAGCACGCTCGCGTCCTTTTCCGGCGCGTTCCTCCGGCGCCTCAGGTCATCTCAGGCGAAGCCGACGTTGAGTTGAGCAGCTCGGTGCTCGAGCTCGACTACAACTGGGTCGGTCGCGATACAATATCAGTATGGTGGTAGCGAGGATGAGGACCATCCGAGCAAGTGCTGTTGGCTTTGTTCAATACAGCGCACGTCGGTCTCTGCAAGCCTCGGGGCGACCTCGGAGACGACGATGAAGGTAACGAGACGGACGGTCACCTACCAAGACGCGCATGGCGCTTCGATTCGAAGGATATGCGGCGACGCCGGACGGCGAAGGCCGTCGCCCTGGTGTATTGCTGGGGCCGGACTGGAGCGGACCGAACCCGCTGTTGGTGGCGCCGGGACACCGGTATTCGACGGCGGGAGGCCGGGGCCGATGGGGTCCGTGCTTCAGGGGAAATGTGGGGCCCTACACGATCCTTTCGAAGTAGGAGCAGACCTGGGCCCCCACCCTTAGGCGCTGAGGCAGCCTATCGGAGGACAAACGCTCCACTCGCGCCGGTCCCCTGAGGCATGGAACCCCGTCGGCGCCGGCCGCCATCGAAGGCACCCCCGCCAGGCATGAAACCCCCGTCGGCGCCGGCCGTCATCGAAGTCACCCGACTCCGCCAGACATGGAACCCCATCGGGGTCGATCGTCATCGAAGCACCGCGCCCACGAAGACGGCCCCGACCGAGGGCTTCAGGCCGCGTCGGCGGTTTCGATGAGCCGTTGGGCGTAGGGCGGGACGAGAAACGCGGCGCGGTGGATGTCCGGCGTGTAGTATTTGCACGGGGCCAGCGCGGTTCCGGCGCCGTGGGCGCGAGGCCGTCGAGGATCGACGCCGTCCGACGCGACGCTCCAGCTCCAAACGCCGGTCGAGTACAGGGGCACCGGTGCGAAACACGGATACACGTTTCGGAACACTCGCCGCAGGCGGAGCTGGGTCGAGCGCCAAAGCTCGGTGGTCAGCATCGGTGACTCGCTCTGGAGCGAGAACACGCCGTGCGGGCGGAGAATCCGGCGTATGTCCCCGTAGAACGCTTCGTTAAACAGCGGCGCGGAGGGGCCGACGGGGTCGGCGCCGTCGAGGATGACCACGTCGAAGCTGTCGGGGGCGGCTGCCTTCGCGAAGGCGATGCCATCGGCGACGTTGACTTCGAGCCGAGGATCCTGCCACGCCGCGCCCCCGATCGCTGGCAAGTGGGCTTTACAGACCTCGATGACCGCGGCGTCGATCTCGACCATCGTGACCCGTTCGACGGGATGTCGAAGCACCTCGCGCGCCGTCCCTCCGTCTCCGCCGCCAATGATCAGGACGTCGCGGGGGGCGTCGATGGCGGTCAGGGCGGGATGGGCGATCATCTCGTGGTAGAAGAATTCGTCGCGTTCGCTGGTCATCAGGATGCTGTCGAGGGCCAGAACCCGGCCGAACGCGGCCGAATCGAACACCTCGATGCGCTGAAATGGGCTCTGGACACGCGCGACCGTCCGCTCCGCGCGCAGCGCGAAACGAACGGTGTTGTTCCAGTTCTCTTCGAACCAGAGGCTCACGGGGGAGGCCTCAGGAGCTCAGAGCCCGGCGCATGGCATCGCTCGCCGGGCCAGCGCCGGCGTCGACTCGATGTTCGCGCACGTGCATCGAACGTGGGCCGCGAAGGCCACGCTCCACATACATGACCTCCGCGTGACGGGGCTCGAGGCCTTCGACGAGGATGTCGTGGGCGCGTTCGGGCGAACAATCACCGCACGTGTAGAAGTCGACGGCCGCGTAACCGGTCTCCGGCCAAGTGTGAACCGATAGGTGAGACTCTTCGATCACCACCACGCCGCTGACGCCTTGCGGGGCGAACTGATGGAAGATCGATTGGACGACGGTGGCTCCCGCTTCGGTGGCCGCCCGTTTGAGAAGGGTCTCGATCCGTCTGACGTCATCCAAGATAGCTTTTTGGCAACCGTAGTATTCGACGAGCAGATGTTGACCCTTGGTATCCAATTTCTTAATTCACCTCCGTCTGCAAGACTGCAGGGAGAATGCAGCTACCACATCTCGGCTGACTTTTGGGGTGCTTTTTTCAGATCAGGGCGATTCGGTGCGCCCACCGATGATCAGGCTCGCCGTGCTCGTCTGCTGTCGAGCGGGCCATGACAGCGATCCCGGCATTCGAATCGAGAGACAACGTCGAAATGCCCGTCCGGGGGCATCGGACGGCATGACGCGCACGGAAACGCCGGCATCTCGCACGACGAACGTCAGGGTGATCGTGCGGTCGGAGGCGAAGGTCTGCGTGCGCCGAAAGCAGTCCAGGGCGAGGGGCTCGATGCGAGAAAGCACACGAAGAACGTCGTCTTCATTGGCCCACCGTCCGCTCAGCGGTCGCTTCAGGATCCGAAGACCGACGTCCGACGGCACGGGATCCACGACCGCCCCTGCATCGCCGTGGTCGTCGACGGCGTTGGTAGCCGCGTCACCCGAACCGGCGTCCTCGAGGTCGATCGGATCGATGGCCGCACCGGCGTCCACGGGTTTCATCACCACGCCGGCGTCGCGAGCGCCGGGGTTGAACCGCCCTTTGGCGAGTTGAAGGCCGGCCACGATCATTACCCCGATCGCGGCCACGGTCAGCGCCGTGGACCACCCTCGACCCGACCGTCGTGGACCGACGGCGGGGCCGGACGACGCGCTGGGCCCGAACAGCTGGTCGCGGATCGCTGTCGCTTCGTCGAACGCCGCGCCCGCGCCCGACGGACGCTTGGCGGGCCGCTTGCTCATCCAGCGGTACACCATCTCGGCCAGCGGCTCCGGCACGTCGGCCGGGGGCTCCAGCTCGTCGAACGGGACCGGCGGCCGGCTCACGTGGGCCATCAGCTGCGCGACGGCTTCCCCGGGGAACGGGATCGTGCCGCTCAGGCAGTGATAAGCGACCGCGCCGAGGCTGTAGATGTCGCTGCGCGCATCGACGGTCGTGCCCTCGACCTGTTCCGGCGAGATGTACGCCGGGGTGCCCAACAGCATGCCGTCCGCGGTCGTCGGCTGCTCGGGGTCGGCGGCCGTCTGGACCTTCATCTTGGCGATGCCGAAGTCGAGGACCTTGACCAAGGTCTGACCGGACACCTGTTCGAGGAAGAGGTTGCCGGGCTTGAGATCGCGATGAATGACCCCTCGCTCGTGGGCTTCCTGCAGCGACCGAAGGACCTCGCGCACCACGTGCAGCGTCTCTTGCGCCGACAGCGGCCCGCGCTTCAGTCGGGTCGACAGCGGCTCCCCCGACAGCAGCTCGGTCACCAAGTACAGCAGGTCATCGTCGGTGGAACCGTAGTCGATCAGCTTCAGCGTATTGGGATGGCGGAGCTCGGAGATGATTCGCGCTTCGGAGCGGAACCGGGCCAGCATTTCCGGGTCCGTGCTGACCTCCGGCCGGAGGACCTTGATCGCCACGCGACGGGCGACGTTCAGCTGTTCGGCTTCGTAGACCGCGGACATACCGCCTTCGGCGAGCAGGCGAAGGACGCGATAGCGTCCGTCGAGCACGCGGTCGACGAGGTCCGCGAGTTGGCGGCCGGTAGACACGGCGTGAAGGCTATCACCCCTTGAGGGCTTCGGCGCCGGATACGATCTCCATGAGCTCGGTGGTGATACCGGCCTGGCGGACGCGGTTCGCTTGCAGCGTGATCTTCTCGATCAGATCCTTGGCGTTTCGCGAGGCGGCATCCATCGCGCTCATTCGCGCGCCATGCTCGGCGGCCATCGACTCGAGAAGCGCGCGCCAAATCTGGGCCGCGATATGCTGAGGCAACAGGACGTCGAGAACCTCGGGCCGGCTCGGCTCGTAGAGGTGTTCGTAGCCTTCGGTCTCGGTCTCCAGAGCGGCGGAGGGCTGCCAGTCCGATTCGGTCTCCTGGACCGCGATGTCGCTGGTGTGTCCCGCCACCGCGGCGGCGTCGCCGGAGATGGACGCGAGCTCACCGATCCGAACGTTGGCCGTCTCCTCCCAGCCGTCGAGGGGCTTCACGGGGAGCAACTGCTGGACTACCGCCTTTTGGGAGATCGCGCTCTTGAACTCGTTGTAGCAGAGGTACACCGCGTCCAGCTCGCCACGCGCGTACCGCGTGGCCAGGTTCACCGACACTTCGGCCGCTCGTTCGAACTTGAGGTTGTCCCACAGCTCATCCCAACTGCTGGCCAGGTCCAGACCTCGACGCCGGAAGTGATCGGTGCCTTTGCGGCCGATGGTCGAGACGGTGATCTTGTCGTACCGCGCCTTGTTTTCCCGGAGGAAGACCTCGGCGGTTCGAATCATGTTCGAGTTGAAGCTCCCGCACAGGCCGCGGTTGGAGGTCATGACCACGAGCTCGACCCGCCGCGGAACCCGGATCGCCATCAGCGGGTGGGCCGATACGTCGGTGGTGTTGACGATGTGATGGACGACTTCGTTCATGCGGAGCGCGTAGGGGCGCGCCTGCAGGATCGCGTTTTGGGCCCGGCGCAGCTTCGACGCGGCGACCATCTTCATCGCCTTGGTGATCTTCTGAGTGTTCTTGACCGCCCTCAGGCGCTTTTTCAGGTCGCGAAGCGTCGCCATGCCATGCGCGCGGTAGCTTTTTCTCCGGGGTCGGGTCAAGCGAGTTCGGCCCGCTCAATCGTCCCTGATCCCCCGCAAGACGGCGGCGGCGCCGGCGATGAGGGTCGCGGCGGCGATCGCGCCCGTGGTCACCGCCGCCGCCGCCACCGGCGCGAGGAGCCCGGTCTCGACCGCCCCGTTGGTCCCTTCGTCGACGAGGTACAGCGCGAACCCCGCGCCAAGGCCGACCACGAGGGCCCACAGCGATCGGATCGATCCCCCGAGGATCAGCGAAAGCCCGAGCCCCAACGCTGGGGCCAGCCCCCAGGCGATGGGCTCCGTCCGGGCCCGCCACCGGGCCAGTGCGAGCTCGAGTACGGGAAGCCCCCAATATAGACGGGCCTGAAGACCCCCTTCACCATTCGCCGAGACCGCGCGCCAGTCGTTGGGGGTGAACGTCAGGAGGTCCAGAGCGCCGGTGCCGGTCGCCGTCGAGACCTCGTCCGGCCCGTCGAACCGGCGAATCTGCCGTACCTCGGCCCACCACCCGCCGGGTGTCCATCTCAGGGTCTGCGCCGACCACCGAGCGCGGAGGCGCCCATCGGCGACGACCACCCCCCACGCGGCGTCGATCTGGGTGCCCGTCGCCCCGACGCCGCGCAGCTGCAGGGCGCGCAACGCCGGGCCGTCGATCTCCCGCAGCCACACCCGCTCCGGGTTCGGTGGGCGCGGCGCTGGGC
>JANQQN010000337.1 GCA_028289325.1 Myxococcota bacterium | reverse complement strand
GGTCACGGACTGATGAGGTGTATGATACGGCTCGCCAGTCGACTTTCAGTCGACAAGCCTGAACCCACCGCCTTTAGGCGGTGGTAACCGCGGCTCAGTGTAGCATTCAAGCCCAGTGCCAGCAATGGAACGCGCCGGGCCGCGACGGCGTAACGAGGGCGTGCGGCGATGAGCGACCACGAAGGGCCGCTCGAATCTGTCGAGAGCGCAATGACGATCGGTGGCGTGGATGTTGCCGCTGGCGAAGTGCGTAAGGTTTCCTTGCGAGCGGCACGACTGCCGACGGGAACATGGGCAGCGATACAGCTCGTTGTCATCAGGGGTCGCCGGGCCGGGCCGACGGTTTTTCTCAGCGGCGCGATTCACGGGGATGAGCTCGTCGGGGTCATGGCGGTGCGAGCCATCATTCCGCACCTCGACCCCGAGACGCTGGAGGGGACGGTGATCGCGGCGCCCATGGTCAACGTCTTTGGTCTCCTGACCGGCAGTCGCAATCTGCCGGATGGCCGCGATCTCAACCGCTCCTTTCCCGGCGGCGAAACCGGCTCGCTCGCGCGCCGCATGGCGCATCTGTTTATCCGGGAGGTCGTACGTCGTAGCAACTACGGCATCGACTTTCACTCCGCGGCGCAAGGCCGGACGAACCTGCCACAACTGCGAGCCGACCTGCGGGATCCGGTCGTCTGTGACATGGTCCGGGCTTTTGGGGCTCCGATCGCTCTGCATGCGCGATTGCGCGACGGATCGCTTCGCCAGGTCTCGCGCGACCTCGGCGTCAAGGTGCTGCTCTTCGAATCGGGCGAAGCGCTGCGCCACGATCCGGGCGGTGTGGCGATCGCGGTCGATGGGACCCTCCGTGTGCTTTCACATCTAGGCATCCTCAAGGGTGTTCCGTCGTCCGCGTCTCCGCCAACGCGCCTCGCTTGGCGAAGCAGCTGGTTGCGCGCGAGCCGAAGCGGTCTGGTCGAGCTCCGCGTCGGGCTTGGTGACTCGGTTCAGGAGGGTCAAACCGTCGCGCGAGTGATGGCGGTCCTTGGCGATGAGGCGACCGAGATCCGAGCGAAGAACGCCGGCGTGGTTGTCGGAGTAGCCACTCGTCCGCTCCTGCATCGCGGGGACGCGGTCGTCCATATTGCCGCGCAGGCCAGCGAAGAAAACGATGATGCTGACGAATTGCAAGATTCGCCTTGAGCCACGGTGAGCGAGTGACGAGGCTGGCCGGAGCGTTGGCGGCGTGGTAATCACAACCCGTGAGTGATGATGACGCCCTCGGTCTCCCGCTTCTCGGATGGCGCGAGTGGTTGAGTCTACCCGACCTCAACGTACCGCAGATCAAGGTAAAGGTTGATACGGGCGCCCGATCGTCGGCCCTTCACGCGTTCTCGATTCAAACATTCGATCGCGACGAGGTTCAGTGGGTTCGATTCGACGTCATTCCCTTCCAGCGAACCACGCAACCCAGCATTCGAGTCGAGGCCCCTCTCGTGGACGAACGCTGGGTTCGTAGCTCGAATGGGCAACGGCAGCTTCGTCCGGTGATTCGTCCCGACATCCAGATCGGGGTGCATCGATGGCAGATCGATCTCACCCTGGCATCGCGCGACATGATGGGATTTCGAATGTTGTTGGGACGAGAGGCGGTACGTAGTCGGTTCCTGATAGATCCAAGCCGCTCCTATTTGATTGGGAAGAGGCCGCGCCGACGACGTCAGAAGCAGAAGCTGTAACTCCATCGAGCAGCTTTTTTATCCACTACGGTGCGATGGAGTCCGATGCCACGGTGGGGACGGTGAGCACCGAGCATCGCAGTCGGCGCAATATACGCTCCGCGGCGCTGCCCATGATCGCTTCCGGGCTCTCGCGGAGGGTCCGCCCGAGGACCACGAGGTCTATGTTCTCGTCCTCGATGCGCTCAATAATCATGTTCGTCGCAGACCCTGGAACAATGGCTATCCGTTCTCGAGGGACGGTCACGTTGAGCGTTGCTAGCAGGTCGCGCAGGGCAGAGGTCCTCGCCGCAATCACGCTTCGGCGCCATGCGTTGACAGCGTGGGACGGAAGTGTCCATTGCGGCCCGTCCAGCGGCGCTAGGTCGGCCGCATGGACTATATGCAGCTCCGATGCGTGCAGTTCCGCGAACGCTTGGGCTTGCCGTACAACGGCCGCCGCGACCGCTTCGCGGCTCTTGTCCCCCAGATCGACGGCGGCAAGAACCCTTTGCACGGGGATGGTGGACCTCGGTTGGACCACCAACAGCGGGCGAGCGCAGAGCCGAATCAATCTCAGGGCCGTGGTGGCGAGAAAGGCGGAGCTGACGTCGTCAGGCGACGACGTTCGTACGACCAGATCGTAGTCTCCGGACTCTGCTTCCTTGGCGATGGCGATCGCCGGTTGACCGACGAGCAGCTTCACGGCCACGCGGATGTCGGCCCTCCTTGCGACCGATGCCGCGGTATCCTCAAGTCGCTCGAGCAATGGGCGACTGAGCGTTTCCTCGAGCCCCGGCTTCAGATCGAACAACCGCCGAGCGTCTTCACGAGGCCGTCGGAGAACATCGACGAGGGTCAACACCCCGCCCGCTTTCGCAACAATGGAAACCGCCTGGTCGAGGCCGGGGTCCTCTCGTTCAGACGGGGCCAGGAATACGAGAATATTCTTCATGAAGCGTGACTCCCCGTCGAGCATACCAGGAATCTATCTCGCGCGCGGGACACGGGTTCCTCGGGTCGGGGTCAAGCCGCGCGATCGGGAACACGAGGCTCGTTGAAGAAATCGTAATGCTCGATGGCTTCCAATATGCCGGCCGCGAACGCTTGCTCAGCGAAGTAGATTCGGTCGAGCTCCACGAGCTGGGAGAGTTCTTCGTTGTGTCGATTCCCCACGACCGCCGCCAGCGTGTTGCCTCGCATCATATCCTCATCAGCGCCCGATCCTCCGGCGACCAGAACTCGCTCCAATGGAATCGCCCATCGCAGCGCGAAGTAACGAAGGGCAGAGCCTTTCGAGGCCCTGATGGGCAAGATGTCCAGGAACTGACCGAACGAGACATAGGCATTGACCGACTGCTCCTCCTGATGGAGCAGGCTGTTGATCTCTTCGAGCGAAGGGGCTTTGCTCGGGTCATAGTAGTAGCTCAGTTTGAAGCGACTCTGTTCGATCTTGGGCTGACGCTCGATGCCGGGAAGTTCGGCGATCACGCGTCGAACCACATGAGGCGTCCAGTGATGGTCCACTTGTCGCGCCCAGCTCCGATCCTCGGTCAGCTCAGGGGCATAATAGATCTCCGTGCCGCCGCTCGTGATCAGGACGTCGGGCTCCGGGATACGGTGCTGGCGCATCACCTTGAGCGCCGAGTCCAATCTCCGTCCGGTGGCGATACCGAACGTCGCGTTGTTGTCGTTCTCCCGGCGGAACACGTCCAGGAGACGCTGCAGGGATTCGGGGTCCCCCAGCAGGTTCTGGTCGATGTCCGTAAAGAGCGCGCGATCGTGGTGCAGCATCGGGCGGCGCCGTTTCGGCGGCCGAATCAGAGGGGCCGTACGCTCGACGACCGGGCGGACTTCACCGATGAAACGCTCGACGTGCGCTGTCCAGGAATAGTGTCGCTTCACGCCTCGGAGACCGGATTCGGCCCGCTCCCGCCAGCTACGGGGATCCGACAAGACGTCGATCAGCGCGCGGGCCATGGCTTCGGTATCGAGGACGTCAACGAGAATGCCGTTGTTGCAGTTACCCAGGATATCGCGCGGCCCTCCGTCGTTGGTCGCGACGACCGGCAGACCACTCGCGGCGGCCTCGATGAGCGTCAAACCGAAGGGCTCAGTCAGGGCGGGGTTGATGAACACCCCTTGCGAGGCCGCAGCGAGGCGATAGATCATGGGGACCTCGTCCGATGCGTGTCGCTTGGGCGCAGCGACGCGGCCATAGAGATCGTAGCGGTCGATGATCTGGAGGATCTCGTTGAGCACGTCGCGTGGACCGTCCTCCATCTCTTGAATATCATCGCGAGTTCCGGCAACGATGACGAGGTTGGCGATGGATTGCAGTTGTGGCGACTCGCCGAAAGCGGTCAGCAGCCCCGATATGTTTTTACGAGGATCCGGTCGCGAAAGCGCGAGGATCATAGGCTTGTCTGGATGTTCCAGGAATCTGGGGAGCTGCTGCGCAAACGCGGTCGTCCATTCTTCGCCGTGAGGGGGGAAGAAGCGCTCCAAGTCGGTTCCCGGCGGAATGACCCGCATCTGCTCCGGACGATAGTGGTCGTACAGTCGATACTGCTCCTCGATCTCTTGCGACGTGCTGGCCACCACCCGCTCCGCGGTGGCCAGCGTCGTCTCCTCGGCCTCGATACGTCGAGAGATGTTGTACTGCTCCTCGACCTCCTCTTCGCTGAGGCCGGCGGCAAGGAGGCGGCGCCGCTTGACTCGGCCCAAGGAATGCCCAGTGTGAACGAGCGGAACGCCAATGACACTGCAGATTCGCATTCCGACGTAGCCGGCGTCGGCGTAGTGGGAGTGAACGAGGTCCGGGTGTCGGCCGTTGGTCTGAAGGTACTCCGCCATGCCATCCGCGAAGGCATCGAGATGATCCCACAGTAGCTCTTTGCGGATGTATTTTGCCGGACCCGCCTCGACGCGTACGATCTGGGCCCCAGGACCCAGCTCTTCCTTCGGACGGGCGTAGTCGTCGTCGACGGCGGGATCCTCGATGCGTCGTGTGAACAGGTCGACCCGTTCGATGTCGGGATGCTGCGCCAGAGCGCGCGCCAGTTCTACGACGTATCTGGTCTGGCCACCGGTATCCGAGTCTCTTCCGAGCTCCAGGTTGCTGCTCCGGATCAGGCCGTGAACGCTGATCAGCGCGATGTACATCCCGTCATGCTTTGCTTCTGTATCTGTCATTACGTTCTTCGGGGCGCCATGGCCGTGCTCGGCCGGAGTGCGGATCACTGGCGGCGCCAGCTCCTGCGCTTCTATTCGCCGAGGTCCACGAGCGTGCCCGCGAGGAGCAGAGTCGTTTGCATGAGACTGATGCGCTGAACCGACTCGTGAGGCGTGTAGATGTCGCGCACGACTGGGCCGAATCCGCAGATCGTCGCGATCCGCTCAGGCACCAGTCCGGCGACGCTTGGAGACAGAGACGACTCCGTCTCATAGGGGAGCTGCCAGCGCGCGGCGACATCTTCGACGCGCTTGAGCAGGCCCAAGGCGCTCTTTCGGCGACCGAAAGCCGGACGATCCGCGATCGACTCCAGGTCCCATCGGTGACCGTCCTTGCCGAGGATCTTGCGAAGCTCGCCGTCGATTCGATCGCGAACCGCTTCTTCGGGATGAGAGACCAGAATCTCAGCGCGCACGACATGGGGAAGTTGTCCTGGAAGCGCTTTGGCGTTGATCTGCGAGGCCGCCACCGCGACCCGCTCTTTTCGATTCGAGAGCGGAGCCATGTGCTCGAGACACTGCGAGGTCCAGCGTAGAGGCTCGGGCTTCTTCGATTGCTGACCCAGACGGCGCGGGCTGCCCTCGACGATCAAGCGGTAGGTCCGCAGGCCTCGGCGCTCGTTGATCAGCTGTCCGGTCGCGGTGCCCGGCCGCACGACCAGGACTTGTTTGGCGCGCTCGGCCGCGGCGCGGATTTTAGCGCCGCTGTGGACGGCGTGCAGGCCTTCGTCGCCGTAGAGCAGGATGCCGAGCTTCTGCCTCTTCAGTCGCCGATGCGTCTTGAGCGCTCGAAGCGCATACTCGACGACCGCGAGCGGTCCGCGCGATGCGCCCACCGCGTCGCCGTACAGCCATTCTGGGTCGCGGCGAAATGGAGTGCGGAGGTCGCCATCGCCGGCCGGTACATCGAGCTGGACGATAAGCAGGGTGCCGCCGTCGAGACCGGGCTCGGTTTCGTAGGTCCAGCAGGATCGATCGTCCGTGAGATCTCTTGTTCGGCTGAGCCCCAGCTCTCGATACGGTTTGTCGATGCTTCGCACCACGTCGCGGAGGCCGACCAGGTCTTCGGTCCGGCTCGGAATGGCGACCAGCTCCTTGACCCGGCGTTCGATTCGATCGCGGCTCTGGGTCAGCGTTCGGAACATCGCGTCTTGGGCGCCCGCACCCGCATCCCAGTCGACTTCGGCCACCGCTGGCGTTCCGAAGTATCGGGCGCTCGCGACCTCGACGAGCCTGTTGACCAGCGCCGAGAAGTCGAGCCCCGCTTCCCCTGCCGCCTCCACGAACGAGCCGTGCTCTCCGAGACTCGGCAAGCTGTTGATTTCAAGGATGTAAGGGTTGTCGTCGGCGTCGATGCGAAGGTCGACACGGGCGCAGTCGAAGCAGCCGAGGGCCTCGAACGCGCCCGCGGAGACGCTCTTGACCTTCTCCGTCAGCCCGTCGCCCAGGGGGGCCGGACAGATCTTCCCGATAGTTCGGCCCGACTTCCCTTTCTTGTCTTCTTCGGTATAGATCTGAGGCCCCTGGTCACCAAACGTCAGCTCGACAGGAGGTAAGACCTGCGGTGGATTGCCGATCAGGCCCACGTTCACTTCGCGTCCGTCGATGAACTGCTCGACGAGAACGGGCTGCGAAAATTTCTCGAAGATGACCTGGGCCGCGGCCTTCATCTCGTCTGCGTTGTGGACCACCTTGATCCCGAAAGAGACGGATTCGTTCTTCGGTTTGACGATGGCGGGATACGTAAAGTCTGGAATCGGCGAGTCCGGGGACTGAAGGACCACGTAGTCGGGGGTCGGCAGGCCCATTTGCCGGAAGATCATCTTCGCGACCAGCTTGTCGAGCGCCAACGAGTGCGCCAGCGGACCCGAACCGACGTACGGTATGCCGATCATCTCTAGAATACCGGGAACGTGTGTATATCTCGCTTGTCCTTGGATTCCGTAGGACACATTGAAGACCATGCCCGGCCGCTCGTGATGAAGCACTTTGGGCATGAACTCTTCGAGGCGCCGAATGAGATCTTTGTCGCCTTCGAGCGCGATGACCTGATGGCCGCCCTTCTTCAGCGCATCGGTGATGCGGCGGATGGCCTTGAGTCCGTACTTCTCCTTGTTTCGCTGGCCGAAGAGGTTGATGACATTGGTGCTCTCGCGGTTGTAGACGACGGCGACTTTCATTGGTCTTCCAGAATTTACGTTCGGTCATGGCGGGAGGTGATGCAAGGGCCTGTGTCGATCTGCCCCATGAGGGTGTCGGTCATGGTGTGACTGGACCGTAGGCTGATCGTATGCTCCCTGCGTATCCGCCGGACGCAGATAGTCATTGCATCGAAAGTCAACTTAGGTTGTCATGGCGAGACCGTGGCCGACGACGTTAACGATCTTCGACGGGTCTGGCGTCGCCTGAGAGCGACTCATAGGGCCGCGTTCATCATTCCCACCGACCACGAGGATGTTGAGGCTCGGGTCATCGGCGATGGGGCTTTCACTGGCCGTTACGGATTCATGGTGGTGATGGCGTGTGCGATCGCC
This sequence comes from Myxococcota bacterium, assembly GCA_028289325.1. Lineage (GTDB taxonomy): Bacteria > Myxococcota > Kuafuiibacteriia > Kuafuiibacteriales > Kuafuiibacteriaceae > JANQQN01. Next base: position 14,293 of record JANQQN010000337.1, on the reverse strand, counting down.
ACGCTTGGTCTGCTTCTGTCGTCGCCGGCGGTCATTATCGGGGCGATGCTGATTTCGCCGCTGATGGGCCCGATCATGCTTTTTGGTTTTTCGCTGGCGCTTCTCGATTTCGCGGCGTTTCGACGCTCGGCCATCGCGCTCGTCGCCGGAGTTGGGTTGGCGCTCGCGATCTCGTTCTTGATCGTCAATCTTTCCCCGCTCACCCAGGCGACTCCGGAAATCCTAGCGCGAACCCGCCCCAATCTTTTTGACCTCCTGGTGGCCGTGTTCTCCGGCCTCGCGGGGGCCTACGCAGTCATCAACAAGAAGGGGGAGACGATCGTCGGCGTCGCGATCGCGACCGCGTTGATGCCGCCTCTGGCCGTTGTGGGCTACGGGCTGGCCAGCGGCGCCCCTCAGATTGCCGGCGGGGCTTGGTTCTTGTTCATGACCAACCTTCTCGCCATCGCGCTGTCAGCGACGGCCCTCGCCGCGCTCTATGGATTCGCGGCGCGGCAGAGCCGGACCAAAAACGTCTGGCGGGTGGCCCTGATCGTCGGCGTTTTCGCCGGCCTGTCCATACCGCTGGGCATCTCACTCAAGAAGATCGCATACGAAGCGAGGGTTTCGCGCGCGACCCGCGAGACGCTCGAGGCGGGCCTCGTCGGCAAAGCCCGCCTGGGTGACTTGGCGGTGCGCTTCATGGAAGACGGGGTTCGAATCGACGCCGTCGCTCTCACCAAAGCCTATGATCCCGGCGCCGAGAGTCGGCTGCAGGACGCTCTGCGAAAAGCCATCGGTCAGCCGGTCTCCCTAGACCTGGACCAGGTTCTCGTCGACCAGGATCGACCGCTCGATCCCGCGGAATTCCTGCGCCTGGCGGAGACGTCACTGACGGCGCCCCTTCAGGCGCAGATCGCGCAGATGACTCGGAAGGACCAGCTGGTCGACGACTTCCGGGCCGTGGCGCCATTCAAGGTCGGCGCGGCGGATGTTGATGCCTCTCGTCGAGTCGCTACCCTGTACGCCGGTCCGTCGAGACATCTCGACTTCGCCGCCTATCGAGAAATCGAAGGTGAGCTGAGGACTCGGTACCCGACGTGGCGGCTCTTGGTCATCCCGCCGCCTCAGCCGTTGCCTCCCGTGCCGTTCGAGATCGGATCCTCATCGTTGAGCGAAGCCGCGCGCGAGGTGCTCGAGACGGTCTACTGGACCTTGAACCGATGGGAGATGACGCGGGTGTCGGCGACCGGCTACGCGAGCAGCGCGGGCTCGGGTCGCTTCAATCGATCGCTCGCGTTGGCGCGCGCTCGGAACGTGGCTGACTTTCTCAAGGCGCACGGTATAGATGTTGTATCGACGGGCGAGTTTCGCCGTCGAGGTCAGGACTCCATCGAGCGGTTGTATGGCTTGAGTCGGTTCCACCGCGTTGATGTTGCGCTCATACCGATCGAAAAGGCGGCTGCGCGTAGGGCGTCATCGGTGACATCGAACTCGGCGTCCGCCGAGATCCCGACGCCTCCGTCGGTCAAACCGAGCAAGACGAGCACGGAAGGGGGAAGGACGGAGTAGCGACCGTCGGGTTGCTCTGTGCCCGCTCACCGCCGAACGGAGCGCTCGAGGAGGCTTGCGTTCGGTACGCTCATCGTTTGGTCGCCGTCGCGCAATACGGTGTCGACGGAACCAATACGCTCGACGATCCCGGTGAATCCGTCGATTTCGATCGACCCCCCGATGGGGAATCGCTCGCGGAGGAAGTGACCGGCCAAGACATGACTGACGACAGGACGTGCGCCCAAGGCGAACGCCGCGCCCATGGTCAGGGTCAGGGTGGCCACCACGGTGGTCACCAAGGCGACCAGCAGCTGCGTGTTCACGCCCAGCTGTTCGACGGCCAAAATGATCGCCAGACACCCGATTAAGAGATTCGTCGCCGCGCCGAGCCGGGGGCCGTAGGTCCCCGTGCCGCCGAGGGCCGCCCCGGACGCGACCACGTGTCGCATGAAGCCGCCGAGCACCAGCCCGAGCACGAGGATAGACGTAGCGCCCAAGACCCTCGGCAAGAAAACGACCAACCGATCCAGGGTCGCGGTGACCGCTTCCAGCCCGAGCGTGTTGATCGCCATGGTCAAGAAGATCGCGAAGAACACCCAAAAGACGACGGCGGCCAGCAGCTCCGATGGCGGCCGAGACCCGAGGGCAACAGCGATCTGTTCGGAGATTCCGAACCGGGCCGCGAGGCGATCGAGGCCGATGCTGGAGATGAGGCGGCGTGTGGCGGCTCTCAAGAATCGGGCGAGCAACCACCCGACGATGATGAGCAACAGCGCGACGGCCACCTTCGGAACGAAGACGATCGCTGCCTCCGCGATCCGGCTGTAGGCCCGGAGCATGGCTTCTCGCCATGCAGGTATGTCAAAAATCGATGTCATGGTATGCCTTTCGTTTAGCTGCGCGGAGCAGGCAGACTTTATGCCATCATCCTACGTCATCGAAGGTCAGGAGCGCATCAAGTGAGCCTAGAACGGGAGCTGGGTCTTCACCTAGCACAGTCACACCCCTCGGAGGCAGCGTTGGTCTTGGAGCGCGTCGATGACGGAGCGGCGGACGCGGTGCTGCTCGATCTCGACGTCGTCGCGGCCCATCGCGTGCTTACGGCGATGGCGCCACGGCGTGCGTCGGCCATCTTGACGCGGATGCCTCAGCCTCGGAGGGTAGAGCTGGTGGATGGCGCGCCGCCGATGCACGCGGCGTGGCTGCTGCGGCGACTTGGCCCCGAGGACCGAGCCGCGGTCCTGGCCGAGCTCCAGCCCGCGCGCTCGAGAGCGATGAAACGGGCGTTGACGGCGCGCGAAGGTACAGCAGGCGCGCTGGTCGATCCTGACGTGTTGGCGCTTCGGGCCGACATGGGGGTAGCGGACGTGCTCGACCGATTCGGAGATGACCTGATCGGCGCCTTCGATTCGGTTCCCGTGGTCGACGAGGAGCATCAGCTCCTAGGAATGGTGCGTCTAGACGACCTGCAAAAAGCGCCTCGTGGACAGAAGATCAAGGCGATCATGAAGGCGGCGACCTCGGTTGTCCGTTCACACCTCGAGCGCCGGGGAATTGTCGCTCATCCCGGCTGGCAGGATGCTTCGGCGTTGCCGGTGGTAGACGGTCGAGGCGTGCTGCTCGGGATGCTGAGCTATCGAGATTTCCGGTCGCTCGAGCGAGCGATACGCCAAACATCAGCCGCCCAGTCCGTACCCACTGCCCGCGCCCTTGGGCGTTTGTATGGCCTCGCGGTGGGCGGATTCTTCGAGGCGCTGGTCCTCATGTCTGAAGGCGGCTCACGACAATGACCGTGGCTACGGATGCTGGATTCCTCGCTCTGTCGCGCGTCGCGCTCGAGAGCTTTCCGGCCGAGATCGCCCCGATCTTGGAGCGTTCGTCGACCGCGGCGATCGCGGAGGCGATTTCCGATCTCCCGCCCACCGGGTCTGCGGCCGTCCTTCGGCAGCTGTCCCCCGACGTTGCGCTCGAGGCGCTGTGTGCGCTGCCGTCGGACCGCGCCCGCGAGATCCTGGAGGCCTTGGAGCCCAACCGAAGTGCGGTCTTACTGACGCGGGCGGCTCCCGACGTCGGTGACCGGCTGCTCGATAGCTTGCATCCGAACCACGCAAAGGAGCTGCGGGGTCTGCTCGCGTACTCCCGCGATGCCGCGGGGGGCATGATGAATCCGCGGCCGGCCGCTTTTCGCCGCGACGCCACGGTGGCCGACGTCATCGGTCGCCTTCGAAAGCAGCAACGGACGCGCATCCAGGACGTCTTCCTCGTCGACGACGAGGGGTTGCTGCTCGGGTCGGTGCCGATGACTCAACTGGTCCTCGCCCCCGAAAACGAGCGGCTGGACGCGATCGCCACGATGCCGGCCCTTAGCGTTCCCGCCACTGCGTCGCGGGAAGACGTGCTCGGCGAGCTCGAGCGACAGCGGGGCGGAAGTCTGGCCGTGGTCGACTTCGACGGCCGGCTCCTCGGGGTGCTGCGTCAGGAAGAACTGATGAAGGCGGCGCGAAGCGAGGCCGCATCGGACGCCCTCACGATGGTCGGCGCGAGCAAGAACGAGCGCGCGCTATCTCCGTTTCATCACGCCGTTCGAAATCGGCTGCCCTGGCTGCTCATCAATCTGCTGACCGCGTTTCTGGCCGCGTCGGTCGTCGGCGCGTTTGAAAAGACGATCGCAACGTATACTGCACTCGCCGTCTTGCTGCCGGTGGTCGCGGGACAATCCGGCAACACCGGGGCGCAGGCGCTGGCGGTGACGATGCGGGGCCTCGCCTTACGAGAGGTGAGGGTTCGTCAATGGTTTCGTGTAGGTATCAAGGAGCTCGCCGCGGGCGCTTCGAACGGGATCGCCGTCGCCCTCGCGACGTCCGCCGGCGTCTATCTATGGAGCGCGTCATCCGGCTTGGCGCTGGTGATCGGCGTTTCGATGATCGTCTCGATGGCGGCTGCCGGGCTGGCGGGCGCATTGATACCCATGATGTTGACCGCACTGCGGCAAGATCCTGCGCAGTCCTCTTCCATTGTTCTGACCACCGTGACCGACGTCGTCGGGTTCTTCAGCTTCCTCAGTATCGCGACCTTCTTCGCATCGATGCTATAGCCGCATATCGCGACGACGTCGTTCATGGCGCCGCAGGGCTCTCGTTCGACGGCCACAGCGACGCCGAGGACTCGTTGAGGTGGAGGGTCCGTGTCGGGAGGGCGACACGGATCTCTCGGCTCCGCAGCTCCGACAAGACGCTAAAGTTGATCGTTTGCTGGCGGTCCATGAATGCGTTGAAGTCGTTGGTGTCGACATAGTAGACCGCCTCGAAGACAAGTGCCGATTCCCCGAAGTTGCGGAAGTGCGCCCGGTCGAATCGACACCCGGCCGTATCGCGAACCGCTTTCTCGATGATGCCCGGCACCGCCTTCAGGCTCTCCATCGGCGTGCTGTACACGAGCGCGACCTCGAGCACGACCCGACGCTGCCGCATCTTCTTGAAGTTCTGGATTCGGCTACCCAGCAGGTCGGTATTGCAAAACACCAGCTCCTCGCCTTGCAGCGCGGCGACCCGTGTGGTCTTGAGGCCGACTCGGCGAACGACCCCGAGCTCGTTACCCACCTTGATGAAATCGCCGGGCTCAAACGGCCTGTCCAACACGATCGACAGCGAGGCGAAGAGGTCGCCCAGGATATTCTGCGCCGCCAGCGCAATGGCGATCCCGCCCACGCCCAGACTGGCCACCAGACCCGATACATTCAAATCGAGATTGCTCAAGACCATGAGCAAGAGGATGGTCCAGATGATGAACTCGGCCACGGTTCCCAATACGCCGACCGAAGCCTCGGCCGGGTCGTCGCTCGATGTGACGATGTATCGCTTGAGGATGCGGCGCGCGACAGCGACGGTCGAGAGTCCAATCTGGATGCCCACCGCGATGACGAACGCGCTGTAGATGAATCGCCCGAGGCCGGGTGGCAGGGCGAGCCAGCGGCTTCCGAGGAAGATTGCGATCGCGAGCACGGGAAGGCGGCGAATGCTGGTGAGTGCGATCCTGAGGTCGCCTAGAACACCCGGGTGTGTCGGATCTTTGGAGACACGGTAGCGGATGAGGACGGGGACGAACGCGCATCCGACCGCAGTTGCAGCAGCGGTCATCCAACGCCAGGCGGCTTGGCCCAGTATGGGCGACATCAACACTTCTTCGAGGGAAGCCATACGACACTCATGCCGCATCTAGTGGGCGTCGGCCAGCAGCGTTGGTTGCCGACGCCCAACTTGCTGCCACGTCGGTTTCGAGCAATATGGTCGGCCGTGCGCTTCGGTCGGCTGGCCCGTTTCTTCAATTTCCTGGTGCTGGGCACAGGAACGTATCTCGCGGCGGGTTCCACGGCTTTTGCGACCATCAACGCCGAGCTCATGGTGAAGGATCCATTCGCGGCCGGGTGGTCGGGAACGGTTCAGGGGCGAATCTCGCTGAGCCAGGGCAACGTACGGCTGATCGATGTTGGCGGAACCCTTCAGCTTCAGTACCAGAGGTTGTTCGATCGACGTTCGACAGACCCGCCGGACGACCCGCCATTCATACGAGAGACGATCGCCCTTCGTGCGGACGGGCAGGTCGCGGAACAGGATGGCCGCGTGTTCATCGGCCAAGCATTCGCCTATCTCCGTTGGACCCGCATGTGGCATCGGTACATTGGTACTGATGCGTTCTCTCAGCTTCAGTACAATCGTTTCCTCAGGCTTCAGTCTCGGATCCTGGCCGGTGCAGGGGTGCGTTTGTATCTGCTGCGAAACCGTTCGACGCTGTCCTATGTGGGCTCGGCCTATATGTTGGAGCGAGAACAGATCGAGGTCGCGCCAGGTGCGAACGACCGCGCCGAGCAGATCAACCATCGCTGGACGAACTACGCTACCCTTCGCATCGATCCCTTGTCCGGTCGGCTGGTCGCGCAGAACACCATCTACGCCCAACCTCGCTTCGATCGCTTTCGGGATCTGCGGGTGCTCAACACGCTCGAGGTCATGGCCGCGGTCACCGAGGCGATGTCGATAGGAACCACTCTGTCCGTCCTGTACGACAGCGAGCCCCCGTCCGACGTGGAGCAGGTTGATGTCCGGATTCAAAGTAACATCCGGTTCACGCTCTGAGTTGCGTAGGATGACCAGGGCGTCACTCTGGATCGGTGCCGACACTGTGTGCTGCTGTCGTCGAGCGACGATTCCGCCCATCGCCGATGCCGTCCCGGCATTCCAGCCGAATCTTGGCGTCCAACCGTCTCGAGCTTGTGATAGGTCTTGGATGTGTCTCGACGAATCGCGTTGATGGGAACGACCGGTTGTCGGCCGGAGACTGGCGCATGAAAAAAGTCTCTCCCCCCATTGATACCGAGTTGTTCGATCTCGGGGACCCCAAGCAGGTCCAGCCTCAGCGGCTCGCGGCCTCCAAGAAGGGTATGGTCGCGACCGCGCATTGGGCCGCCTCCGAGGCGGGCGCCGAAATTCTCGCTGAGGGCGGCAATGCGGTGGATGCGGCCGTCGCCGCGGCCTTCGCTCTCGGTGTGTGCGAGCCCGCCGCTTCCGGCATCGGAGGGCAGACGATGATGCTCGTGCACATCGGGGCGCGGCGCCGAACGGTGGCGCTCGATGGATCGTCCCGAGCGCCCAACCGCGACGTTCCGGGCCAACTGACCGATGCCGATCGCCGACGGGGCTACTTGGCCACCACTGTCCCTACCACGCCGGCTACGCTGGGCTGGGCCCTCAAGACCTACGGTCGTCTTCGTCTGCGTCAGGTGCTCCGGCCGGCGATCCAGCTGGCGAAGGAAGGGTTCGTCATCAGCCCCCTCCTGAATCGGCTGACCAAGCGCGAGCTTTCTTCGCTACGGGCCTATAACGCCGGTCGCTTCTTCTTGAAGGGCGGCAAGCGGCCCTACGGAGAGGGCGAACGCTTCAAACAGCCGGTGTTGGCTGAGACCTTAGACCGGTTGGCAAGAAGAGGGATTCGAGACTTCTACCGGGGAGACATCGCTCGAGAGATCGATGAGGACATGGCGGCGTCGGGCGGCCTCATTCGACGGGACGACCTCGCGCAGCTTCCGTGGCCGGTCGAACGACGTCCGGTCAGCGGAAGGTTTGGGCCGTGGCGGGTCATGACCATGCCGCCGCCGGGGGCGGGTCGCACGCTGATCGAGGTCTTGAACGTCATCCAGCAGCTATCGTGGCGACGGCGAGGCATCGACACGCCCAAAGGGGCCGTGGCTTTGGCCACCATCCTCGAGCGGGCGTTGATCGACCGCAAGGACCGTCCGTTCGATCCCGATTACTTCTGGCAAACCACCGACAAGCGCCTACTCACTGAGGACTACGCCAAGGAGGTCGCCAAGGCTGTCCGAAAGAGGGTAAAGACCGCCGGCGAGACGACGCATCTGTCAGTGATGGACGCTGAAGGCAACGCCGTCGCGCTCACACAGTCCATCGAACGGGTGTTCGGGGCGGGTGTGGCCACGCCGTCGCTCGGCTTTCTCTATAACAACTACATGATGGCCTTCGAGCACGAAGACATCAGTCATCCCTACTACCTGCGAGCCAACGCATCGCCGTGGGCGAGCGTGGCGCCGACGATCGTCAGCGTCGGCCAGAAGCCGTGGTTGGCGATCGGCTCTCCAGGTAGCGAACGTATCGTTTCTGCCGTCGCGCAGGTCATTGTCCGGCTTCGCCTCGGGCAGAATCCACTCGACGCCGTGGCCGCGCCTCGGCTCCATTCCTCGATCAAGGGCAAGGTATCTTTCGAGGCCCCACGGATGCGGTCAGACATCGCCGACGCGCTTTCTCGAGCGGGTTTCACGGTCGATCCTCGCGAAGCCTACTCGTTCTATTTAGGCTGTGTGCAGCTCGTGATGCGCGACGGTGACGAGCTGATCGGGGTCGCCGACCCTCGCCGCGACGGCTCGGCGAAAGGGCCCGAATGACCATGAACGGCAAGATGCCACTGTTGATCTCCGTGCCGCACGCGGGGCTGATGGTGCCCGATGAGGTGCGCCCCTACTGTAGCTTGCCGCTCGAGGAGATCGTTCGAGACGGTGACGAGCAGGCTCGCGAGATCTATGCGCCGTTGGAAGCGTTCGTTGGCAGCTTTCACACCTCGACGGTCGCCCGCGCGATTGTCGACCTGAACCGCGCACCCGACGATCGTCGCAAAGACGGCGTCGTCAAGACCCACACCTGTTGGGACGTACCCGTCTATCATTCGCCACCCCCGGAGTCCGTGTTCAACACGCTGCTGGATAGGCATTACGCCCCCTACCACCGAGACCTCGGTGCCGACGTCGACTCCGGAGCATTCAAGCTCGCGATCGATTGCCATACCATGGCCGCGAACGGGCCGCCGGTCGGTCCGGATCCGGGAGCCGAACGCCCGTTGATCTGCATCGGCACCGGGCGGGGAACGACCTGTCCTCGCGAGTGGGTCGATATCATCGCTGGCTGCCTGGCGGATGCGTTCGGGGTCGACGCCTCCGTGGACGCTCCGTTCGCGGGCGGCTACATCGTGCGGCACTATGGAGCCCGAATGCCGTGGGTTCTTTTGGAGCTGAGCCGCACGACGCGCGTCTCGATCGAGGACAAATCGAGGGCGGTCGGTAAGGCGTTTATGGAGATCGCTTCACGGCTTCCGAGCTGATGGGTCGTCCTGGTCACACCGGTACCGCGAACTCGTCCTGCATCCAGATGAAGTCGAACGGCTCGAGATGAACGCGGCCATCTTCAATCTGGGGGCGACGAAGGGTGACCTTGTCGATCAGTCGCCGGTGTTCGTGGTGTGGCCAATGCCGCTCGACAGCAGCCATCGAGAAGGATGCCTCGTCTTCGCTGAAGTTGAACAGCGCCAGCGCCTTGAGCGCAGGATTGGTCGGGTGCCAGCGCAGGATCCCGAGGATATGTTGATTGTCATGGTCGACGAGCTCGCGGGTATCGTAGTCGGCGAACTCCGGCGACTGCTTTCGAATCCCAATGAGCCGCTTGAGTCCATTAAAGACGCGGTACTCGATCGTATCGGCGTGATGCCGGCGCTCCGCAACATCCCAGTCGATCGTCGGTCGATGTAGCCATCGATTGTCCGTCTTCTTGTGCGGGTCATCGAGGAACTGATAGTTGTTCGTCGTTGCGAGCTCGTCGCCATAGTAGAGGAGCGGAATACCGCCGTAAACGAGGATGACCGCGTGAAGCAGGATCACTTTTCGGATCGATCTTTCGATCTCCTCTTCGTTGTCTTCACGAAGGGCGCGCTCCAGTCCACAAAGAGACGCTAGGGAGCCCGAGATTCGTGCGTCTCCGGTCTTTGGATTCTCCATGAACGGCTGCCCGGTGGCGTACGAAGTCGGGTACTTTCCGCTGAAGTAGTTGACGATGAAGCGCCGGTGCTGCGCAGGATCGTAGCCCGCACGGCCGATATCTGCGTTGTCGAATCCTAGCCCAATATCGTCATGGCATCGAGCGTAGTTGAGCCAAGTAGCGCGCTCTAGCTTTCGCGGAATGCTCTCGTGCCCTCGCACGAACAGGCGGGTGTTCTGGGTGGCGATGGCATCCCAAAGGAGCGCCATGAGATTCGCGTTGTACGCGATCTCGCATTCCTTAGCGAGGATGGCGTCCTCACCGAAGTATCGCGCCACTTCCGAGGGCGCGACGATGGCCTCGGCGATGAACAGGACACCAGGCGCCGTAATCTGGAAGCAGTCCTTGATCGCTTGCACGATCAGGTGGGCTTCGTACTCGTTTTGCCCCATCGAGCCGATCTTCTTCCATAGGTAGGCGACGGCATCGAGTCGAAGGATATCGGCCCCCTGATTCGCGAGGTTGAACATGATGTCGACCATCTCGATAAACACGCGGGGGTTATGGAAGTTGAGATCCCACTGATACTCGTGGAACACGGTCATCACCCAGCGCCCCATTTCTTCGTTCCAGGTGAAGTTGCCGGGTGCCATCAGCGGAAAAACCTCCGGCATGGTCCGCTCATATTGGTCGGGTTCCGTTCGATCGGGAAAGGTGTAGTAATAGTCTTGGTACTTCGGGTCGCCCGCTTTCGCCCGCTGGGCCCAGATATGTTCGTCGGACGTATGATTCAGGACGACGTCTAGGGCGAGGTTCAGACCGTTATCACGAAAGGCGGCTGCGAGCGCCCTAAGGTCATCCATCGTACCGAACTTCTCGTTGACGGCGCGGAAATCGCTGACCGCATAGCCACCGTCGCTAGCGCCGGGAGGACACCGCAAGAGGGGCATGAGGTGCACGACGTTGACTCCGAGCTCTTTGAGGTAGTGGATTCGCTCGTGCATGCCCTTCAAGGTGCCGGCGAAGGCATGGGTGTACAGCGCGACGGCGACCAAACGCTCGCTCAGGAACCAGTTGTGGTCGTCCTCGCGCTGTTTGTCGGTCTCGATGAGCGCGTCGGGCCGGTGGAGGTAGTTGCGCGCCATCATCTCGACGAGCTCCTGGGTCGTTGCGTCGAAGTCCTCCCTCCGTCCATAGAGGCGGAACCATATGCTATACAGACTGTAGAAGTTTGCGCCCAGTCGGGTAAAGAAGTGGCGCATGTTGCGCCCTCGCAACTGGGGATCGAGGTCGTCGAGAATGCGATTCAATCGGGCGTGAGATATCTGCTCGTACATGGATGGGGGCCTTTGTGTCCATCGGTAGCCCGGCTCGCTGCCGATCGCAATGCGATCTCTACCGCGTAGATGGCGGTCAACGTGCGGTACTCGGCGAGAGCATTATGCGCCAGTTGTGACGCGGGCGATGAAGGTTGGATGGTCCGCTTGCCCGTGCTTCGGGCGAACCTCGGTCTGCGCGATCTCTAGGGTCCGAATTGGGAACGGGATCGTGAAGCCGGCATCGTCGAGCGCGGTCTTGATCGCCAGATGGCCTTCATGCAGCGCTTCAAAGTAGTCTGCACCGGGATACGGAATCCAGAATCGGGCCACGAAGTCGATCGATGAGTCTCCGAATTCCCGGCAAACGATCTGCACGCCCTTGTCTTGGCGGCGGTTGTCGATGCCCAACAGGGCCTTCCTCAACACGGCCGTCACTTGCTGCAGATCAGCGCTGTACTCGACCCCGACGGAGACCTCGACGCGCCGAAAGCCGTGTGCGCTATAGTTGACCAGTTTGTCGTTGAAGACCTTCTTGTTCGGGATCAAGACGCGTTGACCGTCGAAGTTCTCGACGATCGTATTTCGAAGATTGATCGTTCGGACCGTGCCCATGGTTCCGTTGGAGCTGATAACGTCGCCGACCTTGAATGGTCGTCTAAAGCCCAAGATGAGGCCGGAGATAAGATTTTCGACGATGTCTTGAAAGGCGAAGCCGATCGCCAAGCCCAGGATGCCGGCACCGGCGAGGAGCGAAGTGACCGTCTTATCGAGCTCCATGGCGGTCAGGGCGACAAATACGCCAACGACGAAGATCGTGATCCGCGTGAGCGTGCCGACCAGTGACGTGAGGGACCTCGACCGCGACCAACGAAGGCTCAAACGGCCGGTGATTCGCCCTGCGAGTCGTGCGAGCAGGGCGAAGACGAGCAAGGTCATCGCCGATACGAGGAGATTTGGGAGCATCTGCACCGAGAGTTCGAACCAGGTCTGGAGCTTGTCGACGACGAGGTTCTTGGCGGTGATGAAGTCAACGTGCAGCTTTTCCATGGACCACCCCGGGCGATGCAGTTGCCATACCAGTTGCGGAGCAGCGACGAGCGCGAACGGATCGAGGCGTTACGCCCCGGGCGTCGGGCGCTCGCGGCGATGTGCCTCATGCCGCGTCGCTGTCGTCGAGCTCGCGCCACACCTGACCGTAGGAAAGGAGAGCGAACAGCCCGGTACCGCCGACGATGTTTCCTCCTAAGGTCGGAACAAAGAACTTGGTCATCGCCGACATCGCGGAGTGGCCATCGCCCAAGATGACAAACCAGGCTTCAATGGAGCCCGCGATCACATGACCGAAGTGCCCAATCTTCATGACGTAGGTCAGCAACACGACGACCAGGAACTGCTGGGTCTCGTTGGCGCGCGTCAGCCACACGACGCCCGCAATCAGAAATCCGGCCGGCATCGCGCGTACGAAGTTGTGGGCGGCGCTACCGGCGATCGCGTGGTGACAGGTCTTCAGTAGCGCAGTTGCTTGGGGCGGCTCCAGAAGGCCCGAAAAGAGGGTCACTCCGGCGGCCAGGCCACCACCGACAACATTCGCGAAGAGCACGACGGCCCAAAGTCGAGCCGTCAACAGCAGACCGCGCCGCGATGGCTCGGATAAGAGAGGCAGGACGGTGGTGATCGTGTTTTCGGTGAAGAGCTGTAGTCGACCGAGCACGACGAGGACGAAGCCGACGCTGTATCCGAGGCTTGCTACGAGGGGGCTCGCGCCGCCCAATTCGAGATAGACCGGACACAGCACCGAGAACGCCATCGCCAAGCCGGCGGCGACGCCCGACCACCACAGGGAGGTGGGCGGCCGTAACATTTCATGAACACCTTCCACCCTGACCGTCTCGTACACCGCAGCCGCGCTGAAGGAGACGACGGAGCGGTCGTCGCTCGTATTCGCGGGCCGGTGAAGTGGACCTTCGCGAGGTTCGGGCTCGGGGGCATGATATCCGCCCGAATCTATATGCTGATCGGTAGTAGTCATCGGTTGGTCACGCAACGAAGATAGGCGTCACCGCCGTGGCGGGACCGGATGGGTCCCGCCACGAACGCTCGACTTATCAGGCCGATATGGACCTACAATGGGCCGCGGCGACTCAGCCCTGAAGATGAGCCTCGAGGAACCACATGTCCTTTTCGGCCTCGCGCAGGATGCTGATCACGAGGTCCTCGGTGCTCGGGTCGTCAAGCTTCTGGGTCGTACCGATGACCTCTCGCAGTAGCGCGGCGAAGCGGCCCAGCTGATCCGCGAGGGCTCGAACATGGGCGGCTCCGTCTACAGCCTTGAGGTCGTACTCGGGGATCCGGCTGATCTCCGCGGACAGGCGAACGGTCCCCGTGGCGTAGCCTCCCAGGGTCACAGCGCGCTCGGCCAGGTCGTCGGACCACGTTGCGGCGTGGTCAGCGATGTCGTCGAATAGCTCGTGTCGCGCCACGAACTGGGGGCCCTTGATGTTCCAGTGGGCTTGCTTGACCTGGGTTCGGAGATCCTGAGCCGTCGCCAGCGTCATGTTCAAGAGCTTGACCAGCTCTTCTCGGACGGGCGCATCAAGGTTGACTCGGGTTTTGAATATAGTCGTCATAATATATTTGGCGGCTCGCGCCGCGGTGGGATCAGGTTGCAGCCGGCGTGCCAGTTTGGCAGAGTGCTTCGAGAGCGGGGGATATCATACAAGACGTCGGGTAACCGACTGGCCTCGCCGAGGCAGTCTGCCTCGGCGCTTTGCTCAATGGTGCGCCATGCCCCATGGCGACGGCGGATGCCGGTGCCGCGCAGCTTATCGTCACGGCCTTGGAAGGGCGCCCTCCGTCTTACAATCGCGGGAGGGTCGATACGAAGACGACCGAAGTCGCCGCAAGAACAAACAGGGATGGCGCGGTTCGCACGAAGTTGTCCTTGATCTTGAGGTGCATCGCGACGGCGCCGATCATCAGACCGCTAATGAGTCCGGATGCCGGCGCAACCAGCTCCGGTACGACTAAACCCAATGCCGGTCTCTTAGGGCTATTTGGCCGTAGTTTCAGTGACTTGCAATTCCTCTTGACCATCTCGGATGTCAGCTTCAGCTGCGCGGGGCTTCGCCA
>JANQQN010000325.1 GCA_028289325.1 Myxococcota bacterium | reverse complement strand
GCCGGCGGTGACCAGATCGGGGATGGCGTCGACCTTAGGGACGACCAGGGTCAGCGGACCGGGCCAGAACCGGTCGGCCAGCCGCGCCGCCGAGTCCGGCCAGTACGCCGTCCAATCGCGGGCGGCCTCTACGCTGGCGACGTGAACGATCAGCGGATCGAAACGAGGCCGCCCCTTCGTTTCGAAGATCCGAGCCACCGCGTCCGGCCGCCGGGCATCGGCCCCGAGTCCGTACACGGTCTCGGTAGGAAACGCGACGACGTCGCCGGCCCGCAGGCGGGCCACCGCTTCCGCGATATCGGTCATTGAGCGCCGAGCTTAGAAAGTAGCCGTCGGACGGCGTTATCGGTGTTGAGGTGGTGGGTGACGATGCCGCCGTCGCGTTCGAGACCAAACGTGCCGAGGGGGGAAGCCACCCGTTGGGCCTTGGCGCGAGAACGGATGCGCTCCGCTCTAACCTCGTACCCTTCACCTTCGATGACGTGCGCCATGTTGGGGGCCCAGTGGGCGTTGAGCGGGCACTGGTCGGTGTACCGCATGACGAAGGGCGCGTCGGATGTCAGGGCCATGGGCAAGACCGTGGACGCGAATCGCGGCCGGCGCCCCGCGCGGTCGATGAAGAACGCGTACAGCCGGAAGTCCCCGATGGTTTCGATCGCCTCGAAGCCCATGTAGGTCAGAAACTTGGGGTCGAGCAAGAACGGTCGCTTGGTCTTGCCGGTGGCCGCGACGACCCCCGCTTTCTTCTTTTGGCGTGCATCGTCGATGCATCCCTCGATCAGAGTGCGACCGTAGCCTCGCTTCGCATACTTCCCGCTCACCCATAGACAGTGGATGGTCATCCACCCCGGGGCTACGATCGGTCGCCACGCCACCTCGGAGGGCGCGTACTCGATGAACACCTTGCCTCGTTCGTCGAGCTTGCGGAACACCAGCCCCTCTTCGAACCGCTTGCGCAGCCACCGCTTTTTGCGACCCACACCTTCTTCGTGTTTGCGGTCGCCCAGGGCGCAGCACAGATGATGGTCGTCGAGGTTCTCCTCACTGAGAACCACGAGCTTCGAACGGGAACGGTCGGCGGCCATGCGCGTTCATTCTATCACGCGTCTGCGCACCGAGCAGTTCAGATCGACGAAGACGACGACTTCACCGCTATCGCCGGTCAACAGGGCGTTGCTCTGGTCGCTGCTCGCAGCGTAACACGCTCACAACCGCAGCCGGAGGCAGTACTCGATCGCGTGGCTCTCGCGGCCGAAAACGACCGTCCGGCCGAGGTCATCGAAGGCGACAAGGTGGTCGCCGCACCGCCGCAACCCGCCCTTCGTAGCGCCCCGAAGCTCGACCTCGAGCCATCGCCGGTCCGCCGACCACTCGAGTCCCTGGACGAAGACCGCCGGTTCCTCCGCGAAGGCCACCGCGAGCTCGGAGCCCCACACCGCGCCGGCCAGGATTCGCGCCTGGGGCTCCGCCACGACCCGACTCCCGAGGGATGGCCGGCGAAACGCGTGCCAGCGACCGTCCACCGGAGCGTTGGGGTCGAAGGGCTGGATGGCTTGCACAAACGCGATCACGTCTCCAGCGCCGCCGAAGTCGCTGTACGCCAAGAGCTGGCGCTGCGCGTTGTAGATCTTCGTCGTGTCGCGCAACGGAGTGCGACGGAGCATCCGCAGCCGTTCGACGTCGAAGACCTCGATTACCAGCTCATCGTGAATCCCGAGGACGAAGAGGTGTTGGGCCGAGCGGCCGATGAGCTGCGGATGGCTGGCGCCGGTGCTCCACTCGATCTCCGGGCGCCGCCCGGTCACGTCGAGCATGAGCACGTTCGACGTCGACTGCAGGCTGACGAACCACCGCCACCCGTCGAATGTCGACGCGAAACGATCGATCGGTTGCTCGCACCACGGCGTGGCCCGCCACCGAACAAGGTCGAGCCGGTGCACCTGGCTGAGCTGGCCTCGCCGCACCAGGGCCAGGGCCCGGTGCCCGGTGTCCGACGGGACGAGGTGGGTCGCCGGGACCTTGAGATGGGCGAGGGGCCGTCCGTCGGCGGTGGTCAGCAGAACGCCGGCCTCGCCCAGTGCGAACAGCATGCGGCCGGTCGCCAGCCGCACCGCGTCCGCGATGGGCACCTGCCCTTGGTCCGTCGCTTCGATCGTGAGACGGGCGGAGGACGGCGTGGGGTCGGTGACCCACTTGGGCATGTCCGCGCGCAGGACTTGGTCTTGGGTCATCTTCACAAGGTCGACCACGCGGCGGCGGTGGGCCGCGACGCGGGGTTGGTCGGCGACCAACCGGCGCACCAGAGCCCGCGCCAGGACCCGGACCCCGGGCGCATCGGGGTGGGCGAGGAACGCGTCGGCCAGGGCGCCGCGGGCGGCAACGCCCTGGGGGCTATCGTCATCGAGCAGCGCGAGCGCCCGGGCGCGAACGGTCGGAAAGGAATCGGGAGCCAACGCGAGCTGCCTGGCCAGCACCCGGGCCGCGGCCGTGCCCCCGAGCGCGATCGCTTCGTTCATCCACGCCTGGCTGGGCGTTCGATGGGGCCACACGAGTTCGATGGCCCCCACGTAGTCTCCGACCTCCGCACGGTGCGTGGCCCACAGCGCTTTGAGCTTGTCGCCGACCTCTTGGTCCCCGCCTTTGAGCCCGGCCACGGCCGCGGCAAAGACGTTGTAGCGGCGAGCGAGGCGGACCGCGCGCGCCCAGTCCCCGGCTTTCGCCCACAGCCGCACCCGCAGTTCCGGCCCGAGCTGGGCCGTCTCGGCCAGCTCCGCGGCCAGACGAACCTCTCCCTCGCGCTCCAGCATCGCCACCGCCTCGTGTTTTTCGCCCAGCAGCTCGGCGAGCACGAACGCGGCTTCCTTCAGACGCCGAGCGGCGACGAGCTTGTCGACCGCTGCCCGGTACTGGCGGCGGAGCTGACTCCACGCGTCTTCGGAACCCATAATGCCCCGGGACGGCCCTTGGCCCGCGCGCCCGAATTCGAGCCGGTCTCGGGGGCTCGGCGGTCGAAGCGCGGCGCCGGCGCTCGGGGCGCCGGTGCCGAGGGGGATCGCGTGTCGCAAGGCGTCTTGCAGATCGCCGGATTCGAACATCCCGAGGAGCCGATCGAGGTACCGCTGGTGCCACGAGCCGACGATCAAGCCCAAGCCCGCGCGGGTCAGCCACTCGGTGATGCGGTCGAGCCAGCGGCCGACCGCGGATCGGCCCGGCGGGGCCGGCGCGTCGAGGTTGGAGGCCTGATCCTCGCGAGGCGAGTCTCGGGCCTCCGATGCGTCCCGGGGGGACCGCAACCAGTCGCTCAGTCGCTTCCCCCATTCGAATAGCTTGCGGCGCCAGGCCGGGGTCTCCGGCCCCGGGGGCGGCGGGAGCCGGGAGGACGCTCGATTGTCGAACGCGGCCGCGAGCGCCTCCAGCGTCTTTCGGTCTGCGGGAGGGAGCTTGGCCGCTGCGCGAAGGTCGATCTTTACCTCGGCCAGGGCGACCTCGGGGGGCGGCGGGGGTTCACCGAGCGTCGCCACCGGCACCCGATGGCAGGTACCCGGGTCCACCCAGGCGGACGGGTCGACCGGCGTCCCCAGCGCTTCCGTTTGCACCATCCCTCCGACCGGGCGGAGCAGCGTATTCGGCGGTGCGTCGGTCATCTCGTCGGAAATGAGGGGAGCCGCGAGCCACCGGCCGTCGCGGGCCACGACCAGCGCACCGGCGGCGCGCTCGGCCCGCAGCCGCCGCGGTGCGGGCCAGACGACGAAGTACGCACCGTCCGACGGAAGACGGTAAACGACGGTTCCCGGTTCCCAGTAGACGAGGGCCCGGCGCCGCCGCTCGGTTTCGGTCAGTGGGGGGCCGAGCAACACGCCCGCCGCCGACCACGTCCCTCGAAAGACGAGTTGTCGGGGCGCCGAGCGGCTCACGATCGACCTCGGGTCACCACCGAGAACCGGTCCAGGTGGACGACATGAAGGTCGCCTTGCGCGGACCGTACCGCCAGCAGCGCAAACGCGGTGGCGCAGACCGCCTCGCTGACCTGAAACGGCAGCGGGTGCTCGTCGGCGAGAGAGCCGGGCCCGAGCAGCAGTACCGACCGGCGCTCGTCGGGAATGGTGACGATGGCGGGAAGGTACCCGTACGTCCGGAAAGGGTGCATCGTCGCGCCGACGGCGTGGGCAGGATGGGCGACGACGACGTCCCCGCGATTCGCAAACGTCCACTGGTCGAAGCCGAGGCGAACCGCGATGAGCCCGCTGTGTCGGTCGGGGCCGAGATAGGCTTGCGCGGGCGGGTAGGCGTCGAAACGGCGGATCGGGCGGGCGTGGCCCTGGGCGTTAAAGCTGATGAGCCGGACGTGTTCCTGGGTGTCGGCCGCCGAGGCGAGGGCCACGACGCCGTCGCCTCGGCGGGCCACGTCGAGGGTCTGGGCCGACGTGGCCTCCAGCGTGGGGCGGTCTTTGATGCGGAGCACGAACGCGGTGTCGAGCGCGTCGAGCACGACGAACTCTCGGGGATACGGGCCTCGCAGCCGCAGGGGGATCAGGGGGCCGAGGGCGTGGTCGGCTCCCGGTCGGACGAATGCCTCGGGGGTATCGACCCAGGCTCGGGTGTCGAGGTAGCCGCGACGGTTGAACACCAAGACCTCGAGGCGGTCGCCGCAAAGAGACAGAACGAAGTACCGGCGCTTGTGGCTGTCGGCGGCCACGGGGGTGCCTTCGCGGATCTCGAGGTGTCGCGCGGTGCCGCCGCCTTCGCCCGGGTGGCGAGAGACCCGCAGGGCGGTGATCCCCGCGCGGGTCCGGACCATAAGGTGGCGTGCGTCCCAGCTGAACCGCATGCCGAGGGCCACCAGGGACGAGGCGGGATCAACGGTCGGCGCCACCGTTTCGTAGGGATCCCGCAGCGCTCGAACGCACGCCGACGGGGGCGGCAGGTCGAGGGCGACCCGGCGGGTGGAGGCCCCGTGGCGCAGGTCGACCTGCACCGCCTGTCGATCCGGCTCGAGGACGTCGGACGGCGAAAGGTGACCGCCGCCGACCTCGTCGGCCCAAGCCCGGGTCTGCGGTCCCCCAACGACCCATAGGTCGTCGATCTCCGGCGGCCCGTTCGCGGCCGCCGCCGTCAACCAGCCTTGCCAGTCGTCGCGGGTGGGGGGGCGACCGCTGCGGGCGTGCATGACGCCTTCTGCCGCTCGAAGGGAGAACTGGGTCTCGGGATGAGGTGGGCGCTGAAGGACACCGAAGCGAAGCTCGGCCCCGGCGTCCAGCGCTCGCTGCGCGAAGATCACCAAGGCCGCGAGATGAACCAGTCGAGGTCCGCCCAGCTGACTGGGCCCCGCGTCGAACAGAACCACGGATAGGAGCCCGCCGGCCGGCTCCTGGCGGGCGAGCTCGAGGAACAGGTGCTCTTTGGCCGCGGCCCGGCGAATGAACTCTTCGGGCATCGCGTCGGCGAGCGCCCACTCGGTCATGATCAGCCGCTCGTAGGGGCCGCGGCGGCTGAGGCCGGCGAAGCCGTCGGGGGGCCCCTCGTCGGTATGGCGGTGGCGGTGCAGTGGTCCGATGGTCCGAGCGAGACGTCCGAGCCACGGACCGAAGGATCGCTGAAGGTCGTCGGGCAGCACCGACAACGTGGCCCGCCATGGGGCGAGCGCGGTGGGCAGGTCGAGCATCATGCCCCGCGCCAGGCCTGAACGGCGGCTCGCCCGAGCGGGCGCGACGCAGCGAGGGCGATCACCCGGCCGTCGGGAAGCCAAACGAGCGGACCATCGTCGCCGAGCCGGCGGCGAAGGGCCCGGGCGAGCAGGGCGAGCGGACCTTCCGGGCGTTGAACGGTGGGGATGAACAGCCCGGGGGCCTCGGGGGCCTCACCGAAGTACCGCACGCCGTCCGTCCACGGCAGGGGGCGGGCGGATCTCAGCGCGATGAGGCGACCCCGAGGGTGGGGGGTGGTGGTGGCCACGCCCTCGACGTTGACCAGCGCCTCGTCCGGCCAGGCGAGCAG
>JANQQN010000324.1 GCA_028289325.1 Myxococcota bacterium | reverse complement strand
TTCTCGATTCGGACCTTGGCCCCGATGTCCAAAGACTGAACGTGGGGAAGAAAGCGGCAATTCTCGTTGACCATGACCCCCTCGCCCCGAGTGAGGGGCTTACCGGCTTCGACGCCCTCCAGCCACACGACCACGTTGGCCAGACCCCGATCCCCACCGACGACGTAGAACGGAGTGATCAACGGCCGCTTGGCGCTGCACAGCCGGCGATCGGGGGCGGCCAGCGACTTGGGGAAGATGGCCTTGCGGGGCGCCTTCGGGTCACCGGTCAGGGTGACCGTGCCGTTCACGGCCCCGCCATCATCCACGGTCTTCGCCTGGTAGGCGTGAGCCGGTTCGGCGCTGGCGCCGAGGCCGATCATCGTCAACAGTACTGCGGGCGCTCTCATCGTTGTTCTCCTGACGACCCGTCGACGGAGTGCAAGAGCCGCGGGTCCGTTGCGTAGGCGATCGTCAGGGCGATCAAGGCGTCGACCTGGCGGTGGACGTCGCCGCCCAAGCGTTCCGGGTAAGGGGTGGTGTAGCTGTTCGGGTCGTCGTCATCGGACCGAGGGAACAGCGTGGGCATTCGGGTTCCTGGTTCCATGCTCTGGGGCGCGAGCAGCCAACGGCGGAGCCAGGCCGGTGTCAGTCGGTCGCGGGCCAAAGCGAGATCTGGGGCCAGGTCGGCGGGGTCGCCGTCAGGGTCGTTGGGCCGATGGCATTTTGAGCACTGCATCTTTCGGAACAGCCATCGCCCGTCTTCGAGCTCGGCTGAGGACAACGCGGACACCGTCAAGTCTCGAAACGGAAAAGGCTGTTCGTCGACCGCAGCCAGATACGCGACCAGCGCCTGGGTATCCTCGATGGTCAGGCCGTAGGTCGGCATTCGACCCGGGAGCCAGGGGCGGACGACGAAAGGGGCGCGCAGATAGTCGAACGTCCACTGGTATCGAAGCTTGAGTCCCCCGTAGGTCAGCGCGGGGGGCGCTTGGTACCGTTCTTGGTAGTTCTTTCGAATGGCGCCGCCTCGGGGGTGATAGTCGGTCCACAGGACCTCGCCGTTTTCGTCGAGATGCTGGTCTTCGGTGCGGCCGATCTCGTGGCAGCCTCGGCAGCCCAGACGTTCGATGAGGCGTTCACCTCGTGCGATGATCCGATCTCGAGGGTCGACAGGGGCGCGAACGTCGCGAGGAGGGCGAGAACGATGGGCGAGGACAAAGACGGTGAGGGCCTCGGTCTCGGCCTCGCTCAGGCGATACTTGGGCATGGCCAAGGATGACTCGCCCCGGCGGAAACGACGGGGATCCGAGATCTTGATCCGCGTCCATTCGGCCAACGGATCTTCGTTATCTGTGGGCGTCACCTGGCCCCAATCCAGAAGGTCCGGCGGCTTGTCGCCGTAGTCGTGCAGCGACGGGCCCGGCCGTCCGGCGCCGATGAAGCCGGGAACGGCGTGGCAGCCGTAGCAGCCGTAGTGTTGAAGCTGTCTTCGGCCGGCGGTGATGACCTGGGCTTGCACCGGCCACGTCGCCCTTTCTTCGGCGGCGGGCGCGTGGCCCTCGCGAAGGGTGGTGAGGTAGGCGACGAGATCGTGACGCTCTTCGGCCGCCAACCGGAAGTTGGGCATCGTGGCCTTGGCCCACACCGCGCGGGGATCGGCGAGCCAGGCGTCGAGCCACCGGGCGGAGGCGAACTCGCCGATTCCGCCCAGCTCGGGGCCGACGATACGTTCGTCTGTCGACTCATGACACGCGGCACACCCCAAAGCGATGTAGCGCGCCCGACCGCGGGCCGGGTCTCCGCCGGCGGGGGCCTCTCGAAGCGAGGTCTGGGGTTCGACGCTTCCCAGGAACGCGGTGATGGCCACCGGTTCTTGCGCTCGCGCCCGCTGCCATTCGCGCCGCTGTGGATGGTCGCCGGGCAGCGGCCGGCCCTCGGGGTCCGTCGGCGCCGGCCACGTGTCCGGCATCCGGGTCGTGGGCCGAGCTTCGTGGGGGGCGCGGATCCACTCGGCGAGGGATGTCGGGTCATGCTTCGCACGAACGAGGTCGAGGGGCGGGGCAAAGCTCTGTTCGTCGCGGTCGAAGAACGGCGTCTCATGACAGCTCCAGCAGCCGAGATCGTCGAACAGGCGGCGGCCGGCGGCGAAGGTGGGGGCGACGTCTTCCGCCGCGTGGCATCCTGGGCAGCTCGATTCCACCAGCGCCCCCCGCCGCAGGGGGCGCTCCCAGTACGGGTCGTCGCGGCCGTGGTCGAAGTCGGCGCCAGCCACACCTTTCGTCTGAGACCCCTGACCGCCGTGGCAGATCGTGCAACCGAACTTTCGGGGGGGATGGGCTTCGAGGAAGCCTTGCTCGAGGCGAGGATGGGCCCGATGAGGCTGGGGGACATCGGCCCCGCTCAGCTCGATCCGATCGATGCCCAGATGACAGGTCGGACAGCGGTCGATCACCGAGAGATCGGGGTTGGTGACCTGCCTCAGTCCGATGGCCACCGGCTCGCCGCCGCGCGTTTCGACGAGCCGGTTGAAGTCGGCCTGGATTCGTTTCCATGGACGGCGGACCACCAGCTCGTCGTACACCACCCACAGGGTGGCGGCGGCCAACGCCGTGGCCAACAGCGCGAATGCGCCCGACAGGCTCACCCGCTCGTCGGGTCGACGTTCGCGTCGGTCGCTCATAGGTTGAACCACGGCGTGACCCACACGTATTTGACGGACAGCGCGAGCCTGAGAACGATCTTGATCGGCACACCGGCCATCGTGAGCACGAAGAACGCCACCCACGCGTAGCGCGACGGCCCCAGCGCGCGGCCGCTAGGCCGGTTCCGGATCCACAGCCATCCGATCACCCCGAGTCCGTAGTAGCCGATCATCGTCACGGCGCCGAAGACGAACGCGGCCTCGGCGCTGGTCACCCCGAACAGCTCGGGCCAACTCCGCGACGCCACGTCGACGGCGCGGTGGGGGTCCCACGGCTCCCAGGGCCAGAACCAGTTCCAGCCGGGACCACGAAGGAACGTGCCCACCACGATCAGGCCCAGCCACAGCGCTAACCCCGACCAGAAGAAAGTCAGCGCGAATCGACGAGGCCGCCACGAGTACCAGCCGCTGCCCTCCGGGTTCGGATCGAGATAGGGGATCAGTGCGAGTCCGACGATGATGAGGGTCGGTAGCGCGACGCCGGCGATCCACGGGTCGAAGTACACCAGCAGTTCCTGTAGGCCGGCGAAGTACCACGGGGCTTTGCTCGGGTTCGGGGTGCGGAACGGGTCGGCCTGCTGTTCGAGAGGCGCATCCGCGACGATCGACCACACGGTCAACACGGTGAGACAGGCGAGGCTCACCAGCAGCTCGATTCGCAGCAGGTAGGGCCACGTATGTACGTGATCTTCGTCTTGCACGCCCAAGTTGCGGGTTCGCTCGGGGACCGGCCCCCGCATGTGGTCGGCGACCGCGTCGCGACCGCCGGCCGCGAACCGGGCATCGTTGTGGGTCGCGACCCGCCGCCACCATACGAAGAGCCCGATGAACAGCGGCGCCAGCAGCAGCGCGGGCAGGTTGTCGGGTTTGAGGAGGTTGGACCACCCGCTCATCGGTCGGCATCCCTGGCTTGGGCGACGCGAGGGACCACGTCGTCCGCGTCGTCGCGAGGGCTGCTGATGCCGCCGTCGGTGCGGACTCGCCAAAAGTGAAGAATGCACCCGAACATCAGCAGCAGCGGCAAGAAGATGCAGTGAAGAACGTAGAATCGAAGAAGAGCGGCGCTGCCGACCACCGAGTCGCCGAGCAGGAGGGCGCGAAGGTCCGAGGTTTCGGTTACCCCGGTCATCGACGAAAACGGACCTTCGTGCCCGACCAGAGGCGCCGCCGCGGCCATGTTGGTCCCCACGGTCACCGCCCATATCGAAAGCTGGTCCCAGGGCAACAGGTAGCCGGTAAACGACAGGAGCATGGTCAGGGTGAGAAGTCCGACCCCGAGAACCCAATTGAATCGGCGCCGGCCTTTGTAGGCGCCGGTCAAGAAGACCCGCAGCATGTGAATCCACACCATCAACACCATGAGATGGGCGGACCACCGGTGGAGGTTTCGATTGAACATACCGAACCTGACCTCGAAATCGAGCGCTTTGACGTCGAGGTAGGCGTGTTCGACGGTGGGGCGATAGACGAACATCAACAGGACACCGGTGACGATGGTGATGATGAACAGCAGAAATGAAAGCCCACCTGCGCCCCAGGTGTAGCTCAGCCGAGTGCCGTGACGCTTCACCTTCGACGGGTGGATGTGAAGCCAGACCGAGTTGGTGATCCTCAGGACACGATTGCGAGGCGTGTCCGGTCCGGGAACTCGAACCACGGAGCTTCGAACCTGCTGCACGAGCGAGAATCGATCGTCGTTCGAGCTCATGTCAGGTCTCCTTCCCGCCCGGAGGGTACACGAGCCGAGCGTCCTCTCGATCCCATTCGCCGCGTTCTTTTCGAAAGCGGACGGCGGTATTCACGACGATCTGCGCGGAAGGCGTGAGCGTGATCTGGAGCCGTTCGAGCGGTCGCGGAGCCGGGCCCTCGATGGGGTCTCCGTCGCGGCCGAAACTACTGCCGTGGCAGAAACACTTGAATCGATCCTGACTCGCCTGCCAGCGGGTTATGCATCCGAGATGGGTACAGACCGACGACAATGCATGTATGTGGTCAACCTCCCGAATGACGTAGAGCCGGTGCGTTCGCGCGAATCGATCCGACACCTCTGCCACCCGAAACTCGTCAGGTCTGCCGACGACGATCTCCGCCCCCGCGCGGTCGTGAAGCCGAGGTACCAGCAACGAAGCGGAGGCCACGCCGGTCGTCCCGCCGGAGGCGGCGAGCATGCCCCACCCGATCTGCCGCAGCGCTCGTCGACGGTCGTCGTTGGCCATGGTCGGTGGTCCTTACTTCTTCTCGGGATTCCGAACCCTGACCGTCGTCGGTTCGTACCAGCGAGGGGGTTCGGTCAGCCACCGCCCGGGGCCGGGGCCGCGGTCGAAAGACAAGACGTAATACACCAGGCTGTACATGTCCCCCGGCTCGACCGCGTCTTCGTAGGCGGCCATGCGGGTCCCATCGAGTCCGGTGACCAGCGCCCGATATAAGTCGCGCGGTCGTGAGCCCGACTTGAAGATGCCGACGCGGAGGTCTCGGGGCGGGGCCAGGCGGCCGGTCTCGTCGCGGAAGTCTTCGTCCGTCCCCCAACCTTGCCCCGAGCCATCATCGCCGTGGCACTTGCCGCACTGAAGCTCCTTGAACAGCGCTCGTCCGCGAGCGATCCGCGCTGCGGTCCGCGGCGGGGCGGGCGGTATCCGGATGGCGTCGTCGATCAGCTCCTGGCTGAACCGAGGGCTGAACGCCTTGACCCACGCCACCAGGTCATAGACGTCGCGGGCGTCGAGGTACGCCCGAAACGCAGGCATCGCAGTGCCGGGCACCCCTCGAACGATGGTGCGGGCGAGGTCGTTGTCGATGGGTAAGGAGCCGGTGGGGGTGGAGCGAAGCCGATAGACGGCCCGGACGAAGCTGCGGGGCGCGGGGTCGAGGCCGTCGGCGCCGGAGCCTCGACCGTTCCCGTAGACCCCGTGGCAGCTGATGCAGAACGTGCGGCCCAGTCGCGCGCCTCGGTCGACGTCGCCCGGGGGCTTCAGGTAGGCGGGCGGCGACGAATCCGGGAGGGTCGAGGCGCGCCAGCAGGCGGCGACGGCGGGAAGAACGAGCAGGATGAGGAATCGTCCGGAGCGTCGCATGGGTGGCCTCAAAGATATACGTGTAGCTCGACGAGGATCCGGTCGGCGTTGCCAACCTCATCCTGGGGGACGCTGCCTCGGAACTCGTAAAAGACCCGGGTCGCGAACATAGGGGCGGCGAAGATCTCGAGCCCACACAGGAGCGTGAATCGTTGATTCTCTTCAATATCCAGGTCCGGGTCGTGAAAGCCGTACGCGACCTTGAGGTTGAGACCCTGGGCGACGAGAAAGTCGGCTTCGCCGAACGCGACCAGGCTGACGATCGACTCGTCTTCTTCGACGAACCGGGTGCGGAGGCGATCGACCTCGGCCAGCAAGGTGAGGCGACCGAGGGTCAGGCCCGCGAAGCCGCCAAAGAACAGATCTTCGGTGCGGGCGGTTCGATTGAAGGAGCCGGAGGCGCCGACCCGCCACCACGGACCCGCCCACTCCATGAGGCCGGAGAGCTGCTTGTCTCGATCGCTGTCAAGACCGCCCCCCGCCCCGTTGCTCGCCGCGACGAACAGTCCGAACGGACCGTTCTCGTACCCGACCTCGATTCCTAGGTCGGGACTCGCAAAGTTGAAGCCCGTCTCGCTTCGGATGAATTGCTCATCACCCCAGATGCGGAGGCCATACGGAAGGAGGATGATCCCCGCTTTGAGGTACAGCCCCGCCCCGTGAAGAAGGAGGAACGCCTCTCGAGCTTGCGCGCTGCCTTCGGCGAGGGACAAGTCGAAGTACGCAGTCGCGAAGTGGGTGGCGTCGAGGGCGAGGTATAGACTGGCCTCCGGGTTCGTGAACGTGTTCTGAACCTCTTCCGCGAGCGCGGTGATGTTCCCGACTCGGATGTCGGCGCCCACCGCGATGTCGTCGGTCAGCGCGGGGTCGATGGTCCACCATGCGCGCCGCTGTAGGTTGGATAGCTCCTCCTCGATGTCGACGTTGGGGGTGGGTGGTGCGCTGCGGACGAGGTGGGTCCATGCCCACTGGCGGCCGAACGCGGTGCGCATGCCGCCGCCGGTTCGGTTGACGTGGCACTTCGAGCATCGATAGCCCTCGCGCTGGGCGAAGTACGGCTCGGCCCGCGCCGTAGGGGTCGCGAGAAGCCCAAGGGCGAGAGCGAGCCACGGGGCGACGGTTCGCATCAGTTCCTCCTCGCCCCGTCGGCGATCCAGACTCTGACGACGTCTATCTCGTCGGGCGTCCGCGCCGGCCGACCACGAGGCATTCGGCGGCCGACCATGTCGTCGCCGCCCTCGAGTTTGATGATCAGGTAGCTGTCGTCGGGCGCCGACGGTTCGACGAGCGCGAGGTCGGGGCGCTGAAGGGACGGTACGCCGACCATCTCTTGAAACGCGCGCGCGAACGTGAGGTCCAACCCAGCGCTGGGCGCACCGCCGCCGTGGCAGTCGGCGCACAGCGGCTCGAGGAACGACAGGGCGATGGATTCGTAGTTGGGCTCGAGGGCCGCGGATCCGTACCGGCTGCCCAGTCCTTCCACGAAGGGGCGCTCGAAGGGACGCCCGCGCTCGTCGAGGGTGTGGCCATCGCCGGCCCCACATCGGATCGCGCAGCAAGAGATCAGGCACGCCGTCAGGCAGTGCACCGTCCGTGAGCGTCCGATGTCGGTCGGGATGTGCACGGTCTCTCCGAGGCGGCGTCTTGCGATTCGCGCGCCAATGAATGGAACTGTCGCTTTGTTCGATTCGTCGACGGGGACCGTCACCGCGACCGGCGTTGATGCGCACATAGGAACCGACATCCTGTTGAAGACGGTGCGAATTATGCCCTGGAAGAGATGTAACTATTGGTTACGAAGGCGTTACGAGGCCGCGTTCTATCCGAACGGTTGATGAGCGATGAGGATGTTGTGCTCGCTCGACAAGTGAGTGGAAAAGCACCGCCGCGATACTGAAGTGTGGCGGACTCGAGTCGAGACTAAGACGGAGGTGTGGCAGACGGATGCCGCCGGCCATTACTCGGACCGAGGATCGACATCGTCGTCGGCCGCCGCGCGGCGTCGTTCGAGAACTCGGGCCGAGAGAATGCCCAGCTCGTAGAATATCATCAGCGGGAGGGACATCATGATCTGAGACAGGGGGTCGGCGGGAGTCAGGATCGCGCCCACTACGAAGGCGATGACGATGGCGTACTTTCGAAACGCGGACAGACCGTCGGCGGTGACGATGCCGATCGCCGCGAGCGCGGTGATGACCAGAGGAAGCTCGAAGACCGCCCCGAACGCAACCGTCAGTCGCAGGAGTAATCCGAGATACTTGTCGACGGTGAACGATGCCGTCAGCGACGCGGGCATCATCTGGTTGACCAACACGTCGAACATCAGAGGAAACAGGCCGTAGTAGGCGAACAAGCCGCCGGTCACGAACAGGAGCGACGCCCCCAACACCGCGGGCAACGCGACCCGCTTTTCATGGCTGTACAGACCGGGGGCGATGAACGCCCAGGCCTGAAAGAGCCAGAACGGGCAGGCGAGGAACAGGCCGCAGACCACCGCGATCTTGATGTACGCAAAGAACGGTTCGAGCGGAGACAAGACCACGAGGTCCCCGCTCTTCAGCTTTCCCGCCGCCCCCGCGGCTCGGTTGATGGTTCGGTTGAGAACCGCCGCTCGGGGTGGGTCGAGAAGGACCAGCGCCCCTTGCAACTGTAGCTGAGCCACGGCGGGGTCCTTTACGGACTCCACCAGGTAGGCCACGTAGGGCGTTGGTTCTACCTCTTCGAGGAGGTCCGACATCAGCCCGCCGTCGGACTCGACGGACGCCGCGCTGACGAACACGAGGTCGATCGGCGCCTTGCTCGATGCGGCGCGTCCGATGACCGAAGCGACCTCGTCGAGGTCTTCGTAGCGGCCGCGAAATCGGACGCGGGAGTGAGACGAGAGTTTGTCGACGAGGACGGTGGCGGACGTGTCTTCGGCGGCGACGAACAGGGTCTCCACCCGCGACCGTTCGGCGAGCGCATCGCGCAAAGGCTGAATCGAATAGTCCAGGATGCGGGGCGCGAAGGTGAGGCACGCCCCCGTGGTCAGAAAGATGGCCAGGATGGCTTTGATGAGCCGCCCCCGAAGCTCATCGAGGTGCCCGACCAGACTGAGATGAGGGAGCGAGGACTCGTCTTTCTTCGCCATGTTCCGGGCTAGGATGCCTGATGACGAACGGTATCGGGCTTACGCGAATCATCGTCTTGGCCTTCCGGAGCGCTGGCGACGACGTTCGTCTCTTCGTCGCTGGGCTTGGCCGCCGGTTCGGGCGCCGGCTCCGTCGCGGGGGTTGGCTTCGGCGCGGGCTCGACTTCCGCGATGACCTCATCCACCGGGGCCGCAGGCGCCGCGGGTGCTCGCGGGAGCTCCTTGGGCGCAGGGCGTGACATTTCAGAGTCCAAGGTGGATTTGAAATCTTCGGTCGCGCTGCGGAACTCTCGGATGCCCTTGCCGAGACTCTTCGCCATCTCGGGCAGCTTCTTCGGGCCGAGCACCACCAAGGCGATGATGAGGATGACGCTGATTTCCCAGAAGCCTAGGCCGAACACAGAGTCGTCCTTTACGACACCACCCCAGCCCGTCAACCGGATTCACGCGGCGACCGGGATTTGTTTCGTCGCCGCGACGAGAACGACGAACGACAGGATGTGTGGGTGTGTGTTCCGTGTAGCCCGACCCGGCGCGGACTGACCGCAAGACCGTTATCCTCGGTCGGCGGAGGGCGGGCGGCGAGCGCCGGCCAACGCTTCTTCGCCGAAGGTAAAGGTGATCAACGCGTAACGCTCGCCGCGGGTGACCGGCCGAACGCGGTGCGCGTGGTTGCAGGAGAAGATAATCGCCGATCCCTCGGCGACGCTGTAGGTGCAGTCGGGTCCGTACTCGGGGAATTCAAGTTCGCCCCCTTCGTAGTCACCGGTGTTCAGATTGAGAGTGAGCGCAAAACGCCGGTGGGCGGTGGCGGGGGCGGTGTTATCGCGGTGGGCGCCGAAGTGACCCTGGTCATCGGCCTTGTAACAGACGAGCTTGAGGCGCTCGAAGCGGCTCGGGCGGTAGTGGAAAGCCTTGTTGATCTCCGGAAAGATGATTCGGGCCATCGACGCGAGGAGCTCTCGCTCCAACCCTGGTTCTTGGATCATGGCGTCGAGTCGGGACTTTCGAGTCGGGTCCACGGCGAGCCCGTCGGCGGCAGGCATCGGTGACGGAGTGGCGTTCCATTCGTCGAAGCTCTCGATCAGCGACCGACATAGATCGGCAGGCAATACGCGCGGGATCACCAGGACCGGCGCGACGCGGGGACCCGCTTCGGCCTCCGCTATCAGCACCCGCACGCACTGATCGATCAGCGTGTTCATGCCCGCCGCGAGCGTATCGGTCGCGAGCACGCCGCGATCCACAACGGCGCCTTCGATCACCCGAAGGTTAGGGTCGGTGACCATCAACCCGCCGTCCGCGCCCGCAACCGACGCTCCGAACAGGCGGCGTCTCATCGCGCCGTCCGCGTCGACCGCCGCGACGACCTCATCGAAGACCGCGGCTTGCTCGGCGCCGCCGACGAGCACCACCGCCTGCATCGAACGGCGCTCGGCTAACGCGCGGACCGCGTCGACGAAACGGGTCTCCTCCGCAGCCGCCCACTGCTCGCCGCAGGCCGCGAGCACCAGAGGCTTTCCCGTCGTGAACTCATAGAACAACAGGGCGCGCCCGTCTTTGGCCGGAAGCGAAAAGTTGGGGACCCTACGCCCGGTGGTGAGCCCGTCGGCACGGTCTGCGTCCTGTACCGTCGTCATGTGCGCCCCGACGGTAGCGACTGCGCGCCGTGACCTCAACGATCGCCTCGCCGCGCGGTGCGCCGGCCGAAGACGCGGATGCGATTCGCTTGCGGCCTATGGGCGACGACCCTACGCGACGGTCGGTATCCGAGACTCGGTACTTGACCACCGCCGTTCTCGCGGAAGTGATCGGAAGCGATGCCGTCGTTGCACCGTCGGACGGGGCGACAAGCCCCAACAGGATAGGAGGCCTACCGTGCAAGCGAGCGATAAGCTGAAAGAGCTGCTGACGATCCTGCGGCTGGAGCGGATCGAGGAGAATATCTTCCGCGGCCAGAGCCAAAATCTGGGGTGGGGCCGCGTATTCGGAGGGCAGGTCGTCGGTCAGGCCCTCAGCGCGGCCGAGCAGACGGTGCCCAAAGAGCGGGCGGTCCACTCCCTTCACGCGTACTTTCTTCGCCCGGGCGACGCGTCGAAGCCCATCGTGTACACCGTGGACCCGATCCGGAACGGCAGGAGCTTCACCACTCGCCGGGTGGTGGCGGTCCAAGATGGCCGGCCGATCTTCAACCTCGCCGCGTCGTTCCAGGTCGAGGAAGGGGGCTTCGAGCACCAGCATCCCCGCATGCCCGCGGTTCCCGCGCCGGAAGGCCTGGCGAGCGAGACGGCGATCGGCCAGCAGTATCTGGCCCGCCTCACCGTAAAGGAGCGAGATCGGATCCCGTCCGCGATGGTGGAGCGGATCACCGGAGCGCGGCCGATCGACGTTCGACCGGTCGACCCCGTGGACCCGAAGAATCCAGGCGTGCGGGCGCCCCTTCGGCAGGTCTGGTTTCGCACCAACGGCCCCCTCCCCGACGATCACTCGGTTCACCAGTACATGCTGGCCTACGCGAGCGACTTCCACTTCCTCGTGACCGCCATGCAGCCGCACGGCGTCACGTGGCTGAGCCCCGGTATGCAGGTCGCCAGCCTCGATCACGCGATGTGGTTCCATCGACCGTTTCGATTCGATGAGTGGATGCTCTACGACATCGAGGGCCCGTCCGCCCAGAACGCGCGGGGTCTGTCCCACGGCCGCTGGTTCTGCCAAGACGGCCGCCTGGTCGCCTCGACCATGCAAGAAGGGCTCATGCGCGACCGCGGCGAATGAGGCCGTCTCGGATGGCTTCGTTCCCCATTCAGAAGGTTGCGACGTTGGAGACCGCCGACGCGTTGTTGGCTTCATCCCGAGTCACGAGGCCAAAGCACCGATCCGTGGGGGCCAGGCCGGACACCCGCACCCGCTCCGGTTGGCCAGCGGGGGCAGGGTCGGGCGCCGCGAGCGGCGTCGCTGCGTCGTGGTCGTACGGGCAGGGGCCCGCGCGCAACTCGTAGGTCGTCGCCGTTCCGCTGTGACCGTCGTCGCCGGGCGCGGTCCACGTCAACAGCGCGGCGCCGGCCGGTGGCGCCGCTTCGACCGCTTCCAGTTCCGCGACCACCGCGTAGAACAGGCCGTTGTTGAAGGCGGCCAGCTCATTCACCTGCAGCTCGATGTATCGACACGGCTCGGCCGCGAACGAGACCTCCGCCGCCACGCCGGCTACTGCGTCGTAGTTGGTGAATCCGCCCACGTCGGTCCAGCTCAGCCCGTCGGGACTGACGCGGAAGGTGAAGCCGCGGGGAAACAGCTGGGCCTTGGTGGCGAGCGGGTAGGCGCGGATACGGTCGACGCTGAGGAGGCTGCCAAGATCGATGCGCAGCCACGCGCCGGCGCCGGCGTCGGATTCGGCGGCGGACCACGAAGTCGTCAGCTCGCCGTCCACGGCCGCCGATGCTTCGAAGTCCGGGCTCTGCTGGGTCGACCACGCCACCGCGGTCGCGGGCAGCGTTTGGCCGCCCGGGGACGGCGCGCGCACGTCGAGGTTGGCCACCGTGCCGGGCGGGGTGACGTCCGGGGCTTCGTCGGTGACCGCGTGCGCGACGTTGGACAGATAGGAGACCGTGTCGGCCTCATCGTAGGTCACCAGGCCGAATCGGTAGTGCGTGCCCGCCGACAGGCCCGACAACACGAAGGTGTGGCGTCCGCCAGAGGCCAAGGGGTTGGGGGCGGAGGCGACGATGGTGCCGAGAGGGAACGACCGGGAGGTGATCGACCACGGGGCGAACCGAAGCTCGTACCGGCTCGCGACGCCCGACAGTCCGTCATCGCCGGGAGCGGTCCACGACAGCTCGACCGACGCCGGCCCGACGGCGATCGCCGCGAGGTCGTCGACCGGGGACGGCGCCACCGCGCTCGTTCGCGCCTCGACCGCACCCGCCAGCGGACCCGGATTGTCCTCGTCGTCGACGGCCCGCAGCCCGAACCAGTACTGCGCCTCACCGGGAAGGTCGTCGACGACCGTGCTCTGCAGCGTGCCCGCGGCGAGGGGCGACGGAGGGTTAGCAATTTGAGTTGCGAGCCCCAGGCTCTGGGCGTCGAACGTCTGATCGGCGGCGAAGAGCTCATATCGATCCGCGGTCCCCACGTCTGCGTCGTCGCCGGGCGCGACCCACGTCAGGTGCACGCGACCGGTCTGTGCCGCCGCGGGATAGACTCGAAGCTCGGCCACGATCGCGTAGTGGGCGCCGAAGCTTTGCGCGAGGTCGACGGTGCGCAGACGGACGTAGCGGGCGTCTACGGGTCGGAAGCCGTAGCGCAGCCATCCGACGTCGCCCACCGACAGCGCGCGGTCGCCGGCGACGGTCTGCCACTCGTTGCCCGTCTCACTCGTTTCCAAGACCAGCTCGGGGGGCAAGAGCTCGGGATAGACCTGGTCGGGATGGATCTCAATTCGATCGATCCGCGTCGAGGCCCCGAGGTCGATGACCGCCGTCTCTTCGCGCAAGCCGGTGGACCCTTCGCTGGCCCAGGCGGTGCTGACGTCGCCGTCGACGAGCTGCTCCCCGGACCACGGGTCGGCGAGAAACGACGACACGGTGACGGTGATGGGAACCAACGGGTTGTCGCTTCCGCTCGGGGCCGCGCCGGCGAGCGCCCCCGGCGCCGCGGGCGCGGTGAGGTCGGGCGTGGTCGCGCTGGCCAGATTGGACATCGTGCTGATCGCATCGACGTCATCGATGGTCTTCACCGCGAAGTAGTAGAGGGTCGATTCCGACAGACCGGTGACGTCGACCTGTTGATGCCCGCCGGCGGCGACCGGCGTCGGCGTCGACGACCACGAAGACGCAGCGTCGAACGAGGCGTTGGAGATCGGCGCCGTCGAGTACCGGACATCGTATCGTTCGGCGGTGCCTGTGTGGTTGTCGTCGCCGGGGGCCGTCCATGACAGCGTGACCCGGTTCGGGCCCGGGGTCGCCACCAAGTCGGCGATTCGAGCCGGAGGGACAGGGGCGGTGGTCCCGGAGGCGGAGTTCGACAGCGGGCCCGGATTGTCCGCTTCGTCGTACGCCCGGACCGAGAAGTGATAGGTCGTCTCGCCGGTCAGCTGGTACACGCGGAAGAACTCCTGGGCGCCGGCCGCCCCTGGCCGCGGCGGGCCGGCCACGGTCGTGGCCGCGTTCCAGTGGGCCTCGGAGGTGATCGGCGCCGTGCTGCGTCGAACCTCGTAACGCGTCGCAACGCCGTTCGTTCCGTCGTCGCCGGGTGCGCTCCAGGTGAGCGAAAGGGAGGTGGCCACGGTCAGGGTGGTCGCGGTCAGATCCGAAATCCCCGACGGGGGTCGGGTGTCGGCGGTGTAGACCCGAGGGCTGTTGGAGACCGACGCCCGGTTGTCGCGCTCGTCGACCGCCCGCACCGCTACGTAGTACGCCTGGTCGGATTCGAGCCCCGATACGGTGACCGTCTCCAGCTGGCCGCTCGCCTTGGGCGTGGGGCTGGCGGCGACGGTGGCCGCCGCGAAGTTCGTGTCATCGATCGGCGCCGCCGACCATCGCAGGTCGTAGCGCGTCGCGGTTCCTGACGACCCGTCGTCGCCGGGGGCGGTCCACGTTACGGTGACCGAGTGGGGACCAGCGTCGGTCTGCCGCACGTCGGTGATCCGACGGGGCGCGACGTCGATGGTTCGCGCGGACGGTGAGTTCGAGGGCGCGGACCAGTTGCCGGCGTCGTCTCGCGCCCGCAGCGCAAAGTACAGCGCCGACTCGTCGGGGAGGCCGGCGACGATCAACGTCTGGGGGCTACCGGCGGCCTGGGGGACCGGCTGGCTGAGGGTCAGACTCGCCGACGAATAGTTGCCCGCGGTGATCGGAGCGGTGCTGTAGCGGAGCTCGTAGCGCTGGGCGAGGCCGGTCGCGCCGTCGTCGCCGGGCGCCGTCCAGTCGAGGCGAATTCGACCCGCGGCGGCGTTGGGGGTCGCGGTGAGGTCGGTGACTGTGGCCGGAGGAACACTGTCCGAGGTCTGGCTGCTCACCCAGTTGGACATCGCCGATACGTTGCCGCGGTCGTCGATGGCTTTGAGCGCAAAGAAGTAGATCGTGCCTCGGACGAGCCCTTGCACGGCCAAAGCTTCGGCCTGTCCTGCCTCGGCAGGGACGGGGGCGTTGGGGACGACCGTGGCCTGGGAGAACGTCGCCGACGAGATGTACGTCGTCGAGTACCGCACGTCGTACGAAATGGCGCGTCCAAAATGGCCATTGTCGCCGGGCGCCGTCCACGTCAGGGTGAGGCTCGTGTCGTCCTGACCGCTTTCGACGGCGAGGTCCTGGACCTGCCCCGGAGCCTCGTCGCGCGTCCGACCCTGAGCCACGTTGGACATCGACGACCAGTTCCCAGCCGCGTCCTTGGTGCGGATCGCCGCGTAGTACGGCGCTTCGTGGGCGAGGCCGGAAACCCGGGCTTGCTCCGTCTGCCCCGGGGCCCGCGGCGCGGCGACGAGCACCCGGGTCGCGCCCGCGAACGTAGCGTCGGAGATCGGATTCGCGCTCACCCGCAGGTCGTACTCGGCGAGGGTGCCGGTCTCTCCGTCGCCGGGCGCGGTCCAGGTGGCCAGCAGGCGACCGGCGCCGGTGGTATCGGTCTGCAGGTCGAGGTCGGTGATCACCGTCGGGGCGACCGCATCCAGCGTCTCCCCCACCGCGTTATTCGACAGCGCACTGGTTTGCTGGTGGGCGTTGGTGGCGACGAGGGCGAAGTAATAACGAGTCTGGCCCAGCAGGCCGGTCACCCGGTGGGTCTGGACCGTTCCGGCCACCGCGGGGTCGGGGGCGCCGTGAACGGGGGTCGCCTGCTCCCAGTTGTCGGTGGTGATGCGAGAGGTCGCCATTCGCAGCTCGTACCGTTCGGCGGTACCTTCGTTGGCTTGCGCGCCGGGTGCGGTCCAGCGCAAGGTGAGCGCGTTGGCTTCCGGGTTGACGACGGTCAGATCCGATACCGGGTCCGGCGCCAACGACGGGGTGTCGATGCAGGCGGAATTGCTCGTGGGGCCCGCTTGGGCCACTTCGTCCTCGGCCTTGGCCGCGAAGCAGTAGTGCGAGGCGG
>JANQQN010000314.1 GCA_028289325.1 Myxococcota bacterium | reverse complement strand
CTCGATGCGGGCGCCGGCTTCCCTCAACAGGGCGACGGCCCGAGTCGATCGGTCGACGGCGAGCGCGACGACCGCGAGATCGACGGCCACCGCCTCTCGATAGCCGCGGGCGAGCGCGGCCCGCCACAGCGCGACAGCATCGCCAGGCCGACCGTCGTCCATCGCGGCCGCCGCGGTGAGCGCCCAGCGCCCCGCGGGGTCGGCGTTAGCGAGACGAGCGACCCGTTCCGCCCGGGCCCGGTCGAGCCGGCCCGCATCGAGCCGAAAAGGCCCCGCTTCGATGTGGGTCCGACCGAAGAGACCCGGATTGGTGGTCACCTCTGCAGAAATCTCGGCGACATACAGCTCGTCGTCGGCCCGGGCGGCCACCGCCAGGCCACGGCTTCGCACCCCGAGCACCAACGGCGTCGTCCGATGGCCACCGTCAACGTTGAACGTCCACTCCGTGGCCAAAGGGTAGCCGGCCAGCCAAGGACCGTCCGGGTGGCCGGGCACGGCGTTCACCCACCACTCGGGCAGCCCCACCGCCCCTTCCGCGAGAGGGCCGGTGATCGGCGTCGCCGGCGGCGGCGGAAAGGGGGCCCCGCCGGCATTCGCTTTGAACGCGGCCACCATGGCTTCGGCGGCGTCGACGGTCTTCCGCGACAAAACGAACGTCCGTCGCCCGACGCGGATCTGATCTCGCGCCCAGCCTCGCACGACCCCCGCCGCCTCAGGGTCGCCGACCGCGGCCAGGTGCTGGTCGGGCCCGCTCACCGCGGCCGTCCAGAGCTGACCGGGCGTCCGAAGGACCCATACTTCAGCCTGGCTCACTTGGCCGTCGGGGTGAGGAAACTTCCAAACTGCGGCCGTGGCCACCGCGTCTTCGACCGGCCCCGAGGCGTGTGCCTCGACCGCGGACCGGACGGACTCCAAACGCTCCGCTTCACCCATGCTCGTCTTCAGCATCGCGCGGCCGCCGCAGCTCGTCCAGCCAGCGCAGCGCGCCGTCGGGCAGCGTGTGCGCCCGGCGACCGACATGGTGAAGCCCCGATGCGCGAGCGACGGCGATCACGGCGTCGACGGTCGGCATGCCCTGCCCTCCGGTGGTGATGAGCCGGCCTCCGGGCGCCAGCGCGGGCGCGGCGACGGCGATCAGGTCGAGCGGCGGAACGGTGGCCCTCGACACGATGAGCTCGGCGGGAAAGCCGGCCGCCGGCGGCCCCCCCTCGCGCTGGAGTTTTCCGTCGACCACCCGGGTTCGCGCCAGTCCCAGTTCGGCGACCACGACCCGCAGAAAGGAGGTGCGCTTGCGGATCGGTTCGAGGAGGGTCATCGACAGCTCGGGCCTCGCCACCGCCAACACCACGCCGGGGAAACCGCCGCCGGAACCGACGTCGACGGTCGCCCAGCGGGCGTCGAGCGGGATGTCGACGGCGAACAGGAGCGAGTCGAGGGCATGCCGATGGGCGGCCGCCACGGGGTCGGTCACGGTGGTCAGATTGATGCGGCGGGCCCAGCGAACCAGCAGCTCGTAGTGTTGCCCGAGCCGCGCGATCGCGTCATCGGGGACGACCAGCGCCAGGTCAGCGATGCTGTCGGCCAGCGTTCGCTCAAAGCGATCTCGAAGGGCGGCCTCGGACACGCGGCTGCATCATGGCACCGAAGCGCTGGCAAGAAGAGCCAAAGACGCTTCCTCGATGTATCGAAACAGGGGGTACTCCAGCAGCTCGTCGACGTCCACGAACCGTCCGCCTCCGAAGTAGCGGCCCGCGGGTTGGATGTACTGCAGGTGACGGAGCTCCGCGTGCAGGTCGAGCGGCTCGTGGCAGTCGGGCACCGCGAGCTGCACCCCAAACCGCTCGCCGACGGCAATCTCGATGGGATCCTCAGTCTCGAAGCCGACCCCGGTCACCGACACGTTGCCGGTCACCAACCGGGGGCCGATCGGAAGCCGAAGCCGCATTTGCCGAACCGGGACCCGAGGATTCTTACGCTGCTCTTTGCCGACCGGGCGCTGCCCCGGCCGCGATTTCCCGCCCCGCGACCCGGTCCGTCCCGACGACATCGTGACCAGGTCGACCAAAAAGTTCGGTTCCATGGCACCTCCTGCGGCGACCCGCACGAGGATTAGTGTCGGAACTTTGACCCGTGGCTGAATGGCCCCCATTCGAGATAACGGTCAAAAAGCCCCCTTTTTCGAAAAAAAATCAGAAGGACCCAACGGCGAAATGTAGCTGGGGGCTCGTTGGCCCGAGATCGCGTCGATTGACCGGAACAGCAAGGTCGATGGCCAGAGGCCCGATCGGCGTAGAAACCCGAACACCTACCCCGGCCCCCTGAGCGAGCGTACGGCGTACGGTGGAGCCATCGTTCAGGGTTTGCACGGTCTCGAAGCGGATGGGCCCCTCCTGCCACAGGTCACCCACATCGTAGAAGACGGACAGCGCGAGGGCCGGGAACAGAAGGATGCGCAGCTCGGACTTCAGCGCCGCCTGCAGCCGTCCGCCCGTCGAAATCGTGGACGCCGGGAGGCCGGTCTCCGGGTCGAGCTCGGTGTCCTGCGGCAGCAAGGTCTTTTCGGCGTATCCGCGCACCGTCGTCCGGCCCCCGGCGAACAGACGGCGGTTGAGCGGGATCGCTTCTTCACTGCTGCCGATCTGAATCAGCTGGGCGGCCAAGGCGGACATCGCGAACACCAGCCGGGGCATCAGCTGCACGTAGACGTTCGCCCGGCCGTTGACGTTGACGTAGTCGGGGCTGTCCGCGTCGAGCCCGAACGCGTAGAACGACTCGATTTCGAAGTAGAGGCCTTGCTTGGGGTCGAGACTATCGTCGCGAAGATCCCAGATCACGCGAGGGCCGGCGCTGAAGTACGCGTTCGTCCCGCGAAAGCTGGCGTCGGGGTCGTTGGGATCCGCGATGTCCCCGCTGCACAGCAGGGCCGGATCGTCCCGGTCGGGCGGCGGCACCGGGCTCCCGGGAGGCAAAACGCGAGCCAGGTTGTCGTTGCAGTCCAGCTCGGTGCGCTCGACGTTGGCCCGCAGCTGGAACGACGGGGGCCGTGGGGCCTGCACCCGCCCGCTCTTGTAGGTCGCGAGCAGGGTCAAGGTTTGCGTGTTCTCCAGGAATGCGGGATCGAAGTCGCGCAGCACGATGGCGTCGAGCCCGGCCGAAAAGCCGCGGGGCAAGCCGGGAATCCGGGGGTAGGACAGACCGGTGGCCACCTCGTACTCGAGGCGACCGAGGGTCCCGAAGCTACTGTAGAACTCGTCGATCTGGGGCCGGATTTCGTCGTTGTACAACACCAGCAACGCGGGCAGCCACACGTTGAGCCTGGCCTGTAGCTGAAGCCGCAGCGCGGACCCGAACAGATTTCCGTCGCCGAACGCGGCGAATCCTCGCAAGCCGTCTTCCGTGGACGCCCCCACCCCGAGCTCGAGCCAGTAGTTGTCT
Organism: Myxococcota bacterium; assembly: GCA_028289325.1. GTDB lineage: Bacteria > Myxococcota > Kuafuiibacteriia > Kuafuiibacteriales > Kuafuiibacteriaceae > JANQQN01. The sequence continues at coordinate 6,563 of JANQQN010000314.1, read as the reverse complement.
CGCTCCTTGATCTCCACCACCACATCCTTGCGTTGGCTGACCTCGTTCTCATCGAGCGGCCGCACGTCGACGAGGTCGAACAGCCCGAGGCGAAGGAGGTTGTCCCGAGTCTGCTCCATGTCCCGGGCCCGAAGAACGTCGTCCGGCCGCAAGACGATCTCGTTCTCGATGATGCTCTTCCAGGTGCGCTCGACGCCCTTCACCAGGATGTCTTGGGTCACGACCCGTGGCCCCTCGGAGATCCGAAACAGGAGCTCGATCTCACACGTCGGCCGGCCCTCGACCTCCGCCCGCGCGCAGACCTGCCTCACGTCGGCGGACGCGGTCGAGGTCTTGCTCGTCGCTCCGTCCCGGCTTCGGATCGCGCGCAGCTCTTCGTTGACCGCCGCGTACAGATAGCCGTGGTCTTGGTAGTGCTTGAGCACCGCTCGCCGGGCCCGCTCGACGTCGTCGAAAGCGAGGGGCTGACCGTCCTCCTCGTCCAAAGTCAGCGCGGCGACCTCCAGCAACGCATCCGCCGCGAACCGCTCGTTGCCGTCGAAGGATACGACCGCGACCTGCCATCGAACCCCCTGCCGCACGGGGATCGCCACGTCGACCGAGCTCTGCCGTTCTATGGGGGCGATGACCGGGTCACCGATCTCCACCGTCTGATACCCGCGCGCCCGGTACAGGTCGGCGAGCTCCTCCTGGGCGGCCCGATAGGCCCGCGGAATGTACACCTGCCGGGGATCCGGGGCCGAGGTATCCGGCTGAGGCGTGCTGCCCGGGCCCGCGACCCGCCCGATGATCGCGTCGACGACGGCCGGGTCCGCGCCCGGCTGTCCATCTTCGTCGCCGAGGGCATCACGGACGGTCTGGACGACCACGTCCTCGAGCTCCCCGGTATCGAACAGCCGGTTGCCGGGGAACGTGAGGTTGCGGACCACCGCTCGCTCCCCCTCGCGGATGGAAAAGAGGATCTCCTTTTTTTCGCCGTCACGGGTCTTCCGGATCGCAGGGGCCACCTCGACCCGCCAGTACCCCCGCCGCTCGTATCGATTGACGATCCGCTCTCGCACCTCGCCCAGCGCCGCAGGTCCGGTCCCCAGTCGGTCGAGCAACTCGGCGTCCTCGACCAAGGCCCGGGTCGCGACCGCCGTGTTTCCTTTGAAACGAATCACGGTCTCCGGCCCGGCGTCGATACGCAGGACGATGTCGGCGCGGTGCCGGCCGCTCGGGCCGACCGGCAGCTCGTCGATCCTGAGAACCTCGATCTGCACGTCGAGATAGCCCGCTCGTCGGTAGTGGGCTTCGAGATCCGCGACGCTCAGGTCCACGCGGGCCCGGTCGAGCACTTCGCCCGGTTCGAGGTCGAGCACCTGCGAAACCTTCCACAGCGGCTTACGCGTGCGCCCTTGCACCGTGACCTCGTTGAGGCGAGTAACCGGCCCTTCATCGATGCGGATCTGGACTTGCACCCCTCCCTCGGCGTCCAGCGCCCGGTGGCCGATCCCGATCGCCGGGTCTCGGTAGCCGCGTTGTACCAGCGCCTTGTCGAGGGCCGCCTGCCAGCGGGGGACCTTGGCGGGATCGAATGGATCGCCGACCGCCGCCTCGATCGTGGCCAACACTTCGCTGTCGTCGAAGAGGTCCGACTCGATCTCGAAGACCTGGATCCGCTGCCGGGGCGGCAGCGACACGGTCAAGCGAAGGCCGCCCGCGGTCGGGGCGGCCCGAACGATGACGTTTTCGAACCGGCCCAGCTGGAACAGCCGCCGTACGGCTTTTCTCACCGCGAGGGGGCGAAACGGCTGCCCGACGGTCAGCCCGGACAGCTGTTCGAGGGCCTGAACGTCCTCCGACGGGGCCGCGTCGAACTCCAGAGCCACCACCGGTCTGGCCAAGGAAGGCCGCTCGTCGGCGCTCGATATCGACGGCGCGACCAGCGCCACGAGCCCCCACAGCACGAGCCGCCACCACGCGAGCCCGAAGGCACGTCGGGCCCCGCATCGGGCCGAAGGCTCCGCACCCCTCACCACTCCCATCGCTGCTTCAGGTCGAGACCCCAGTCCCCGAACGGCACGTCCTCCGACGACGTCCACCCCAACTGAAGGTTCAGCTGAGGCGTCAACCGAACGCGGACCGCCGCTCGCTGATCGTTGGTTCTCAGCAGCGACGTGCTGTACTCGAGCCGGGCCGGCCGGTCGAGAAGGGAAAGATTCTTCGCCACCAGAACCCGAGGCTCATAGGCGCGGGCCAACGACGAGTACTCGGTCGTCACTTCGATCTGATCGATGAGCAGGACCTTCTTCACTTCTTGGTCGACCCCCGAGAGCTTGAGAAGTGCGCTGCCGGCAAACGACGCCAAGTCTTGGTCGAGGTCGCTGATCTTCACGCCCCGGATCAGGCACGAAACGATATCCCGCTGATCCATCTCGGGATTGGCGCGATAGGTGAGGTCAAAGGTGTCGAGGCTGCCGACGAGGACGATGGAGATCGCCGCCCCGCAGGACTCGGTCGCCAAGCGCAGATCGTAGCTAGGCGCGAAACGGTAGCGCTCGGTGAGGTTCAAGGATCCCGCCTGAAACGTGTACTCTCGGCCGAGGAACACCACGCGACCCCCCTGGGCCAGCGGCAGCGAGCCGAGCATGCCCATCCGTTCGTTGGTCCCCGTAAACCGGAACGAGCCCAGAACGCCGAGATCCACATCCTGGTTTCGAATTCGAAATCCTTCGTTGCTGCGCAGGAGAATGTCGAAGTCGACGATCTCGTTGGCGGGATCGTAGACCGCGGCCACGCTCTTCGCCCCCACGAGGCTGCTCCACTCGATCTTCGGCTGCGCAACGCCGCGCGTCACGTCGAGCGTCCCTCGGACCAGCATCCGCTCGAAAGCCCCGGCGACGCTCAACTGTCCGCTCAGCACGCCCGATACATCGACGGTGCGGGTCGAGAACCGGGGTCGAACCTGGCGAAGGTCGACCTGCAGCGCGACGCTCTGGGGGAAGAATCGCTCCAGCTGAATGGCCCCCTTGACCCCGAGACGGCCGCCTGCGAAGCGACCCACCGACTCGTCGATCAGGACCGACGACTGGCTGAACGTCAGCTTCGCCGTGAACCCGGTGACCCGATTCTCGAGCCCCCGCCACTTCAACATGCCACCTTCGATCCGGCCCGCACCGACCAGGTTGAGGGCCGACGGCGTGCCGCCCATGGCCGCATCGAGCCGGAGCTGCCCCGAGGCCTTCTCGATCGAGGGCCCGATCAGCTCAGCGACGGCCAGGTCGACCCGGCCCCCGACCCTGAGGTCGACCAGCGAAGCCCCGAGGCGTCCGCGGACCGTCAGCTGGCTTTGAGGCCCCCCCAGCAACAGCCGGTCGGTAGCGAGGGTCCCCCGGCTCAGCGTCAAAACGGCGGGGGCAGTGGTGCCGAGGGTGAAGCGGGCGGTCTCCAGCCGCGCTTCATCAACCTCCAGGCGACCATTGCTGCGCCGCCATTCGATGAGACCGCCGGACAGGTTGCCGCGCAGCGTGGTGTTGCCGCGCCATAGCCGATGGCCCAAAAGACCGGCCACGATCGCCGGGCCATCGACGTTCTTGAGGTCGACCCTCGCCCGATACGGCAGCCCGTCGGTCAGCATCAGCGTGCCTCGGGTCTGCGCCGCGCCCTCGAGGCCCTCGCCGTCGAAGCGCATCGTGGCGCCGCTCAAGCGCCCGAACAACCGCCCGCGACCCAGCTCCACCGGCCCGGCCCGCACGTCGTTGAGGGCGACGGAGACCGTGCCCGTGAGGCCGTGCACCGATCCCCCGATCTGCGCGCGAGCGACCATGCCGCCGGTCAATCGTTCCTGACTAGACCGGATCAGATCCAGGGACTGCAGGCCGGCGCCGCGCGTACGGGCGATGACCTTCACGTCGCCTCGCTGGGGGTCGAACGAGCCCGTGCCGAGCACCCGGCCTCCGTACTTCCTGAGCTCGAGGCCCTCGACGACGACCCGACCCGCTTCAAACCGACCGACGACCCGGCCCCGTTGCCAGCGCTCCCCATAGATCTGCCCTTCGCCGAGCTGAGCCTCGACGGGGCCAGTGAGCCGGGTGATCGGTCCCTGAAGATCGAATCGGGCGTCCATCGCCCCCGCGACCGCCCCCCAGTCTCGGGGATCGACGTTAAACGGGATGAACAGGTCTTCGATGCGTCCTCTGCGAATCCGACCGGAGATATCGAGGGGCACCGCGCCCTGGATCAGGACCCCGACCTGGCCGTCGAAACGGCTGCGTCCGAGGCGTGACGTCGCCTGGGTGAAGGCCAGGCGTCGCTGGTCGTACCACCGCACGTTCGCCTTTATGTCGCCGATCCGGCTGTCGGACACCGCCGCCCCCGCCAGCGACACCCGCCCGGTGGCGCCGATGCGCTCGTAGGGACCGGCGATATTCGCTTCGAGCGAGCCCCGGCCTGCAAACGGGATCTGCGCGATCGGCCCGACGTCGGCAAAATCGAACGACGGGAAACTCGCGTCGACCCGCATCTTCCCTTCCTTGCCGAACGGAAGATACGCGGAGGCCTCCCCCGACGTCGTCCCCGTCTGCACCCGAACGCCGGACAGTTCGAGCCCTGGCTCCCCGAACTGCCAGCGCCCGGCGATCGCGCCCTGTCGGATCCACAGCATCCGCTGCTCCGGATCGAGCTCGGCCGCCGCGCGCCGGAACCGCGCCGGCGCCGTCCACGGTCGATCGCCGACCACCAGATCGCGGATCGCGAAATCGAACGGCCCCTCGAGAGAGAGAGGGCGGAGGGTGCCCCGCAGGACGGTGCGGCCGGTGCCCAGAAAGTCCGCGAGCACGTCTTCGGTCCCCACTGCATCGAGCACTCGGGCCAGCGGCAACCGCCGCGTGCGCGCGTCGAATCGGACCGTCAACGGCGCGTCGAAAGCCAGCCGAGCCTTGACCGTCAGCTGGCCGTCGCCCAGGTCGAGGATCGCCGGCCGCAGCTGGACGCCCTGATCGTCCAAGGTGAAACGGGCGCGCAGCCGATCTCCGAGCTTGAAGTCGTCGATCCGGCCCCGCCGAACGATCAGCTCGCCCGAAGCACGCGGGATGACCGCACCGGCCAGCGCGACGTCGAGCTTCGCGTGGCCACCGAGCGGGGGGGCGCTCGGCAGGTATTGATTCACGACCGACAGCGGTGCGTCGACGACCAGCTTCGCCTCGTAGACCGGTCCCAGCAGGTCGACCTTCGCGCTTCCACCGACCTGCACCCCGTCGAAGGCGAGGTCGAGATTGTCGATCACCGCCGCCCGCGGACGGGCGAGCAGGCCCTCCAGTCGCCCATCGACCCGAAAACGGGTAAGGGTCATCGGCCGGCCCCTGAACACGATATCGCTGTCGTCGACGGCGACCGACATGCCCATCACCCCGCCGTAGCCGGACCGCAGAACGACTTCGATGTCGTCGAGCTGGGCCGACAACAGCTGGGCGGACAAGGCATCGTATACGTCGAGCGCGAATCGCCCGTGGCTGACCACGAGCTCGGTCACGCCGAAGTTCATCGGTTCGCCGGCTTCGTCGGCGCCCCCGAGACATGCGGGGGCGTCGACGAGCTCCCCTTGGGCGTTGATTCGAAGATAGGCTTCGGGTTCGCGGAGCTCGACCTTGCTCAACTGAAGCCGTCCGTACAGAAGCGGCCAGAATGCGACCGAGACCTCGGTTGATTTGACGGCGATCAGCTCTGCACCGCCCGCATCCCAAATCACGAGATCGCGGAGGACGAGATCGCGACCTAAAGGGTCCAGCTTGAGGTCGGTGAACGTGGCCTCGACGCCGCAGCGTTCGCGGAGTTCGGTCAGGATCTCGTGCCTGACCATCTCCACCGCGCGGCCGGTCCGAGACGCCCAGATCAGCATCCCAACCGCCCCGATCAGCAGCAACGTGAATCCCACCGCCACCCGCTTGAGCCATCGGCTCAACCGAGGGTGGGGGATCAGAGGTTGAAAATGCCGCTCGTCGTTCACCGCCGCTCGAACACCTCGCCTACCCGTTTAGTAGGCCAAAATTCTCCGCGCCCCTTTATATGCCCGTTTGAAGTACCGGGCGTCGAGCTTCGCGTAGACGACACCCTTACTCGAGCCGGCGTGCGCAAAACGGCCACCGCCGGTGTACACACCGACGTGGGTGATCCGGCCCTGATCGAGGGTGTCGAAGAATACCAGGTCGCCGGGAAGAAGGTTGCGACGCGACACCGACCGCCCCAAGCGAGCCTGGTCCCGGCTCACCCGAGGCAGCGAGATACGAAACACCTCTTTGAACAGGCCCTGGGTGAATCCTGAGCAATCGGTTCCCACGCCTTTGGTGCCGTTGCCCCACCGGTACGGCGTGCCCAGCCAGCTGGCGATCCCGCGCTTGAGCCGCCGGCTATACTCGGCGACGAGCTCCTTACGGCTCTTCTTACGCGGGGGCGGTGGCGTCCGCTTGGGGGGCGGAGGCGCGCGGCGATCGGCCCGCGGGGGCGGAGGCGGCGCGCGCTTCGGCGGCGGAGGCGGAGGCGGCGCGCGCTTCGGCGGCGGAGGCGGAGGCGGCGCGCGCTTCGGC
>JANQQN010000312.1 GCA_028289325.1 Myxococcota bacterium | reverse complement strand
TCCGGCGTCCGTGCGACTGACCCCCGGCGCTGACGAAGGCATCGACGGCGAGCGGGCGGCCGTCGACGCTGTCGGCGCGAAAGAAGGTGACGCTGGCTGCGGTCCGCTGCTGGTTGCCGTCGAACACTTGAACGCTGTAGTCGACGGGCAGCGGGAGCTCGAAGGTCAGGGGGCGCTGTGCGGGCGACACGCCGGCGAATTGAGTCGGCACGAATGCCGACCCTCCGGCCGGGGTGACCTCGACCAAGACCTGGTCGGGAACCGACGCCGCGCGACACGTTCCGACCAGGCACACTTCGGACGTCGAGCAGTCGTCGTCGATCACGCACTCCGCAATGCTGAGCCCCGCGGTCGTGTCGTCGCCACCACACGATGAGTGCGCGCTGGCGATGGCCGCGAGCATGAGCGCCGACGGTATGGCGGGCCACGGTCGCGGCCAGCGGCGCCGATCGACGGGGGCTACGGACATGGCAGACCTCGATCGTTGAACTCGAACGCCCAGCTGTATGACACCACGGAAAAAACGAAGCCCCCGTTCTCCTCCGAGCTGGCGATCGCGCCCAGGTTGAAGCCGGCGGGGTAGGGACCGGGGGTGTCGGGCACTCTCTGGCCTTGGTTCGGGATATTGGGATTGGAGATCGCCCATTCAGGGGCATCGGTGAGGTAGACGGTGACCACGGCCGTTCGGTTGCCCGCCGGGCCGCCGACCGCGTCGCGTTGGCTTTGGAACTCGGTGGCCGAGACCGGGATCGTGTTCGCGAGGCGCTGTACAGAGTCTGGGACGTCGGTTTCGATGCTGTCGGTCAGGAATCGGGTGTCATCCTCGTCGCGGACAACCCATCGCAACAGCAAGGTCGAGTCGTCCGGATCGCGGGCCAGGATCTGGACGGGGATGACGTCGCAATCGTCGATGTCGACGGGGCTGACCGCCGCCGCCGGCTCGGCGGTATCGAGGTCGAGCCGAGGGGCGAAGTTTCGGACGCTGCCGTCGGTCAGCTCGTCGGCCGGCAGGACACAAGCGGTGATGGTGATCATCGTCAACACTGTGGCGTTCCGAACGACAGCTTGCATCAGCATGCACCGTGCCGACCCGTGGGCTCGGCGTACCTGTCGCCGGTTCTACCCCTTTGTCCGCCGCGTCGGCAGCCCTTCGTGGTCGACCTCCGACATTACTGTCCGGGTGCGGCGTCAGAAACCGGGCGGCGTGTGATCGTCGGCATCGAGCGCGAGGCCCGAATGTCCGTCTTCGGGCGGGATCGGCTGACTGATCTTCTCGAGATGCCGGAAGATGGTTCGGGGATCCACGCCGAGGTCGCGAGCGGTCTTGGTCCGGTTGCCGTCGTTCTTGGCCAGCACCATGTTGATGTATCGGACTTGGAAGCGCTCTTTGGCCGCGCTCAGGGGCAGGATGTCCTCGACGTCCTCCGGCCGGATATCGAGGTCGTCGGCGGTGATCAGCGGCTTGTCCGCGAGCACCACCGCCTTCTTGACCCGGTTCTCGAGCTCGCGGATGTTTCCCGGCCAGCGATACTTGCGCATCGCGACCAGGGCCGCCTTTGTGAAGCCCTTCATTTTTCGGCCCTGGCTCTCCGACTCCTTGGCCAAGAAGTACTTGGCGAGAATGGACAGATCGTCGCCGCGATCCCGAAGGGGAGGGAGGGCGACATTGACGACATTGAGTCGATAGTACAGGTCTTCCCGGAATCGCCCTTCTTTGATCTCCTGCTCGAGAACCCGATTGGTCGCCGCGACCACGCGAATGTCGACGTTTTGCGAGCGGGTGTCCCCGACCTTGGTCACCTCGTGTTCCTGGAGAGCGCGAAGCAACTTAACCTGCAGATTGAGCGGCATCTCGCCGACCTCGTCGAGGAAGATCGTGCCGCCGTCGGCGGCTTGAAAGCGACCCATCTTGTCGTTGACGGCCCCGGTAAACGCGCCCCGGACGTGGCCGAACAGCTCCGACTCCAGCAGGTTCTCCGGGATCGCGCCGCAGTTGACGACCACGAACGGACCGTCGATCCGTCTCGAGTTACGATGGATCTCCCGGGCGATCAGTTCTTTGCCCGTCCCCGTTTCGCCGGTGATGAGCACCGAGATGTCCGCCGTCGCGACCTTTCGGACCCGCTTGAACACCTCTTTCATCGAGTCGCAAGCACCGACGATGCTGCCGAACCGGGCTTGCTCGAGCTGGGTTTCGAGCTCGGTGTTGGCGCGGGTGAGCTCCACCATTCTTCGCGCTTGGCTCAAAAGAAGGCTGGCCTGAGCGGCAAAGACATTCATCACGTCGAGCGCGGCTTCATCGAACAGGTGGGCGACCTGATTGTTTCCGACGTACAGGAGTCCTTTGATCTCGTCTCGTTCCAGCAGCGGACAGCACATCACGCTCAGCAGCTTGAGGTTCATGACCGACCGCGACGCGCTCCACTCCTCGTCGCGAAGCGCGTCGGCGACCACCAGCGGCTTTTTGGTTTCGATCACTCGACCGAGGATCGAATCCGACAGCTGGTCGAGGGACTCCTGGATGTCGATCTTGTCGATGTGGCGGGCGGCGCGGACGACCGGCTGGCCATCCTCGAGCAACACCAAGAACCCCTTGTCGGCGCCGGTCAGCTCGACGATGGAGTCCAAGATGGTCTCGACCAGGCTCTCCGTCGACGCGTTGTCGAGGAGCTTCATCGAGAACGCGTGCACCCGCTTGTAGGCGGACACGACCTCCACCGTAACCGCGGCCGGACGCCCGGCGGGCGCAGGGCGGAGGACCGGGGGCGGCGACGGCACCTCCTCGTCACGGGCGTAGAACGTCAGCGCGAGACGTCCGATCCGGACCACGTCGCCGGAGCTCAGGCGCTTGGTCTTCTCTCGGCGGCCGTTGACGGTCATGTCCCGCAGCATGCCGGTGACCACGAATCCGCCGCCTTCGCGGGCCACTTGGGCGTGGGTCGCTTCGAGCCCGGCGTCGGGGACCGAGATATCGTTGTCGGACGACGCCCCGATCGTCGTCAGCGGCCGTACGAGCTTCACCGCTTTGGGTGGTTGCTCCGGCGCTTCCAGGAGCAGCGATGGCATTCCTTGTTACATAGCAGGAGGGGCCAAAGCGGGGGAGATCGGCGGCGATACTTCGGGTTCGGGTCGGCGCTCGGACGCCGGGCCGGCTTCAGAATTCCCACCCGATGCCGAGCCGCGGGCCGGAGGCCGGGGTCAGCGGAGAGGAAGACGGACCCTCCAGCGAGGGCGGCAGGGCCAAGCGGCGCTGCTGCTGGTCCTTGAGCTGGCTGTATCCCTGTAGGCCCGAGGCCGTCCAAGCGCCGAGGAAGCCTGCCAGTCCCCCGTACTGTAAGCCCGTCCAAATGCCGAACGCGCTCCCGTCATTTCGGCTCGCCTGGTCGAAGGCGACGAGGTTCAGGGTCAAGAATCCGACCTGCAGCACCGCCCACAGCAGTCCCCATCCCGGCTCATCGGCCGCGAATTGAGGGATCCCGACGGGGAGGAGGGCGATGGCCAGCGGGGGAATGGGCACCAGCCGCACGGTCGGTGGGCCCGTGGTCGGCGTCTCCGGCTCGGCACGTTCCCCCCGGTCGCGGAGGATCGCGTCGAGGGTCGGTCGCATCGACGCGCGGACGTTTTCGAACGTCTGGATCACCGCCGGCGGAACGAGGAACGGATCGAGCTTGTGTCGCGGGTCGAGCAGGAGCAGCTCCGAGAACTCTTCTTTCGCTTCCTTCGTCCGCCCGAGGACATGGAGGCTCACGCCGAGCAGCCGTCGGGCCTGAACCGCGAGCACCGGATCCAGGATTCGACGCGGGTGGAGCCACGGGTCGAGCAGGTCCACGACCCGCTCGAAGTCGCGGTACTCGAAAGCGTTCTTCGCGCCGCTGACCGCCGCCGTGGCGGTGCCCGCGGGCGCTCTGTCGTCGCCGGGCTGCGCGGTGGCGATCCCGGTTGATGCGGCGGCCAGCACCAGCGGCAAGAAGGCGACAGGGGCTCTCAACGCCGGCAAGAATGCCCGTATCGCCGCCCGGCCTCAAACCGAGCAACGATGGTGATCGAGATCAGCGTGTTGTCGTCTCTCGGCCGCCGCCCGGGGCGACGGTATCGACACCACGGTTGGTCTGAGGCGCGGGCGTGTAGATCGGAAGATCGCCCTTGATGACCCGACGGGTGCCGTCGTCGAGCACCTCCTCCATTCGGCCTTCGGGGTCGACGTGGATGACCCTCGGTGCCGCGGCGCCGTACTGGTTTCGGATCCCGATGGTGTGGCGGCCGGCGGTCAACTGGAGCTGGGCTCGATACGCGCCCGAGGCGACCCGCCGACCGTCGACCGAGACGTCCGCCCAGCCGGGGTGCATGCGGAGAAGCAAGGGGTGTCGACGCGCCGTCGCCGTCGCCGTCGTCGTCTCGGGGACCACGACCGTCGGCGC
>JANQQN010000041.1 GCA_028289325.1 Myxococcota bacterium | reverse complement strand
TCGTGGTCACCGGCCCCACGGCCACCGCGAAGCAACGGCTCGTCCCGCTGCGCTTCGATGCCGCGGTCGCGGGGACCGGCATCCCCGCCATCAGCGTCTCCGACGAGATCGGCGCCGAGATCTTTGCCCGCGCGGGCCACGACCTGCAGGCCGCGCAAGCCGCGCTCGACGGCGGCAAAGCGGTCGCCGGCTTCGCGCTGCCGGGGACCCTGATCGGCGGTCACCTGAGCCTGAACCTCGAGACGGCGACCGGGCGCAATGTCGTCGGCCGCCTCCAGGTCGGCGGCGCCCCATCCGACCAGGTGGTGGTCGTGGGCGCCCACGTCGACCATCTCGGTCGCGGTGACGGCGGCGACTCGCTCGCCAAACCCGAGGAGCGAGGACAGATTCACCCCGGCGCCGACGACAACGCATCCGGCGTCGCGGGCTTGCTGGAGATCGCCCAAGCCCTCGCCGATCGCCAGCGCAACGGCCGCCTCGACGGGGCCCGACGCGACGTGGTGTTCGCCGCATGGTCAGGGGAAGAACTCGGGCTGTACGGCTCCACCCACTGGGTGAAAGCAGCGCTGCGCGACCTGCCCTCCGACGGGGGCGAAGCGCCATCGCTGCAGCCGAAGGTCGCCGCGTACCTGAACATGGACATGATCGGGCGCCTGCGCCAACACGCGGTCCTGCAGGGCGTGGCGTCCAGCGGGGGATGGCGCAAGGCGATCGAGCGCCGCAACGTCGCCGTGGGCCTGCCTCTCAAGCTGGTCAACGATGCCTATCTGCCCACCGATGCGACGGTGTTCTATCTGCGCGGGGTGCCGATCGTCAGCGCGTTTACCGGGGTTCACGGCGACTACCACACGCCGCGGGACACCGCGGACCACCTCAACTACGAGGGGGCGGCAAAGATCGCCCGCCTGTTGGCCCTGATCACCGAAGACGTCGCCAAAGCCGACGCCGCGCCGGGGTACGTCAAGGTCGCCCCGCCGAAGAATCGCGGGTCCCGTCGCACCTCTCGGGTGTACCTCGGCACCATCCCCGAGTACGCATCGGCGGATGTGAAGGGGGTCAAGCTGTCGGGCGTGAGCAACGAGGGGCCGGCGGAGAAGGCTGGGCTCAAGAGCGGAGACGTGATCGTGGAGCTCGCAGGGCGAAAGCTCGAGAACATCTACGACTACGTCAAGGCGCTGGACAGCCTGACCATCGGGCGAGCGACCACGGTGGTCGTCGAGCGGGACGGTCGCAGGGTGTCGCTGCCGATCACCCCCGGTAGTCGAGACTGACCCCGAAGAACACGCGACCGGTTATCCCGCCGCCCGCGCTTGCGGGCGCCCCCCCGCAGAGTATTCTGGGCCCGTGCCGAACGTTGGGCCCATCTACACCGAGACCTTGCTCCACGCTCGTCTCAATCCGAACGACTGGCTGGTCGAGCCGTACAACGCCGCCAGCGCGGCGCTGTTCATCGCCGTTGCCGTCTACTGGCTGACCAAGGTCAGAGGCCATCGACAGCCCTTTCTGATCTACGCCGCGCTGGTCCTCGCCGTCGGGGGCATCGGCGGGACCCTGTACCACGCCCTGCGTACCCATTCGGTCTTCTTGCTTCTCGACGTCTTGCCCATCCTCATCCTGGCGATCAGCACGGTGTATTGGTTCGTGGGTCGGATGTCGCGGTCGGCGTGGATGGCGCCGGTGTATACCTTCGGCGGGTTGGTCGGGATCATCGGGCTGGTTCGGCTCATCCGTACCGTCCTGCCCGATGGCTTCCGAGGGCCGGTGGTCGGCTACGGGATGCTCGGCGTGTTCGTGATCGTCCCCATGGTGCTGTTCGTGGTTCGAACCCGGTATCGAGACGCAAAGTTGGTCTTTTTGGCCATCGCCTGTTTCGCGGCGGGCATGTTCTTTCGAGCCGTGGACCGCTCATGGCTACTCCCCATGGGCACGCACTTTCTCTGGCACACCTTCGGCGCGGTCATGACCCACCTGATGCTGCTCTATCTTTGGCGCGTCCGCGACGTTCGGCTCGTTCCTCCGCAGCCGGCGTAAGACCATAGTCGGCGACCAGCCGCCACACGTGGTCCGGCACCATCCGGCGCAGCCGGCGAGGCCGGGACCGCCGAAGGTGGGTCACCGTCTCCAGGGCCTTCATCTCCACCCGGGCCCGCGCGAACTCCAGGCCTCGAGGACCGATCTTGGGCATCAACCACGACATCAGGGGCCGCACCCAGCGGGGCGCGCGCCGCAGGGGCAAGCCATCCCCCGCCCGCTCGAGGTTCTTGAGGAAGCCCTTTACGTGGGCCTTGCGCTGGCCTCCGCTGCCGACGGTCTCGGCCACCAACTCGTCGCCGAGCAGCTCCAGGAGCGATTCACCGCGATCGTTTCGAACGATCAGCCATTGCTGGCCCTGCCCGCCCATGTACCCCACGGTGAGATCGGCGAGCACGTTGGTGTAATCGACGCAGGTGCGGCACGTGAGAGGGAAGAAGTCCGGTGGCAGCTGCGAGATGGGCAGATTCAAGAATGGGATCTCCTGTTGCCGTCCGTCCGAGAAACGAAGCTCGACCCGGTAGTCGGCGCGAAACTCCAGATAGTCGATCTCCTCCGGCCGGTCCGACAGCAGGCGCAAGAACTCGTGAAAGCGCGCGGTCGTCGTGTTGTCCGAACACGGGGTCCCGATCACGTATAGGGCGTCGAGCCCCAGCTCGGCTTCGAGGGCGCGCAGGGCGTGGATCTGACACGGAATGCCGATGACCGCCAGCCGGCGCCAACCTTGCTGTCGCGCCGGCTCCAGTAGCGACAGAAGGGGCGCATAACCCATCCGCATCCCGCGACATTCCACCATGCCCTCCGGCTCGGTCACCAACACCGGCCGGGGACGCCACTTGTCGTCGGGGTCGGGGGCCACCGCGAGCACCGCGTCGACGGCCTTCGCCTGCAGCAGCCGGGCCCCGAGCCGGGTGGTGATGCCCGTCCACTGCGCGCCGGGCAGCGGCGACGCGAGGCGGGCGCGAAGCATCCGTCGGTGGGGCCCGAAATGCAGTTCATCGGGGCGATCCGCATCTCGGGGACGCCCGTGGACGGCGGTCTCCAGGACTTCGTAGCGAGGATGGATGAACTGGCAGGCCGCGCCACACCGGCCCGGGTCGCTCGACCGGGAGATGCCGCAATCCGTGCATAGATCTCGAGGGCGCGCGGGGCCGACCGGCGGTGCCCACACCGGCGCGGATCCGCCGAACTTCGGCCCGTCTTCGATCGGAATACCGCGGGGCGATACAACCGGGAGGGGCATGGCCAACCTTATCGCACCACGGGGCCGCAGTGCGACCGCCAACACCGCTCCGGGCCGGAGTTCAACCGGGGAGCCAGGGCCGGTTTGCTTGCTTCGCCGACGCCTTTCGCGATACGCCGAGCGGCAGTGACGGTCGGCCTCATACTGACCTGGGTGTTCTGGCCCGTGCTGGCCGGAGTGCTGTTCTGGAAGGGCCATCGAGGCTCCGCCTGGGTGTCGACCGTCGCCCCGTTCGCGGTGACCGGGCTTCTGTACGGCCTGAACCGAGTGGATCCGGACATGCCGTTGTTCATGTCCCTGTTCGTGCACGGCATCGTCGGGAGCCGACTCGTGGCTGAAGCCTTTCGAGTGGCGGACTGACCCCGGCCCGGGTCGCCGACCGTCGCCGTCGGATCAACCTCGCTGGGGGACCTTGAGGCTGTCCGCGGGCCACGGCGTTCCGTGCAAGACGAAGCGGCCTTCGAACCCGCGGACGTTGGCGATGCTGGTGCCCCGGCCGACGCACGGCGACCACGTGACGTACTCGACCTGAATCTCCGGCGCTCGGCCCGGCCGGCCCATGACGTACAGGTGGTGGCCACCGTCCGCAGCCACGTTGTGCGAGAAGCTCGTCCGGCGAAGCATGAGGCGCGCGCCGCCCGTGACCGCGATGCCGCCGCCGCCCTTGATGGCCACGTTGCCGGCCACACGGCAGTCTTCGAGCACCAGCTCCGCATGGTCGCCGGCGTGGAGCGCACCGCCCAGCACCGCCCGGCAGCCGGTCAGGCGACAGCCGACGAAGCGGGTGAAGCCTTCCTTGACCGTCGCCACCCCGCCCCGCTCGAGGGGAACGTCCCCGCCCTGCAGCGTCAGACCGTGGACTTCGACCCGAAGCCCCGGCTTGATGCGGAGCACCGGCTGGCCGGGGATGGATTCGACGACGGTCGGTCCCGGTCCGGCGCCCGCGATCACCACGTCCCGACGCACGTTGACCGGGCCGCAATAGCGCCCCTCGGGCAGGCGAACGATGTCGCCGGCCTCGTCGATGAAGTCCTGCAGAGCGGCGGTCATCGGCCGCCGGCTCGTCGTACTGGGCTTCGTGGGCGCACGGTCAAATTTTCCCAGCCCAGTATACCGAGCCACGACCGGATCGTTTGCCGACCCTTGCCGCGTGTACGGACGACAGGGCCAAACGAGTCGTAGCCGCGCGCAGGTTTGCGTACTTCGTCGCCGAATCGTTTGCGCTCGAGACGGCGTTTCCCTATGCTGCGGGCGTGTTGCGCATCTTCACGGCGCTTTCGCTCGTGGTCGCGTGTGCGCCGCCGGTCGCGGCGTTCGCCAGCGACGTCGACCGGGCGTTCGCCGACGCCCAGCGCGCCTACCACAAGAAGGACTACCGCGCCGCGCTCGTCCATCTGCGCCGCTATCTCGCCTCCGCCGCGCCCGATGACGGTCGGCGCTTCGGCGTGGTCGAGCAGATCGCTCGCATCCACCTGCAGTTCGAGCACGACCCCGACGCCGCGATCGCCTTTTTGGCGTCGATTCAAAAGAACACCAAGCTCAGCCGCGAGCACGCCGACGATCTCAAGCAATGGATCGCCACCGCCCGAGAGTGGAAGAAGATGGGCGGCCTCGACCCGAAGAAGAACGAAAGCGCCGACGGATTGTTCAAGCTGGGCCAGAAATTCTACCGGCGAGGCATCGCCGATACCGACGGTGTCGCCGACGAGACCGGCGCTGCGTCCCGGTACATCGCGGCCAGCTACCTGGTGCCCTTCGTCCAGAACTTCGACGGTGACAAGCGGATGGCCCAGGCGCTCCTGATGCTCGGAGACATCCGTCGCCGGTCGTGGAAAGACGAGGATGACTGGACCGAGGAGTTCTATCTCAAGGAAGTCATCCGTCGCTTTCCCCGCACGAAAGAAGCGAAACAGGCCTACCAGATGCTCGACGAAGACGTCCGCATGCGGTGGAGCGGCTCCGGCGGCGACCATACCCCCGACTACATCCGCAAGATGCTGGCTCGGTACAAGGCGCTGGCCTTCGACGCTGCACCGGCATCGAAGCCTGCCCCCTCTCCCTGACTTTCTCCCCTGAGATGCCTGACCGGTCCTCGCGGGCCGTCAAAGGCGGCCGACGGGTGACCCCAGGGGGCTCGGGGTCAGACACAGCCCCCGGTGAACTCTGGCCCCAGCCCACGAACGTGACGAACACAACGGGGTTGCCTGGCTCGTCGCTCGAGGTAAGGTCCCGACACATCGAGCCGTCGCCCGCTCGACCCGGGATCGCCCGTCGTGCCCTCTCAACGCCGCGTCGCCTACTTCTGCGCCAACTTTCTGCCCGCCTCGCAGACGTTCGTCTACCGGGAGCTCACGGCCCATGTCCGCTACCAGGCCGAAGTGTTCGCGCGCGGCCGACAGCATCCCGACCTCTTCCCGTTCGAGCCCGTGCACACCCTGCTGCCCGCGCATCGGACCGTCGACTGGTTCGAGGCGGCCCGATACACCGTGCTGCGGTCGTCATCGCGGTTCTTCCACCGGCTGCGCAACGGGCACTTCGACCTCGTCCACGCGCAGTTCGGGCCGGCCGCGGCCCAAGCCGTCCCGATGTGCGAGGCCCTGGGGCTGCCGATGATCTGCACCTTTGGGGGCATCGACGTCGCGGTGCTGGCCACCAATATGCGCTTTCGTCCGTCGCACTGGGCGTATTGGCCGTATTGGTCGTGGTCGCGACGCATGTTCCGACGATTGGACCGCATCCTCGCCGTATCGCAGGACCTCGCGGATCGCCTCGTCGGGGCCGGCGCGCCCGAAGAAAAGGTCCACGTCTTTCACCGGGGCATCGCGGTCCCGACGCGGGTCCCGCCGCTGCTGTCCCGCCCTTCCCCGGTCGAAATCCTGGTCGTAGGACGCCTGGTGGAAAAGAAGGGGATCGAGTACGCGCTGCAGGCCTTCGCGAGGTCCTCGCTGCTGCGGCAACAGGCTCGGCTGATGGTGGTCGGCGACGGCCCCCTTCGCGATCGGCTGGCGACCATCATTCGCGACGAAGGCCTGCACGACGTCGTGCAGCTGTTGGGGCGCCGGCCGCACCATGAAGTGCTCGCGCGAATGGAGCGGGCGCAGGTGGTGCTCGTCCCCAGCGTGACCGCGCGCAGCGGCGACACCGAGGGTGTGCCCAACGTGCTCAAGGAAGCCAACGCCCGAGGCGTGCCCGTGGTCGGCACGCGACACGGCGGGATCACCGAGATCATCGAGGAGGGAAAGACGGGGCTTTTGGTCCCCGAGCGCGACGCGGTCGCCCTCGCCACCGCCATCGAACGGCTGATCGAACGGCCGCAGCTGCGCGCGCGGCTGGGAGACGCGGCCCGAGACAAGATGAAGCGCGAGTTCGACGAGTCGCGACGAATCGATGTGTTGGAATCCCACTACGACGACGTGATCCGCGCCGGAGGGCGACGTGACCACGCCTGAGTCCGACCCGCCCCCCGCGGAAGCGGTCGACAAAGACCGCCAGGGCCTCGCCCGCAACGCGGTCGTCAACACCCTCGGGGTCATCGCCAAGGCCCTTCACCCGGTGTTCTACGTCTTGGTCACCCGGCTGTTCGGAACCGAGGTCTTCGGCGTCTTTCTGCTCGCCAACAGCCTGATCGAGCTCAGCATCAGCTTCACGTTGTCGGGGGTGCAAGACGGCGTTCTTCTGTTCGCGTCGCGCCATCGGGTCGACGGCAAAGAAGCGCCGCCCGTGGTGTACCAGACGATGGCCAACGCGATGGCCCTCGTCGGATTGCTGACGGTGGGGATCATCGGCGCCGCGTGGACGGTTGGCCCTCAACTCATCCCCATGCGCTTTCCTCAGCCTCAGCTCGCCGACGCGGTGCGGATCATGGTCCTCGCCCTGCCCGCGATCGCCATCCCCCAGTTCATCGTCTCGGCGACGAAATCGCTGATGATCATGAAGTACGACGTCATCTACATCCACACCCTGCGCCCGCTCCTGCTCATCGCGTTCGCTGTGCTGTTTCACGCCTTCGACCCTTCGGTCCTCGGTCTGGCCAAAGCGTACGTGACGTCGAACGCGGTGGTGTTGGTGTTGAGCATTCGCGTGTTTCGGCGACACTTTTCCGTCTCCGCCCTCGGCCGCGCGTTGGTCGGCTTGCGCTGGCAGCGCGAGCTCATCGCCTTCGCGATCCCCCAGAACCTCAACCTCACTCTGACCTACTTCATGGCCAGCATCGGCACTCTGTTCCTCGGCGCGGCCGGGGTCGAAGCATCACGGATCGCGTTTTACGGCACGGCCGCGGAGATCGTGCGCAACCTGCGCCAGATCCGACTCGTGTTTTCGACCGCGTTCAGCCCAGTCATCTCGCGGCTCTTCGGCCGCCAAGAGATCGCCGAGCTCGAGCATCAGTACGCCGCCGTCACCCGCTGGGTGATCATCCTGGCCTTCCCGATGGCCTTCGTCATTCTGGCCGCGAAGACCCCGCTGCTGGGCCTGTTTCACCCCAGCTACATGAGCATGGACGCCACGTTCATGCTCATGCTGATGGTGGGGGCGATCGTCGCCTGCATCTTCGGGTTCACGAGCAACCTCATCGCGATGACCGGTCACTCGGGATGGAACCTGTACAACGCGATGGCCTCCGCGACCGTGAGCGTGATCCTCAACGCCGTCCTCATTCCCCGCTACGGTCTGTTCGGTGCCGCCGCGGCGACGACCCTCACCACCATGTTCGATTTGACCATCAAGACCTTGGAGAGCCACTTCTGGCTCGGGGTCAAGCTGCGGTGGGCGCTGGTGTGGCGCCCCCTGGCCGCGGGGGTGATCGCCTGCGGGATCTACGGGGCGGTCGTCGCCTCTTCAGCCGGGGACCCGGCGGGTGGTCCAGGGGCCGCCGCGGTCGCGTTGATCGCTTTCGTGGTCGGCGCGCTGGCCTTTGGTGTGGATCCCGGTGACCGCGCCCTCGCGACGAGGATGCTCCGCCGCCGGCGCCAAAAGGAGCGATCGTGACCCCACCTTCGTCATCCCGCTACCAGCGGTCGGTCACCCTTCTCGTCGACTACAAAGGGCAATACTATTGCCCGCTGCCAGGGCGACTCGACACGATGTCGCTCACCGACCTCAGCCGCCACCTCGCCGAAGCCGGCTGGCGCATGGACGTCCGCACCTTCCCCGAGATCGACCTTCGCGCCGAGTCATGGGCGGACCGGTTCGTCTTCTACACCTCCAGCCAGGACCGAGACCTGCACTACAAGGGTTACATCGAAGACGTCGTTCTCGCCCTGACTATGGCCGGGGCGGTGGTGGTCCCGGACTTCGCGAAGCTGCGAGCTCACCACAACAAAGTCTTTATGGAGCTGCTGCGCGACGTGACCCCCGACGACGAGATCCGAACTCTGCGCAGTCGCCACTTCGGCTGCCTAGAGGAGCTGCGGGCCGCGATCGACGACCTGCGGTATCCGTTCGTGCTCAAGGCGGCTTCGACGGACCTGAGTCGGGGGGTGGTCCTGGTCAAGGATCGAGACGAGGCCCTGCGCCACGCGGCCACGCTGTCCGCGTCGTTTCACCCCGCGGACGCGGTGAGCCGGTTATGGCGAGAGGCGACCCGCGACGAATACGTGGCCGAGTCGCTGCATCGTCGGAAGTTCATCGTGCAGGAGCTGGTCCCCGGCGCGAGCGAAGACGAGAAAGTGCTGGTGTTCGGCGACCGGTACTACTGGGTGCATCGCCAAGCACGGCCCGGCGACTTTCGGGCCAGCGGCAGCGGCATGCCGTTGGCCTGGCCCGAAGAAGCGCCGGCGGGATTGCTGCAGGCCGCTCGCCGCATGTTCGAGCGGTTCGACGTCCCCTATGCGTCCATCGACCTCGTGCACGACGGACGGACCTGGCACCTGATCGAGTTTCAGTTCCTCCGATTCGGCGTCGCGGGCATCCTCCGGGCCCCGCATTACTTCCAACGGGAGGGTGATGAGTTTCGGAAGGTCGACGAAAAACCGACCCTCGAAGAAACGTTCGCCCAGGCGATGGTGGGGTATCTGGAGCGTTTCTTGACATCCGGGCGGGACAACAGGGGTTTCGACTCAGCCGGGGAATAGGAATAGGAACGCGCCGCCGAACTTCTGGAGGAAGTTCTGTCGGAAGGCAGATCATCTCGACGACGTCGAGCCGGAACCGCGTGGCAACATGCCTTGCTCGGTGTCGGAGCGGACGGCGGAGCGAGGCGCTATGAGGAGGTCGCGCTCGGCCTGCCAGCTGCGCAAGGTCTCCTCCGCTAGAAGAGCCATCGCCGCCGGTAGTCGCTCCTGAAGATCGGCGATCGACTCAGCGTGGGCGAATCGATGCTGTGCTTCAAGCGGTGCGGTCACGTGACTGCAATGCCCGCGGCCGAGCTGCAGGCCAACATCGGCCGCAATCTCCTCGAGTTCCTTCTGACTCTTCAGATCCTCGAGCTCGAGCTCACGATACTCGGAATCCCAAGAATGCACCCAGTACATCTGCATGCCGGTGTCGTCACCGGCTTGTACGAAGCCTTCGTTCGGTAGATAAGCCAGCACCTCGGGCGACACTCGACCGAGGCGGCGTTGCATGACCTGAGGATACAGCACGCCGCCCGTCGGCGGATGAAAGACGCAGCTGGTCCGATCGGCGCTGCTGTGGGCCTTCACCTCGATGATTCGGTCGTCCAACGGGTCGTCGGACGGTCCGCGAACCCGGAGCAGAAACTTCTGCACGAGGGCACTGCCAATTCCCACGTCGATACGGCCGACCCGCTCTAGGCGCAGGAAGGATGTCGGAGCCCGAAAGCCGGTGGCTCGGAGCATGCGCGCCATCTGTTTCCAAGCGCGCGTGAGGCGAACGCGCGTGCCGTCTGCGATCGGCTGCATCAACCCCTCGGCAAAGTCGAGGTAGCGCGCGCGGGGGGTCGGCTCGCGCCGCCGAACCCTCTTGACCCAAGTAGGGACCACCAGTGGAGTATCGGGGGCGATGGTCGCCGTTCGGTAGGCGGTCAAGAAATTGGCGATCGCAGGCACGGGATCGCAAGCGAAGCCCGCTTCGCGGCAAGCAAGATGGAGCGAGGCCCCGAACCGCACCAAGTCCACCACAGCCGGGCCGAATCCGGCCTCGTCGAAGTCGTCGAGCCCGAAGCCGAGCTGAGTCGTCGCGTACTGGGTGACGTGCGCGTCGCCGTGGAGATTGACGAGGGGAAGCACATGGCGGTCCCGGGCGAACAGCTGGCAGGTTCGAGCGGTGAACGCAGCGTGCTGAAACCTGAAGAACGCGTAAGCGCTGTCTCGTAGCCGGTCTGCAAGGCGGCGGTTTTCGAGCACCGCGGCTCTAGACCCCGTGCTCAGCCGAAGCGCCGAGCCGGGGTTGAGGTCCACGGTCGGCGGACGTCGACGCCGCGGACCCTCCGCTCGGCTGTCGGTAGTACATCCCAAGGTTGGCGCTATCGTCGCGACCAGGGCGACGAAGAAGATACGCGCTCGCGGCGTTATCACGGCTATCGGTCTCCCCCGACCAAGACACGCAGGGCAGCCTGCAACACTTTGTAGTCATCCGACCGGGACGGTGTCCAACCGAACTTGGATCGAGGCCAAGCGGCTGAGAAGACGTGTTTCATGGCGGGCAACCGTCCATGATGGCGACCGCGGTCGACGGCACCCGGCGCGCAAACGCAGGGTCGTGGCTCGCCGCGCGATGAACGGCGTCGTGCTGGCCGGACAAGTACTTCGACCTTCGAAGTCCGTCGGGTCGACGGTCGTGGTCATGGCGGTAGCGAGAATATTGCGGCTGGACCGAGCCACGGCCATGACATCCCGGCCTCGATCGAGCAGCCTTTCGTGCATGGCGCGACACCAAGTCCCCCGTCGCCCCCGTCAGAAGAATGCGCATGGAAGGGGAATAGGATCGTTGGACGACGACGCTTGGATAATCGGCTCAATTGTGCGTTGCGCTCAGCCACGAAGTCATCTGCCCGGAATCTGCAGGAGTGCACCATGATGGCGGCGCCGCTCGGCGCCATTCGGCGCTGGGTCGACACTGTGCTCAATGCGGAGTTTCTCTGGGTGCACGGGACGCCCCCCCGATTGCCGGCGCATCACCATCCAGCGCCGCAGGTCGGTCTCGTCCGGTCCGGCCGCGCGCTCTTCGAGATCGGGGGGCGCAGGATCGACGTCCGAGCGCCAGCACTCGTAGTGGTCGGTTCGCGCGTTCCGCATCGTGTCGTGCAATCGCACACCGCGCCTCATGAGTACGTCCAAGCGGAGCTTCGGGGAGGGGCGGGGGCGGAGCTTCGTACGTCATGGACGGGCCGAGTCGTTTCGGATCTCGAGGCCGTGGGCGCTTTCGAGGCCCTCGTGGCCGCCTCCTACGGGGAAGGTGCAGCCGACCACCGTCTCCAACGGCTTGCTCGCCTCGTCGAGGTTTTGGCCGTCGAGGCACCGCTGCCGACCCCGCTGGACCCCGTGCTTCGCCGCGCGATCATGCATCTAGAGCGCAATCCGAACCGAAGCGTCGATCTAGACGAGCTCGCGCGGGTTGCATGCGTCTCCCGCGCGACCTTGGTTCGGCGTTTCCGGGCGCAGCTCGGAACGTCCCCGGGTGACTATCATCTGAGTATTCGCGTCGAAGCCGCATGTCAGGCCGTCGACGCAGGTATGGACATTGCCTCGGCCGCTCTGCGGGGTGGCTTCTGCGACCAGTCCCACCTCGCGCGGCGAGCCCGACCGCTGTTGGCTATGCCGCCTGGAGACTGGCAGCGCCGCCGTCGCGTCGACTGATGAGGCGCGCTCGTCACAAGCAACAGCCATAGATAGCCTCGAGTTGCTCCGGTACCCGCGGCCCACGCGAATACTCGTACCAGGCCACCGCGCTCATATGCAGAGTTGCCGGCGAATCAGAGAGCATGAGCAGCCGCGTTCGCTCAGGGCCAGCGCTCGACGTCGCATAGAAAAGAACGTCGCTGTCGATTTGATAGCTGGTCACCCGTACGCATCCTCGGCTTTGATGCGTGCGACCTCTGCCTCGGCATCATTTCCGTCGGTCAGACCAATAAGCTTCTCAAGCGCTTCCCGGCGAGCCTTGCGGCGCGCTTCGCTCACGCCGACCGTGCGATCCCGCTGCTGCACGATCGCTCGGCGGATAGCGTCCGACATCGTGCACCCGTACGTCGTCGCGAGCTGCTGAGCGGCTTCTCGAGTCACCGCGTCCAGCATGATTGATGTATGCTTTGACATATGTTGAATACCTGCAACGCGCATACGATACGTTAATCGTAAGCATCTCTACCAGATCGACCGCTCAAACCCTCAGGGAGCCAGCGACGGTTTCGGCCGTAGTGACTCGAAGAAGGCGGTCACCGTATCGCCGTCCACGACGTGACCGCGCCCCGGCAGGATCACCGACGAGAACTGAGCCCCTGCCCCGTGGGCGGCAAACCGCCGGGCGGTCATCTCGATCAGCCCTCGCGCGGCGTCGGTATAGAAGCGATCCTCGGCCCCCCACACCACCTCCAACCGCCGGGGCGCAACCAGCAGCGCGAGGTCCTCGGTGCCCACGGTTCGCGCGAGGGCCCGGTGATGTTGACATCGGTGGTGCTCGGGCGAGTTCACGCACGCGCTGCGAATGAAGTGCCCGAGGAGGATCACTGCGTCGATGGCCGGCTCCAGGGCCGCGAGATGCAGCGCGAGGTGCGCGCCGAGCGAGTGGCCCATGATCACCGTCGGCCCCGGGGTGCGCGCCGTCTCGACCGCCACCGTCTTCTGCAGGTCGGCGAGCACCATCGGCAGATAAACATCGTCGGCCAAAGTGGCGACGTACGGACGATGCCGATCGCTGCCTCGAGGAAACTGCCCGAACCCTCGCAGCGCGGGCGCGATCACCCGCCACCCGCGCCTGGACAGATGGGCCCCAAGGTCGGCGACATCGATGATGCTGAGCGCGGTATCCCCGTGGCCGTGCAGGAGAACCGCGGTGCCCACCGCGGGCCGCGAGGCCGGCTCGCGGACGGCGACGGGCACGTGCTGACCTCCGGCCGCTTCCAGATCCAGCGCCTGAACCATCGCCGTCCGGGCCCGGGCCTGCCAGGCCGTGAGCGACTCCCCGTCACGTTTCGTATCGTAGCCCGCCGACCGGGGCACAGATCCCGCCTCGCGACACGCCGCTGGCGGCGAGCAGCCCCCGCTGGCGGCGATCCCCGCGGCGAGAAGAGCGACGAGCCCCGCGTTGAAGACCGGCGGCCGACGACGGGTCGCTAAGGCCCCGCCCGCCCGGTAGAAGCGCGGGCCCCGGCGGTCGGGGTTCGGGAAGGCCACGAGCCGGTCACTCTCGTCGCAGGGCGTCGACGGGGTCAAGGAGAGCGGCCCGGCGTGCCGGGAGATACCCAAACAGGATGCCCGTCCCGGCGCCGAAGACCATGGCGATGCCGATGGCCAACACCGGGATCTCGGTCGGCCATCGCAGCGCCTGGGCTACCACGAGGGCCACCGCCGTCCCCAAGGCCGCGCCAGCGACCGTGCCCAGCAGCGCCAGCACCACCGCCTCGATCAGGAACTGCTGCAGGATCTGTCCCGGACGGGCCCCGATCGCGGATCGGATGCCGATCTCTTGGGTTCGCTCGGTCACCGACACCAGCTGAATGTTCATGATCCCGATCCCCCCCACCAGCAGGGACACGGCGGCGATCGCAGCCAGGAGCCCGGTCAGGATCGACGCCACGCTGTCGGCAACCTGCGTTGCGTCGTCCGGGCTGCGAAATCGAAAGTCGTCGTTGTCCTCCGGACGAAGCCGATGGGATCGGCGCAGGATGTCGGTGAGCTCGGCGATCACCGCCGCGCGGGACGCGTCGGGTCGGGGCCGCAGGTCGATGGCGTTGAACGGGGTTTCCGGAGTCGCGAGATAGGTGCGGTAGGTCGTGTACGGCAGCAGAATGAAGTCATCGAGGTCGCGACCGCTGGTCGCCCGGCCGATGGGGAAGAAGACCCCCACCACCCGACATCGGAGCCGATCCTGCAGACTGATGACCTCTCCCACCGCGCGTGCGCCGCCGAAGAGCCGGGTCGCGGTCGTTGCGCCGATGACGCAGACCTTGGCCCGGGTGGCCACGTCGTGGTCATCAAAGAAGCCGCCGACCTGGAGCTCCGTCGGCTTCAGATCGCGGTAATGGGGCACGGAGGCCCGCAGGGGGACCGCGAAGCTCTGCCCGCGCGCGGTGGCAAGGACGGTACGGGTGATGACCGGTACGAAGAAGTCGACGGTGACGCTCTCCGCTTCGAGGGCCCGCAGGTCGCGATCGCCCAGCGGGGTTGGCGGAAGTCCGCCCGGCCGGGCCCCGCGAGGATGCAGGGAGATGACGTTGACCCCCAGCCTCTCGAATTGACTGACCACCGCCCCGCGCGCCCCATTGCCGAAGCTGACCATCGCGATGAACGCGGCGACGCCGATGGTGAGGCCCAGGACCGTCAATCCGGTCCGGATCGGATTGCGGATAAGCGAGCGATAGGCAATGGCGATGGATTCCAGCAACGGTCCGAGGATGTCGAAGAAGCCGGACGCCGTCGAGAGGCAAGCGCTCGACGAGCATCACATCGACCCGCGTCCCGTCGGCTCTCCGGACCCCTCGCCTTCCGCCGCGAGTGACGCGAAAGACGTCGACCTCACGGTCGCCGTCGCCCGCATCGATCACCGGACCTGTCGGAACGTTGGTTTTTTTGTTACTCAGTATGAGGAGGCGACGGGTGTGAGGACGACAACGGCATCCGATTCCCGCACTCCGCCCTCAAGATCGCCCAGATCCCCCAGATCTGTTAAGCAGCGGCGCCTGGGCCCGAAGTCGGCCGGGCGACGGCGGCCAACGCTCGCGCCCACGTTGGGACTCGCCGCCGCGGCCATGACGTGGCTGGTCGCGCCCCCGGCCGCCATGGCCCAACCCTCCTCGTCGTCCGCCCCGGCCTCCCCGCTCGCCACGCCGGACGGGGCGACGAAGACCGATCTTCCATCGGCGGCGCCGTCGTTCGGCGAGTGCGAGACGGCGGTCACCGAAGCCGACCTTCGGGCCCAGCTCGCCGACGGCGCGCGCGGTTCGATGCGCACCGCGCTCGCCGCCGCGGACTATCGAGCTCTGGTCGAAGACAGCTGGCGAGCGGTGCGCTTCGACCCGAAGTTCACCCGCATCGTCGACGCGCAGATCGCGATCCTCCGCCAAGACCGCGCGTACTTGGAACGCCTGCTCGACGGCAACATCCCGAGCCGCGCCGAAGAAATGGCGAAGAAGACCGCCGACGCGGTGTTCAACTCGGAGGAGTTCAAGGCGCTGCAGACCGAGCTACAGGACGAGATCGGCCGCCGCATGGAGCCGCTGGTCAAAGACGCCGACATCGCCGCCCAATCCCGCGCCGCCGAGTGCGTCCGAACTTTTCTCGGCCAACGCTACGCGACCACCGTGAGCGCGGCCTTCGGCGACGAAGCCCGAGCGGCCGAGCTCAAGGCTTCGTTCTCGGTGACCTCGGCGGGAACGGCGGCGGCATTCAGCCTGGCCGGGGTCATCACCGGCCTGCTGACCATCGTCTTTCGACGCCTTGTGCGTCGGATCGTCGCCGCGGTCGTACGACGCCTTGCGGGGGCGATCGCCGCCCGGCTCGCGGCGTGGGCGAGCGTCGTTCTGGGGGCCGCATTGCTGGTCTACGAGCTGGTCGCGGGGGCCGACGGGGTCTTTCCGGTCATCCGCGACGAGCTGACCAGCCCACAGACGAAGCAGACGATTCAACGAGCGCTGGTCGACGAGCTGTCCAAGGTCACTCCCGAGCAGCTCGATGACCGAGCGGACGCGATCGCGGGCCAGATGATCGTCCGCTGGCGCAAGTTTCGCTCCAGCCACCGCGGCGTATTGGAGCTGGCCGAGCGAGCGCCCCGATTCCGCCGCTTCCTGCAGGAGCAGCCCCCGGAGAGGTTCGAGCGGTTGAGTGTCGTGGTCTCCGCCCTCAAGGCCACCCCGCCCGGGGGGGACGAGGCGGTGCTCGATGCGCTCGATCGCGGCCTGCTGGGCCGGGCGATGAACCTGCCCGATGTTGTCCGCCTCTCCGAAACATGGACGCCGCTCGGGGTGTCGTTGATCGATCTCGTCGCGTGGCACGACCGGACCGACGACAAGATCGGCGCCGCCCTCGCGGCCCGGCTTCCCCTTCACCTCAAGCCCGACGAGCTGCCGCAGCGAGCCCTGGATCGCCTGCTGAGCCTCGACGACCCGCGAGCGGCCGAACGCTTGGCCAAGATGGGCGAACCGTCGCGGGCCGAGGCCCTCGAGCTCGACGACCGCCAGCTGCTGGACCTCGCCACCCGCTTCGACGGGCGGCAGCTATCGGGGCTGTTCGACGCCATCCGACCCGCGGCGACCCCCGACGCGCGCGCCCAGCTGATCAAGACCGTGCTCGACAAGCCCGGACTGATCTCTCGACTCGACCGCGCAGGCAACGCGGTCGCCGCGAGTGACCAGCCCGCGCGGGCGCTGGAGATCCTGCTGAGCCAGTCGTCGGCCTGGGACCCGAACGCCCTGCTCGACCACGCGAAGGCGGTGTACGGCGGCGAGGTGGCGCCGATGGTGCTGGTGTATCGATACGGGTGGGGCTTGGTCTTGATCCTCGCGATACCGGTGCTCCTCGCGATATGGGCCCTCCGTCAGATCGGGCAGCTCCTCGGCCTCATCGGTCGGGTGGGTCGCCTCGGTCGACGCCGCTGAACCCGTGATGAAGAGTGAGCTTCAGGTGACCGGTGCCGGTCCATCCAGCGAGGCGGATCGCGTGGTGTTGATCTCCTTGGAGACCCCGCCGCCCGACCGCCCCATCGAGCTCGGCGAGCTGGTGACCACCCCCTCGGTCCAGGCCTCCAACATCATCCGCGATGCCCACGAGCTGCTCATCAACATCTTCGGGGGGCGGATGCGTCGGTACGAAGGGCTGCTGGAAGCCACGCTGGCGCGAGGACTGCGCCGGTTTCGGGAGGAGCTCGCGGCGAAGGGCTACGACGGCGCCCTCGGGGTTCGGTTCTCGCATCCCAAGATCGTGGACGGCGGCGCAGAGATCATCGTGTACGGAACCGGCTTTCGGTTCGTCGACTCATGATTCGGACCACGATCCGCCGTGGATGGCGAGCCCTGGTGGCCGAAGATCCGGTCGCGGCGCGGATCGCGCTCGCGTACGCCGTCGTTCAACTGCTGGTCATCGGCTGGGACATGCCCGGCGCATGGGGATGGGAGAACGACGGCATCGCGCCCCGAGACTTCCTGGCCGGGGTCGCCAACAACCTGAGCGGAGGCAACGGCCATCGGTATCCGCTTCTACACAACTTCATCGTCGCCCTCGCCTGCTTGCCGGTTCTCGTCGCGACGGTGATGTCCGCGAATGGCCTCGACTTCGAGTCCATTCGCACGGCACTGCTCACCCCGGCCCCGATGACCGCTTGCGCGCTGATCATCCGCACGATCGCGGTCTTCTTTTCGACGGTGACGGTCCTAACCTTGGCCCGAATCACCCGACGGCTGTTCGGCGCCACGGCCGGCCGGTGGGCGGCGGTGGTCGTCGCCGTCAATGTATCTTGCTCGTACTATGGGCGAACGTCCAACCTCGACGGCCCGTACCTCATGTGGACGGTAGTGGCCGTCGACCGCCTGCTGACCATCGGCGAGCACCAGCGCCCTCGAGACTACGGGTACTTCGCGCTGTTCGTGGCCGCCGCGGTGGCCACCAAAGACCAAGCCTACGCGACGTTCGTCCTCCTCGGTCCGATCTACCTGCTCCTACTGCCGTGGTCGAAGACCACGACCCTCCGCACGGGGTGGGCGATCGGTATCGGCGCCGCAGCGTACGCGGTGTTATCTGCGGCCGCGTTCAATCCCACCGGGTTTCTGTATCGCATTCGCTTACTGACCGGCCCCAACGCGCAGGACTGGCGCGTCTACCCCCGCACGTTCGAAGGCCTCACCTCGAACCTCGCCGATCTCTTCTTCGCTCAGGAAGCGTTTTGGTGGCCGTGGCCGGTAGTGATCGTGGCGTGGGCGGGCGTCGTCTACGTCATCGGGGCCGGCCGCGGCGCCGAGCCGGGTAACTTTCGTCCCGATGCGGACAACGGAGTCCCGCTTTGGTGGTGGCGTCTCGCGCCTTTTGTCGCCGGACTGTCCAGCCTCGCGGCCTTCACCTTGGTCGTCGGACGCACCGAGCACCGTTTCGCCCTGCCGCTGGGAATGTGGCTGTCGGTGTACGCGGGCGTTCTTTTGAGCCGAGCGGCCGGCGCTCATCGTGCGGGCCGGGTCGCCGCGATCGGCCTCGTCGCGTGGGCCATGGTGCCGCCTGCCGCCCTCATCGCCACCCAGCTGACCGACTCGCGGTGGGCGGTCACCCGCTGGCTAGCGAGCCGACCGCAAGGCACGACGGTCGAAGTCTACGGCAAAGTCGTGTACCTACCGCAGCTGGACGTCGGCCCGACGTCACCGTACCGGGTCCAACGCGTCGATCGCAGCTCGCCCCGGCGGCGGGATCCGATCGTCGGCGCCGATGAGCTACGGGGCTCGGGCGCGAATCCCGGCGCCCGAGCCGCCGACGTGCTCATCGTGCCCGAGCCTTGGACCCGCCGATTTCAGCAACGACCGAACATCCACGGCGTAGAACAGTCCAAGATCAGCGCTCGCGCCCAGGCCGATGAGGAAGCGACTCGGTACTTTCGGCAAGTGCGCGCGGATGACGTCCCCGGCTATCGAACGGTGACCGTCGGCGCGAACGGCTGGCCGGACGCCCTCGAACGATGGGGCATCCGGCCCGTGGCCATTCACGGAAGCACGGCCGAGCGAATCTGGGTATTGACGTCTACGGCGCCCTGACCCCGCGGTGGCGTTCACCGCAACAGTTTCGCTAACACGCGGGGGCTGAGGCCGAGGTGTTCGTGGTACTTGGTCAATCCATCGCGGTCCGCGCCGCCTACGAAGCCATTGAGCTTCGCGGCGGCGGCGGACCGCAGTAGAGCCGCCTCATTGGGAAAACAGGCCTGAAGGTCCTCGAGTACCGCGCCGTCCCGGCGCAGCCGCCACTTCTGATGGTAGCCCTCGGCCGGGTAGAACGGCACGCCGGCGATGATCTCGGTCGCCACCGGTGCGCCGAGTCGGTCCGCCAGCCGATCCCGGCTGGCCTCGGCTTGGGTGCGGGTTTGCTCATCGTGCACGAACAGCGCCGACCGGTACTGGGTACTTCGCATCCCCGCCGTGGGATCGTGGCTGGCCCAGAACCGCTCCAGGAGGTCCTCGT
Source organism: Myxococcota bacterium (assembly GCA_028289325.1). Classification (GTDB taxonomy): domain Bacteria; phylum Myxococcota; class Kuafuiibacteriia; order Kuafuiibacteriales; family Kuafuiibacteriaceae; genus JANQQN01. The sequence goes on along the minus strand of JANQQN010000041.1, from coordinate 15,825 downwards.
AGGTGATGAGGGCGGGGTCGAAGCGCACGTCGACGGCCTCCGCGTGGTCCGCGAGATCGTGGTAGGTCGGATTGCTCGTCCGGCCGCCGGCGTAGCCGACCTCCGTCCGGACGACGCCATCGAGACGCCCAAACTGGGCGTCGGGCCCCCAGAATCAGCCGAGGGCGAAGGTGAAACAGCCGGTCTCGGTGGGCGTCGCCGCCTCGAGACGCGGAAGGGGTCGGGTCTGGATCATGGAGGAGGTCATCACTTAAACAACGAGGATCGAGGGTCGAAGGTTACCGTTCGTGTTCGATGGGAACCACCTCGTGCACGTGGAGATCGCCCGCCTCGTACGCCTCGTACGTGAGTTTTCGAACCACGCCGCTCAACAAGATGAGCGCGATCAGGTTCGGGATAGCGAGCGACGCATTACAGATATCCCCGATGTTGGCCACGATCGGGGCCCACGGCCCCTCGAACAGGGCGCCAACGAACAGGGTCATGATGAAGATGATGCGGAAAGGTCTCACGGAGCGAATCCCGAAGATGTACTCGCTACAGATCTGCCCGTAGTAGCTCCAACCGATCAGGGTGGTGAAGCCGAACACCAGCGACGCCAAGACGACCAGGCTCCCTGCCCATCCGGCAAACAGCGCCGGAGTCCCAACGTTGAACGCGAGAACGGTCAAGTCCGAGCCCGCCAAGCCCTGCTCGCCGGCCAGGAACTCCGCTTGGTTGTACGCCCCCGACACCACGATCGCCGTCGCGGTCAGCGTGCACACCACGATGGTATCGATGAACGTTCCCATCATCGCGATGGTGCCCTGGGCCACCGGATAGCGGGTCTGAGCCGCACCGTGGGCGATCGCCGCGCTCCCGATGCCGGACTCGTTAGACAGGACCCCGCGGGCGACCCCGTACCGCATCGCTTGCTGAATGCTGATGCCGATCGCCCCTCCGAACGCGGCTTGGGGGCTGAACGCCGACTGCACGATGAGCCAAATGGCGGCCGGCACCTGGGTAACGTTGGTGAGCACGACCACCAGGGCGCCGACGAAGTAGAAGATGATCATCGCCGGCACCAATCGCTCGACGACGGCCCCGATGCGCTTGATTCCTCCCAGGATAACCAGGCCGACCAATACGCTGAGCAGCAAGCCGGTCACCCACAGAGGGACGCCGAACTGTCGATTGGCGGCGAGCGCGATCTGCTGGGACTGAAACATGTTGCCGGTCCCGAACAGGGCATGAATGACCCCGCACACCGCAAACATGCCCCCGAGAACGGCGCCCAGCGTCTTGTTCTTCAGACCGTACCGGCAGTAATACATCGGCCCGCCGGCCATCGTGCCGTCTTCCATCCGCACCCGGTATCGAATCGCTAGGACCGCCTCTGAATACTTCGTGGCCATCCCGAACACCGCGGTCGCCCACATCCAAAACGCGGCGCCCGGACCGCCGGCGGCGATGGCCGTGGCCACGCCGGCGATGTTGCCGTTGCCCACGGTCGCCGACAGCGCGGTCATCAGCGCCTGAAACGGGGTAATGTCGCCATCGTCGGCATCGCCGTCGTCGCGCGGACCGCCGCCGAGAACCAGGCGCACGGCCTGGGTGAAGTTTTGGATCTGCACGAACCCCGTTCGCAGGCTGAGCAGCAGCCCCGTCCCGAAGAGCAAGATCACCATCGGGAGACCCCACAGCGCGCTGGACACCCCGGTGGTCACTTTGAGCAAGGTTTCGAGGACGGATTCCATATTCCGAAGGACGGAGGCTTGCGCGGTGGAGGCCGAAGGGTCAACCGCGGATGACCACCGAGGCTAACCCTGCTCCTTGCCTTCCCGCGTCCTGCCTTCCTGATCGAATGACGACGTCTGCACCCGCACGCCGCGACCGTCGTAGCGATGGACGACCCGCGCGATGCCGGTGTCCTTGCGGTCGCTGAGCGCGCCATCGACGCCCAGGTAGCGCACTTCGACCAAGAGCCCGAGCGAATCTCGAACCCGTTCGATTCGATGAACGCCGAGAGTTCGGTGAACCGCGGGCGCTCCGTCTACATCGTGAAAAGACTCGGCGCGAAGAAAGCGACCGTCTTCGGACCACACGTAGCGAGCCTCGGCGTAGCCTCTGCTGCCCCGCATCAGCCGGCCGTCGTTTCTCTGGAAGCTCAAGGAGGTCCGATTGCCGAAACGGTCGGCCTCGAAGTGCCACCGCTCGGCGCCGGACCAATGCACAGCCGGCGCCCCGGTGGTGTCGAAGAACAAGATGTCCGACAGTTCGTAGCCTTCGAATCGATTCTGCTCCCCGGCCGTCGACGATGGACCGGTCGCCGGGCGACCATGTCGGTCATAGACCTCCCAGCGGCTGAAGCGACCTTGGGCGTCGTAGAAATAGCGCAGGGTCGCGGCCCCGCAAGGAGCATTGACGAGGCCACCGGACTCATCGACGTTCTGAAGCACCCCGTGAACCAACGACGATGACGTAAAGTTGGTGAACGTGTTGACGCCCGGTCGCGATGTCGCTACATATGTCGCATGAACGCGACAGGAGCGGACAACCATGGCGTCACCATCGGGCTCTGAGCTTCGCCTGCTGAGGGTCTTGTGGCGGGAGGGACGCCTCGCCGCCCGCGAGGTCCACGACGCAACGGTCGAAGAAACGGGATGGGCGTACTCCACGACCCGCAAGACGCTCGACCGCATGGTCGACAAGGGCATCGTCACCGTCACCGTCATCCACGGGATGAAGACGTTCGCGCCGGCCCAATCGAAGCTCGACACGGTCGCTCGGCTCATCCGTGATTTCGCAAAGAACGTCCTGGATACCGACGGGCCGCTGCCTGCGGCCGCCTTTGCGAAGAGTCGGATCCTCGACAAAGACGAGATCAAGACCCTCGAGTCGATGCTCGAAACGACGGAGGACGAGTAGTGGCCTCTGCCGCGCTGATTGCCGCTTTGTGGTTGCCGTTGATGTGGAGCGCGGTGCTCGCCGTCGGTAGCGGTCCGCTGCCCGCGGGCACGGAAACAGACGAACGTCGACGCCTCGGGCTCATGATTCTCCCCGCGGGGTTGGGGGTGCTGTTCGTGATCATGGCCCCCCACGCGCCTGCGTCCGCGCTGCCGCCGATGGTCGAACCGTGGTGGACGGCGGCGACCGCCGCCGTGGCCCGTGTGCCGGCCGGCTCGATGGCCCGGTCGCAGAGCCCGGTCGATGCCGGCGTGATCCTCGCGGTTCTGTGGGCCGTCGGCGCGCTGTTCGGCGCCTGTCGCCTGTACCGCACGAGCCGCCGTCTGCAAGCCATCGTCCATGCCGCGGTCCCCGATGCCGTCGAGCCTCGCGTCCGCTGGTCCTCGACCGCGATCACCCCGCTCGTGGGGCCGGGCGACACCATCGTCCTGCCGGAGATCCTCCGGTCTCGACTGTCCGAGCGTCAGCGCGCGCTGGTCATTGCCCACGAGCGCACCCACATCACGCGGCGCGACCCCGCCTACTTTCGACGACTCGCGGTCCTCGACGTCGTCTTTTGGTTCAACCCGTTCGTGCAGCGACAGACCGAGCGCTGCCGTTTGGCCGCCGAGCTCGCGGTCGACGCGACCGTCGTCCGCCACGCCCCATCGTCTCGCCGAGACTACGCATCATCACTGGTCGAAGTATTGCGGTGGACAGCCTGCCCCGCCGCCCACACGTCCCCGGCCATCTTCGCTTTCGCCCATCAAGGAGCCCACGAAATGAGAATCACCGAGATCCTTCACCCCCAACGCCGCCGGCGGACCCGCCGCATCGCTCTCATCGTCATCGGCGCCTTGTGCGCGCCGCTCGCGTTCCTGCAGTGGTCGTACGCCGAGCAGAGCAAGACCACCTTGCCCTTCTCGGTTCATCCTCTCGACGGAGAGATCACCGCCCGCTTCGGCAACGGCTTCGACCCGTTCGCCAAGCGCAAGCGGTTCCATCGCGGGCTGGACATCAAAGCGGCGACCGGAACCCCGATTGTCGCCCCCGGCCCCGGCCGGGTCGTCGAGACCAGTCACAACCCGAAGACCTACGGATATCTGCTGGTCATCGACCACGGCCAGGGCGTGGTCACCCGGTACGGCCACCTCGCGGGCTTCGAGGTCAAAAAGGGCGACCGGGTGAAGGCGGGGACCATCGTGGGCCGGGTGGGTTCGACGGGCAGGAGTACCGGCCCCCACCTGCATTTCGAGGTGCTCAAGGACGGCAAATTCATCGACCCCGAGTCCGTCACCCCCGCTCTGCAGCAGACCGGCGCCCTACATCGAAGTGGGAAGACCGCGGTTCTTTAGCAGCGCTTCGACCTTCGGGTCACGGCCTCGGAACTGTCGATACGCCTCCGCCCGATCGATGGCATCACCGGTGGCCAAGATGATCTTCTGAAACTTCTCCGCCGTTTCCGCGTGCCACAGATTGCCGGTCTCTTCGAACGCTTCCCACGCGTCAGCGGCCATCACATCCGACCACAGATACGAGTAGTACCCCGCAGAGTACGAGTCGGAGGAGAACAGGTGGTTGAACTGCGGCAAGCGATGCCGCAGGACGATCTGCTCGGGCATCCCGATCTCGGCCAGCGCCTCCTTCTCGAACTTCTCGGGGTCGATCTGACCCATCGGGTCCATGTGCAGCTTCATATCCACGATCGCGGCCGACAGGTATTCGACGGTCGCGAAGCCCTGATTGTAGGTCGCCGCCGCGCGCATCTTATCGATGAGCGCTTGGGGCATCTTCTCGCCGGTCTTGTAGTGGCGAGCGTACTTGTCGAGGATCTCGCGGGTGAGCAGCCAGTTCTCATGAACCTGGCTCGGAAACTCGACGAAGTCGCGCGGAGTGCCGGCCAGCGACGGATAGGTCGTGCTGTTGGACAACGCGTGTAGGGCGTGGCCGAACTCATGAAAGAGCGTCTCGGCGTCATCGAGGCTGATCAACACCGGCTGACCTTCGCCCGCCTTGTTGAAGTTGTTGTTGTTGGACACGATGGCGTGCACCTTGCCGTCGAACGTGGACTGGCCCTGATACGTCGACTGCCACGCGCCCGAGCGCTTGTACTGCCGCGCAAAGTCGTCGCGGTACAGGTACCCAACGTGGGACCCGTCGGCCTTCATGGTCACGTGGTACACCCGAACGTCGTCGTGGAAGACCGGAACCTGACCGGTGATCTCCTCGAAGGCGTAGCCGTAGAGCTTGTCCGCCATATAGTACGAGGCCTCGATCATGTTGTTCAGCTCGAAGTAATTCTTGAACTCGTTCTGATCGAGGGCGTACTTCTGCTTGCGCACCTTCTCCATGTAGTAGCGGTAGTCCCAAGGCTCGATCTTGAAGTCGTCGCCTTTGCCGGCCACCTTGCGCATGGCCTCGACCTCTTGCTCCACCTTCTGCACTGCCGCCGGCCACACCTTCATCATGAGATTCATAGCTCGCTCGGGCATCTTGGCCATCGTGTTGCTCATTCGCCATTCGGCGTGGTTCTTGTACCCGAGAAGCTTGGCCCGCTCCGCACGCAGCTTGAGGATCTGGCTGATGATCGCTTTCGTGTCGTTCTTGTCGCCGTGGTCGCCCCGGCGGATGAACGCCCGCCAGACCTTCTCGCGCAGCTCTCGGTTGTCGGAAAACGTCAGGAACGGGTCGACGGCGGACCGGGTGTTGACGACCGCGTAGCCTTCGACGTTCCGCTTTTCGGCCGCCGCCTTGTACGTCGATACCAACGACGCGGGCAGCCCCCCGAGCTCTTTGTCGGTCAACACCACCCAGGTGTCTTCATCGGCCAAGACCCGGTTGCCAAAGTTGGTGAACAGCTTCGCCAATTCTTGATTGATCGCCCCCAGCCGCTCCTTTTGTTCGGCGCCAAGGCCCGCGCCCCGGCGAACGAACCCTTCGTAGCTCTTCTCCACCAGCCGGACTTGTTCGGGGGTCAAGGAGGCCGAGTTGCGGGTCTCGTAGATCGTCTTCACCCGCGCGAACAGCTTATCGTTGAAGTTCACCTTGTCGCCGACCTTCGCAAACAACGGCCGGATGACGCCGCTCAGCTTCTGGATCTCCGGCGTATTGCGGCTGCTCGACATGACGAAGAACATGGTGCCGGCGCGGTTCAGCGGCCGCCCGGCGCGCTCGAGGGCCTCGAGGGTGTTCTTGAACGTCGGCGGCGCCGGGTCGTTGGCGATGGCGTCGATCTCCGTCAGCATCATCGCCGCCCCCTTCTCGATCGCGGCCTGGAACAGCGCCGGGTCGACCTTGTTCCACGGGGGAACACCACCGTTGGGGCCCTTCCACTCGGCGAGCAGAGCATCGTGCGGTCCAGGCGCGGTCACCGGGACCTCCGCCGTCTGCGACGCCGGCTTGCTCGAGGGGGCCGGTTGCGTTGCGCAGGCAACGCTGATGAGACTGACAAGCGCAAAGGATCTGTAGGATGGACCAGCCATGGCGGTAGCCATGCGACGCCGATCTGAGCCGGGTCAACCGAAACACCTGGATATTGCGGTGCAGAAAACAGCGCGCTTCGGGGTATCGCGCAGGGCCCGCCGGCTTGTTCCAACGTCGGGGAATGCGTCAACCTAACCGTCATGACCGAGCCCACGAAGTATGTCCTCAGCGAGTCTGATCTTCCCAAACACTGGTACAACATCGCCGCTGACCTTCCGGAGCCGCTCGCACCGGTCCTTCATCCTGGAACCCATCAACCGATCGGCCCCGCGGACCTTGCGCCCCTCTTCCCGGAGGCTCTCATTCTGCAAGAAGTATCCACGGAACGGGAGATCGAGATTCCCGAACCCGTTCGCGACGTCTATCGCCAGTGGCGCCCCTGCCCCCTCTTTCGCGCCCATCGGCTCGAGCGATTCCTCGATACCCCTGCCAAAATCTTTTACAAATACGAAGGGGTCAGTCCCTCCGGCAGCCACAAGCCCAACACGTCGGTGGCGCAAGCCTTCTACAACAAAGAAGCAGGCATCAACCGGATCACCACCGAGACCGGCGCCGGTCAATGGGGCTCCGCGCTGGCGTTCGCAGGCGCGGTCTTCGGCATCGAGATTCAGGTCTTCATGGTGAAGGTCAGCTTTCAGCAGAAGCCGTACCGCAAGGCGTTCATGGAGTCGTTCGGGGCCCGGTGCGTGGCCAGCCCCAGCACCGAGACCGAGGTGGGTAAGAAGATCCTGGCCGAGCACCCCGACACTACCGGCAGTTTGGGTATCGCGATCAGCGAAGCCGTCGAGCTGGCGGCGAAGGACGACCGCACGAAATACGCCCTCGGTAGCGTGCTAAACCACGTGTTGCTTCACCAGACGGTGGTCGGGCTCGAAGCGCAAAAGCAGATGGCGTTGGCCGACGCCGACCCCGATATCCTCGTCGGCTGTACGGGCGGCGGCTCGAACTTCGCGGGGCTCGTGTTTCCGTTCCTGGGCGAGCAGCTGCGGGGTGGTCGCAAGCGCCGGATCATCGCCTGTGAGCCGGCGGCGTGCCCCACCCTGACCCGAGGCCGTTTCGCCTACGACTTCGGCGACACCGGTCGCCTCACCCCGTTAACCAAGATGCACACCCTGGGTGCGGACTTCGTGCCTCCCGGCTTTCACGCGGGCGGCCTCCGGTATCACGGCATGGCGCCTCTGGTGAGTCATCTGAAGGCGCTCGATCTGGTCGAAGCGGTGGCGTTCCATCAGCGCGATTGCTTTCAGGCCGGGGTCGACTTCGCGCGAGCGGAAGGCATCCTGCCCGCGCCGGAGGCCAACCACGCGGTCAAGGGGGCGATCGACGCCGCGCTGGAATGCAAAGCCAAGGGCGAGGCGAAGACCATCCTGTTTAACCTGTGCGGCCACGGCCATTTCGACATGACCGCGTACATGGCCTACATGGGCGACCAGCTCGAAGACCGCGATTACGACGAAGAGACCCTCACGCGAAGCCTCGGCGCATTGCCCGAGGTCGCCCCTGCCTGACCGCGAACTCTGCCGCCAACGCCGCGCCGGAACTCCGCTTGCCGAGTACTCCGCGCCGGATTCCGACCTCCGTCGGAACTCCCGTCGCCGAGTACTGGACCCATCGGGGCTTCAGTGAAACGCTCAGCGCGTGTTTGACCGTCTTGGCCGAGCGGGCCTTGCCGCGCCGTTGTTGATCGTTCTCGCCGCCCTCGCTGCGCCCCAGTCGGCCGCCGCGCAGCCGGAGGAGGAGCCGCAGACCGAGCCGCGCTCGGGTCGCCGACCCGGGAATCCGCGGATCCGCCCCAACGCCCGGGTGGCGGGCTCGGGCCTGCGAGATCCGCAAGGAACCCTGCTCCTCGGGGTCAATGGGGGCTACGGGGTGGGCGGCGGAACTCAGTTTGGTTCCATCGGGGTTCACGCCGGTTACGCGTTCATCACCGGCGTCGTTCCTGGCGTTCGCGCCGACTACTTCTTCGGCGACGTGAGCGGCGGACAGGTGATCGGCACCCTGTGGCTGACCCCGCCTCTGCGTCTGGCCGTCGTGCCCTTCGCGGTCGGCGAGATCGGCTACGTATGGCAAGACCAAGGGTCGGTGTCGACGTCGGGGGTGTTGTACGGGGCGGGCGGCGGCCTTCATCTCGGCCGACCCGGCGATCGGATCAGCGTTCGTGCGGGGGCGATCTATCGCGTGTTCGGCGAAGGTGGCGATGGGTTCTTCAGTCCCCTCGTCGTGGCCAGCTTTCGGTTCTATTGACGATCGGCCATCACGCGCTGGCGGCGGCCGAGCGAGGCTCCCGACCGCCCAGGCGAACCAGCAGCTCTTCGACCGCGTCGACCATGCCGGGGTCGGACAACATCCGCTGCGCCTCGAACGCGGACACCAAACACCGCTGACGATCCTGCTGCTCCGGCCAATCCTCGGCCAGCGAATGTACGCGCAGCGGGTACAGCCTCAGCGATTGCCTGCGCGCACCGCGCCGAATGAACACGTTGATGGGCCGCACCGGCTTGAAGATCCCATCCACGCCGGCTTCCTCCCACGCTTCGAGCCGGGCCAGCGCCCGCCGAGACAGCCCGGATTTGGGCCGCCCCTTGGGCAACACCCACCGGTCGCCGTCACGGCTCGAAACCACGACGATGCGCAGCTCACCCTGGAGCCAGAAGTAAGGAAGTACGCCCACGCGGGTCATGTCTCGCCTTGGGGGACGCCGTCGATCGCCAAGCGAGCGTTCGACCACTCGGACGCACCGGTCAACTCCCGACCGAACCACGGCGGGGGCCGGAACGACTCGGCGGCGTCGCGATCTGGGAACTCGACCTCGGCCAGAATCAATCCCTTGAGCGCGCCGTCAAACTCATCGATCTCGATCACGCAACCTGCGTAGTCGACCGCATATCGAACCTTCTCAACTCGGCGGCCTTCGGTCAGCGGCCACAGGGCGGCGAACTGCGCCGAACTGAGCTCCACCTCCACCTCACGCCGTACGAGGCCTGCGCCTCGCTTGATCGTCAGCCGACAAGTGTCCCCTTTTTTCCGGAGCCGTACTTCGTCTTTACCTACCGCAAGGTACCCCTGCTGAATGTGCTTACCCGACGGGAGGGGCGCCGGGAGATCCGCGCGGGTATCGATGCGCCACTTGCGCTCGATCTCCAGGCTCATGGCGCCGCCAGCTCCCGAAGAACCTCCGTACACAGCGCCCGGCACGCCTTGGCCGCGTCGCGGGTCGGCGCGTAAACCATCACCGGCTCCCGCCGCTCGGCCATCCGCTCGATGTCCGCGCTTTGGGGCACGACGACGTCGAGGAAGCGGTCCTCTTGCCGGAGTCGGGCCATGGTCTGTTTGTGAATCCGGCTTCTCGGCTGTGCCATCGAAAAGAACGGCCGCAGCTTCTTCCGAGGCAGTCCGTGGTCCGCAAAGAAGGTCAACAGCTGGTTCCAGGTGCGCTCCGACAGCGGCGTCGGAATGACCGGTACGAGGATCAGGTCGGCGGCATCGAACAGGTTCTCCGACAGCAGCGTGATGTTGGGCGGCGCATCGAGGACGATCAGGTCGTAGTCGTCCTGAGCCGCCTCCAACGCCCGGCGAAGCCGGGACCGACTCTTCTTCATACCGTCGAGCAAGACGTCGAAGTGCCGATACGACAGATGGGCCGGCAAGACGTCGAGCCCGTCGTGGTCCGAAGCCCGAATCCCGCCCAGCAGCGAGTCGCCGCCCTTCAAGAGCTCCTTGCTCTTCTGTCCTTTGCGCGGCCGAACCCGGAAGTAAAACGAGCTTGCGCCTTGGGGGTCGAGGTCGACGAGCAAGGTCCGTTGCCCAGCCTGGGCCGCCGCCCACGCGAGGTTCGCCGCCGTCGTGGTCTTGCCGACACCACCCTTGATGCTGTAGGTCGCCACCACCTTCATGCCGCCCCCTTTCGCCGCCGCGAGGCTTTTGCGCCCAAGAGGGCGCCGTAGACCGCGGGCCGATCGAAAGCGACGAAGGTGGACTCGACCTTGGCCCGAAGCGCCGCCTGCTCGCGAGCGAGCGCCCCGACCAGCGCCCCGACGCTGAGCACGGTCGACACCGACACGCCTCCGGTGTGGGTCGCCCACGCCACCAGCGCATCTTGCTGAACACTTCGGTCGTTGAAGGTACCGAGGAGATCCTGAAGGCGCTTGAGCGCCTTCACCACGGGGCTCAGCCGCTCGTCCGGATAGAGGGCGCGGAAGAACTCGAGGAGGTAGCGCAGCTTCTTGCAGTCGATACGAAGCGCGTGCACCGCTTCATCCGGGGTTTCGGGCGAGATCTTGCGACCGGCATCCAACACCTTGGTCAGCTGGCGGGCCAGCTTTCGGTCCGCCTCCTTACGGATGGGTCGCTGCCCTTGGGGTCCCGCCGACGCCTGCTCGATCCATCGCTCGAGGGCTCGCATCGACCGACCGTACGTCGCACCGGTCAGCACCGAAGCGACTTTGCCGTGAACCACGGCCCGGCGCGCGACGAGCTCAGCGTACATCGGGGCCAAGCCGGGTCGAAAGCGGACCGGCGCCTTCGTGACCTGCTCGTCGTGCTCCAGCAAGTGGACGTCGAGGTCGCGAAGCGCGTTCGTACGGCGGCCGTGGCTCCGAAAGGCCTCCTTCAGTTTCTTCGTCGACGCGGGATCGAGAACGCCGTTGGTGAGGGAGAGAATGCTCCGCGCCTTGCGGATCAGAACCCGGTAGTCGTGCAGGAACTCCGTATCGATATCTTCGACGATCCCCGGCTCCGTTTGACGGGCCAGCCGCACCATCGCCAACAGCATCTCCACCACCGCGTCGCGGGCCGGCGTATCGTCGACGAAGGTGAAGCTGGGCTTGTTGGTCCAGGTTCGGGGTTCCAGGGAGGCCGCTTCCAGGGCGTGCGCGAACGGTGGGCGATCGCTATGGGCGGCGGCGGGCAGTCGCTTTTCGACCGCCCGCGCCTCGTCGTCGTATCCGCGCAGCGGGATCTTGGCCATCGTCCGAAGATCGCCCCCCCACGCCTGCTCCAAGAGCCGGACCACGACCTTATCGTCCTCATTGCGGACGTCCCATCGACGCTGAACCACGTCGATCTTGGCCACGGGCCGCGCGGCCCGCACCCCCAGTACGGGGCCCACGAGCGCCCCCAACGGGCCATCGGGCCACGCGTGACCCACCTCAGGGGGCGCGGCCATCGACAGGGACGCCAGCGTCGTCGCCGGGTCGCGCACGTCGATGACGCGTAGACACCCACCGTCGCCCACGAGCAGGGTCCCGGCGTGCCACAGGCTCCACTCCCAAGAATCGAACAGGGTCAGGGTGCCGGTCACCGCGTCGTTGGGCTCGATTCGATGCCCCGGGGGGGCCTCGACGGGGGCGACCGGCGGCTCTTCCTCGCCGCGGGGGTCGTCCGGCGGAAGTATCCAGCACCCGCCCGGTCGCAGCTGAATGCTTTCTAGGGTCATTCGCGTTTCTCCTTTTCAGCAGCGAGATAGGCTTCGATGAGCCGCTCTACGAGCTGCTGCACGCTGGTATCCTCCTCGATGGCCCGGAGCTTGAGCGCCTTCAGGGTTTTCGCGCGAAGGCGCAGCGACGTGTTTTTCCGCTTTTCCTTCTTGTCGGCCATCCGGGGAACCCTTCGACGTCGTGACGTCGTGACGTCATAAGGACGTACCCGCAGTCATCGGTCTCGGTCAATCAATTGTGTCCTAACCGTGGCGAATGAGTGGCCGCAAAGCGTCAGGGCGTCGCTGAAAGGAGGCGCTGAATGCTCACTCGATACAGATCGCCACCGCCGTTGCCGGGCCTGCGCAGCCGGGTCTGCAGGTCGTCGTAACCGACCGGCGCATCGTCGGGCGGTATGGCTCGCCGACTGGAGAAGTACAGCGTTTGTCCGTCAGGGGCGATCGACGGGCAGTAGTCGAGGGCGGGCGAGTTGATATCGATCAGCACTGGCGCGCTCCAGCGATCGTCAGGGGTTCGAAAGCTCACGGCGAGGTCGCCCCGTCCGGGACCCGAGAGCCGACCCGCGACCGTGAACACCAAGTATCGTTCGTCGGGATCGATCGCGGCGTTGAACTCCCAAAACTCACTGTTCACCGGCGCCGGCAGGCGCTCGACCCGAGGGTAGGTGCCGTCCGGCGCCCGGCGAGCCCGGTACAGGTCGTCCTTGCCCATGCCGTCGTCGTACACCGCGGTGAAGTACAGCGTGCCGTCACGGGTGAGCGACGGATAGTACTCGTCGGCCTCGGTGTTGATCGCACCGGGCAGCGGCTCCGGCTCCCCCCACCCGCGGTCGGTCAGCTCGACGGACCAAATGTTGAAATCACTCCGGGTGGTGCCGGGGAGAGGTCGATTCGACACGAAGTACAGGCGGCCATCGGCGGCGAACACCGGCTCGAGGTCGCTATCACGGCCGGAGAACGAGACCACCCGAGGCCCGAGCCGGTTGCGCCGCAACTCGACGAGGGTGCCCTTTCCGCTCGACCAGACCGTATAGATGATCCGATCCCCGGCCGCGGACAGCGCGAAGTCACGTTCGTCGAGGCCGGTCGACAACACGCCGCGACCGACCAGCTCGGGGGTCATGGGGACCGGGCCGTAAGGCAGCGGCCAGCCTGCAGGTCCCGCTCGCCCCACCGGACCGCTCGCGCAGCCGCCGACGCAAGCGGCCAAAACGACCATCGACGCGTTCACTCTCACCACCACCCCTTCACCGCTACCCCAAGCCGCCAAGGAAGAGAATCGGCGCCCGCGCCGGCTCGCGGGCCCCCGCCGGGCGTGCGAAGCTTCCAACGGATGGGACCGGTGGTCGTGCTGGCAGCGATCACGATGCTGCTGCAGCTGGGGGGCGAGCCGACGATCGAGGCCTTCCGCCTCGAAGCGGCGGCCGTTGCTGGTGAGCCATGGCGCCTGGTGACCGGCCACTGGGTGCATCTGACGTGGTCGCACTGGGGGCTCAACCTCGTGACCCTGGCCGTTTTCGCCGGCCTGCTCGAGCCGCTCGGCCGCGCCCGCGCGTTCGTCGCGCTCCTGGGCGGCGCCACCGTCGGCGTCGACCTGGGCATCCTGGTCCGGCATCCGGAGGCAGATTGGTATGTCGGCTTGTCCGGAGCGCTGTACGGCATGATCGCGGGGGCGGCGATCCTGGAGCGCCGGCCCCAGCGGGCGGCGGCGGTGATGATCGGGCTCGCGGTGAAGCTCCTGTCGGACCATGCGCTGGGTACGTCTTCGCTGACCGAAGCGTGGGTCGGCGGACCGGTGCTCGCCGAAGCTCATGTGTACGGTGTCATCGGAGGGGCGGCGACGGCGACGCTGATCCTGGCGTGGTCGGTGCGGTGGTCTCGTCAAGCGTGAGGCCCGACCCCGAGCAACCGCAGCACCGTTTGCCGGTACACGTCTTCCGCACCGGGAAGCTCGTATCGATTCAACGAGAGCATCACATGGCCGTGACAGGCCGCGAATAGGGCATGAGCGATGGTCGGCGCCGAGCCTCGAACCTCCCCAACGTCGATCGCCCGCTGCACCGCGGCCTGCAGCCGAGCGAATGCTCCGAACAGTGCCCCTCGAGCGGACTCGCTGGGTGTCCAGTCGGGCATGGCGCCGAACAGGATGCGGTAGTGGCCGCCGTGGGCGAGCGCGGTCTCTCGATACGCGTGGCACAGGCCGACGATCTCGGAAACCGGGTCTTGGCCTTCGACGCGTTCTTGGGCCGCCTTGAGCGTCTCGACGCCCTCCAGATACAGGGACTCCAAAACGCCGCCTTTGCCGCCGAATCGGCTGTAGATGGCCATGGTGGTGACCCCCGCCTCGGCGGCGACCCGGCGGTTGCTCAGGGCCTTGGGCCCCGCCGTCCGGAGGAGCTTCGAAGCCGCGGACAGCACCTTGTTGCGTACTTCATCGGCATCCGCCATCCGCTCCTTGCCTCCGATATATCACTGATATTGTCAACGCATATCAATGATATATCACACACAACGCCGCTCGCTGTCGCTCCTCGCGGCGGCGGGAGCTGGCTTTCTGAATGCGTGTCTGGGGACGACGCCGGCCCCTTCGGATCCACCGCCTCGGCAAGCGGTCGCGTCCTATGCGACGCGGATGACCAAAGATGGCCACCGCATCCACGCCCTCCGCGCCGGCTGGGTGAGGGTGAAAGCGTCCCACCGGGAACTGTCTAGTCCCCACTTTTGGCGCATCCCCCGCATCATCTTCGACGAGAACTGGTCCGACTGGATGCCGATCATCGTCTACGCGGTCGAGCGGCCGAACGGCGACATCGTCCTCGTTGACACCGGTGCCTCGCCGCGTATCAACGACCCTGACTACTTCGATTGCGATTCCAGCAACGACTGGTTTTACCGCCGCAACCTGGCTTTCGACGTTGAGGGCGGAGACACCCTGCCCGCCCGGATGGCCAAGGTCGGCCTCGACCCGAAGCGAGTCCAACACATCCTCATCACCCACTTTCACGCTGACCACATGGGCAACCTCGAGCGATTCCCGGACGCCGAGGTGTGGGTCGGTCAGGGCAATTGGCCGTCCCACTCGGGGGCTTCGACCTGTCAGCTCCCCGAGAGCTGGCGCCCCCGGGTGGCGACGTTCGCCGACGACCCCGCCGCGGGCTTCGACCGTACGCAGGTGATCGCCGGCGATCCTCGACTTCGTCTCGTCCCCCTGCCCGGCCACACCCCTGGGCACGCAGGACTGCTCGTGCTCGACGGCGACGGGGGGTGGTTGGCCGCCGGCGACGCGACGTTCGACGTCGAGCAGACGAAGGACGGCCGCGTCCCCGGCATCACCGAAGACATCCCCGCCGCGATGGCCACGCAAACGACGATCCGGACCACGATGACCGCATGGAGGCTCGGCCTGCTGCCCGCGCATGACCCGTCGGCGTTCGACCGCCTCCGCGGCGCCGACGAATCACGCCGATGATCGGTCGGCCGAAGCCCGCGGCGACAATCACGGCCTCGCCCTCGAGCCGGTCAAGAGCCCTCGAGCTCCAGCTGGCGTGCAATGTGGTCGGCCTCTTGGTCGAACATCGGTGCCATCTGTACCGCAACGGTGCCTGCGTGGTCCCGTGCGCTACGGTCGGGCGGCCGGACTCACACAGCTGACGGATCCGATCGACGGATTCGAGGTGCCGCTGTGGGTTCTAACTCATCGTGATCTTGCAGCAAGCGCTCGCGTGGCCGCGTTGACGGACTTTCTCGGCCGGTACTTCGCGAGCCTGCGGGCAACGCGATCCGTGTAAATCAGATGCGGTCCGCGCTCCAGCGTCAGACGCGCCGACGTCAGAGCGTTCCAGCAGTCTGCAGCGACAGAGGCTTCCTCGCGACTTCAGCCGCTCGAGACGTGACCAATAACCCACGTGAGGCCCTCGACGAGGGCTTGTCGGCCCTGGTCGTGCGACGACGAGGGCGTTGGGTGGCCCCCAGCAACTAAGGAG
>JANQQN010000274.1 GCA_028289325.1 Myxococcota bacterium | reverse complement strand
GATCCGCTCCTTGCTCACCGCCGACAGCTCGCCTGCGTACTGTCGGATGGCGTCCCGGGTCTGGGGCTCGATCGAAAAGTCGAACCGGGCCGCGAACCGCACCGCCCGCAGCATCCGCAGTTTGTCTTCCTCGAAGCGCCGAGCCGGGGTCCCGACGGCCCGGATCAGCCCCGCCTGGAGGTCCGACCGGCCGCCGACCGCATCGAGGATCTCCTCGGTCACCGGGTCCATCAGCAGCGCATTGATGGTCAGGTCTCGTCGCGCGACGTCCTCCCGCCAGTCGTCGCTGTACACCACCTCGTCCGGCCGCCGACCGTCCGAGTAGCTGCCGTCGGTCCGAAACGTGGCCACCTCGTAGTCTCGGCCGCGGGCCAACAGCACCTTGATCACCCCGAACGCCGCCCCGACCTCGATCGTTCGCTTGAAGAGCGCCACGACCTGCTCCGGTCGTGCGTCGGTGACGATATCGTAGTCCTTCGGGGCCAAGCCGAGCAGCTGATCGCGCACGCAGCCCCCAGCGAAGTACGCCTGGTAACCCGCCTCGCGCAGGATGGCGGTCACCCGGTCGGCGCCCTGGCGGAGATCGTCTTTCACCGTCCGTAGATGATGGCCACCGAGCTCGGCTGATAACGCTCGCGACCGATGAGGTCCCGGCCCTGGCGGAACGTATCGTCCGGGTCACCGGGGTACAAGGTACGGGCGCCAACCGGCACCTGCCGTACGCCCGCGAAGGTCTCGATCAACGTCAGCCCGGCCCCGGCGGTGCTGGAACCGGTGCCGATCACCAGAAGCTGCCGGCCCGCGCCGTCGGCCGCGAGATCGACCGGCAGCTCCGTGGTCTCCGTGGCGTCGCTCAGCGGAAGCGCCAACCCGCACTGGAGGTTCACGTCTTCGGGACAGTTGGCCCGCGGAAGCAGCGCGAGCACCCGACGCGCCCCGGGGTCTGCGTCCAGCGCGAGCACCGCCTGCATATTCTCGGAGTATGCGGCCCGCCCCACCGGTCGGGCGAAGCCGTTGGAGCGGTCGACCCGTCCGCTGCGAAGGTCGACCGCGGCCACCGCCGCTTCCACGCCCGAGGTGACGAACGCCAGACGGCCGTCGGGTGACAGCGCAACCCCGCTTGGCTCGAGGACCACGTCGAGCGGCTCGACGGTCTGGGTTTCGAGGTTGACGAAGGCCACGCTGCCTTGGGTGACCCCTCCGAGCACGAACAGCGCCGTGCGACCGTCGCCCGCGATCACCCCGTCGATGACCGTGCCGCCGACGAGCTGACCCCCGGGCGGAAACTGACCGGTGACCGTGCCTTCGTCGAGATCGACGAAGGTGAATTTGCCCCCACCGCCGACCACGCCGCTCGCGACCCCTTCCACACCGAGGGCTACCCGCTGGGCGACCGGCAGCTCGACGCGCCGCCAGCTGTGGTCGGCGGCGGACAGGATGCCCAGATAGCCGACGCCTTGGTCGCGGTACGTAACGAGTAGAGCGTCGCCTCCGCGCGCGGTGACCCACGTTCCGATCGGCGCCGTTCCTTCGATACGCACCTTCTCGATGAGGGCCCGGGTCGCGAGGTCGAGCACGTAGATGAACTGTTCCGGGGTCATCTGACCTTGATTGATCTGATGAGTGACGTAAGCCAGATTGCGACGAAGCGGGAACTCCACCGCCACATCGCCGCTGGTCGTGATCTCGGGCGCACGGCCGAACGCGACCAGATTGCCCTGGGCGTCGAGGCCTTCGGCACGCACGCTGAGGGTGACCTCGTCGCCGTCGAGCGGCAGGCCGGAGACGACCGCCTGCTGCGCGCCGGGCGCCACGGACACGATCGCTTCCTCCCCGCGGCGAGCCCCCTCGACGATGACCTGAATCGCCTCCAGACCGACATCCGGCGCAAATGGGTCGAGCCCGGACCGGGTCGAGCTCGTCAACTCGACCGCCACCGACACGGCCCCGTCGTCGCTGCATCCGGTCACCGCGATCGGTACCAGCACCAGCAGGGCCACCGACCAGCGCCGCCCGTTCATGGCACCCTCCGAATCAGGATGTTATCGACCGCGAGTTGGGCGCCCAGGTCGAGCTCGGGGAGCAGGCGATAGCGAAACGTCGACGTTCGCACGGCGCTCGGGATATCGACCTGCACCCGCCCTCGCCTCCAGTCGACGACGGTTTGGGTACCGAGCAAGCGGCCGTTGTCGCGCTCGCTGTCCGGAGGCAAGACCGCCCGGCCCCCGCGGACCAGCGTCGCGTCGAGCCAATCGGCAGGGCCACACGTCGACACCTCACACAGCTGGATGCGAACGCTCTGGGTGGCCTCGCTCCACATGTCGGGAGGAACCCCCTGAATGCCCGGAAAATAGCTCACCCCCACGTTGAACGACACGTAGTCGAGCTCGAGAATCACCCGGCCTTCGACCCCGCTCAAGTCGACCGCCGGCGACGCGATCGCTTGCTCCGCGTCGGACAGCTGGGCCCGCAGGTAATCCACCGGCACCTCGAAGCAACCATCCGCGCCCTGCTGGTCGCAGGTGTCCTTGATGGTGTTGCAGTCGGGGCGGTTGAGGTCGTTGTTCCGGCGACAGTTCTGGGCCTCGGCGCAGGTGCGGCAGTCCTGACACCTTTGGTCCTGCAGACAGTTGGCGTCGACGCAGTCCCGGCAGGCGGCGGAGGTCAGAGACTCGGCGCACGGCGGGCACTCCGTCGCGCGACAGGTTTCGAGCAGGGCGTCGCAGTCATCGCACAGCGCGCAGCGGCGGGCGGCGGCGGTCTTCTCGCAGGATGCGAGCAATGGATTGCTCGCCACCCCGGGACGATTCGCGGCCGGGCACGCCGCGCACGCGTTGCACACCGCGGTGCAGTTGGCAGCGTCGGCTTCGCACGCGACCGGGGCCGGGATGTCCGCGGTGAGGGGACACGCGTTGAGGCTCACCGGCGTCGCCGGCGGGTCGGCCAAGCACTCGAGGCAACACGCGCAGGCCCGACAGGTGGTTTCGGTCAGCGCGGTTCCTTTCACCAACGTCGGCTCGCTTTCGAGGAGCACGAATCGCTCCCCCTGCCCCGCCGCGCCGTTACAGTTGAGGTCTTGCGCGGGGTCGCAGCCCGCCGGCCCCGACCACACGATCTTCGTGCGGGAGTTGGCCAGTTCGCCGGGAGGGTCGTTAAAACCGAGCAACCGAAGGTCAACCCCCGGGGCGCCGTCGGGAATCTCGAACCCCTCCCCATATAGAACGCATCGCCCTTCGAAACACGATTCCCCGGCCTCGCACGGCTGGTCCGGACATCCGATCTCGCACACGCCGGCCTCACAAACCGCGGCCGGGGTCGTATTGGGATCGGCCCGGCATTCGGGATCGTCGTTCGGGTCGGCGTTCGCGACCAGATCGCAGTCGCTGTCGGCCCGGCAAGGAAGTCGGCACCGGCCGTCGACGCAGCGCAGGTCCAGGCCCGCCCCTTCGCAGTCGGAGGCGATGCTGCAGCTCTGCTCGCTGGTCACCACCTTCTGCGCGCACCCCGTCGTCTGGTCTTCCGAGCACCCCCAACCCGCTGCCGCGAGGAGGAACGCCCCGATGACCGCTCGTGTACCCAACGCGCCGCTGATGCGCATGGGGATGAGGTATCACGCCATGAGTTGGAGGACGAGGCGCTCCATCGTGCGCGGACTGGACAGCGGTCCACCTTTCAGCTCTTGGTCCGCGTGGTTCACCGCGCCGAGGCCCCGCACCAGCTCGGCCAGGCTGTGTCGGTGGGCCTGGTCCAGCAGGTTGTTGAGGAGGAACGGCGGAATGCCGACCTCGGCCAAGATCGCATCTCGACTGGCCCCCGCGTCGAGCGCGGCTCGCGCCTTGAGCAGGTTTCGATAGTGTCGGCCAACCATGAACAGCATCCTCAGCGGCGGCTCTCGGTTGACGACGAGCATGGTGTGCAGCGCGGTCAGCACCGCCACCCGGTCACCATGGCCGATCGCATCCACGAGCTCGAAGATCGACTCTTCGCGGGTGACGGAGATGACTCGAGTGACGTCATCGACGGTAACGGCGCGATTTCCGGCGTACAGCGACAGCACCTCGAGCGCTTGGCTGGCCGCACCGATGTCCGCGCCGGTCGCGTCAGCGAGCGCTCGAATGGCCGGCGGCTCGATGTCGATCCCCAAGCCTTCCGCGCGTCGGCGGACGAGTTGGGGCATCTCACGGGGCTTGGGCTTCGCGAATCGAACCGCATAACCCGCCTTCTTGAGCGCCTTGTACGCCTTCGTTCGACCGTCGAACTTCTCGGCCACGAGTACCAAGACCGTCGACGGGTTGGGCGCCTCGATGTACGCGGTGAACGACTCGGCTTTGTCGAACCCCAGCTTGTCGGCGTTCTCGACCACCACCACCCGCCGATCCGAGAACGCGGGCAGGGTCTGGGCGGTGTCCAGCACTCGGGTCACGGTGACCTCGCGGCCCGACAGCCGGTCGAGGTTGAAGTCGCGCGCGTGGGGCGGGACCGCAGTGGCCACGATCGCCTGCACCATCTCGTCGATCAGCACCCGCTCATCGCCGTCGATCGCATACAGCGGGCGCGGGCCCTTCTTCTTCAACTCGGCCAGTGGGTCGGCTGGCGCGCTGGAACGTCGGCCCCGGGGCGGCATGGACGGACGCTCAGAAAAGTAGACCGCGGTACTTGTCGAGGTCTTCGAGCACCACGCCGACGCCCTGCACCACCGACAGGAGCGGGTTTTCCGAAATGATGGCGGGGATGCCCGTTTCTTCGCGGAGAACGAGGTCCAACCCGGCGAGATGGGCGCCGCCGCCGACCAGCACCAAGCCGCGCTCGGCGAGGTCCGCCGACAGCTCGGGAGGCGTGCGCTCGAGGACCGAGCGGCAGGCTTCCACGATCAGCTGCACCACGTCGTCGAGGGCCTCGCGGACATCCTCGCCGGTGATCTTGATCGAGCGAGGCACGCCGGAGATCAGATCTCGCCCTTTGAGCTCCATGCTGTCCATCTTGCACGAGGGATGAACGTTGCCGATCTTCATCTTGACCTGCTCCGCGGTGCGCTCGCCGATGAGGATGTTCGACCGTCGCCGGACGTATTGGATGATCGCTTCGTCGATGCGGTCGCCGGCGACCTTCAGGGTTCGGTAGGTCACGAGCCCGCCGAGGGAAATGACCGCGATGTCGGTGGTTCCGCCGCCGATGTCGACGACCATGGAGCCGCGCGCGTCGAGCACCGGCAGCCCGGCCCCGACCGCGGCCGCCATCGGCTGTTCGATGAGCAGAACCTCGCGGACACCGGCGGAGATCGCGGCCTCACGAACCGCTTTCGTCTCGACGTCGGTGATGCCGGCGGGGATCGAGATGACGAGTCGGGAGCGGATGAGGTGGTTTCGTTTGTGGGCCTTGCGGATGAAGTACTTCAGCATCACCTCGGTGACGGCGAAGTCCGCGATAACCCCCTCGCGCATGGGACGGATGGCTTCGATGGTGCCCGGCGTCTTGCCCAGCATTTCCTTGGCCTCGTGGCCAACGGCGACGACCTTCTTGCTGGGGCCTTGGGTGATGGCGACGACCGATGGCTCATCGAGAACGATACCCCGCCCCCGGACGTTGACCAGCGTGTTGGCCGTTCCGAGATCGATCGCGATGTCCTGGCTGAACAACCCGAGGAGGCCGTTGAACACGAACTCGGGTTAGCAGAACCGGGCCCGGCCCGGAAGGGCCTCATTGCGGGTCGAGCTTCTTGGCGACTTCTTTGAGAGCGTCGAGGTTCTGAATGTGGCTCAAGCTGGCGAGCAGGTACTCCTTCGTGGCTTCGTGAAGGGCGGTGACCTGCTCCGAGGTCACGCCGACGATGTCGGCATACTGCCGGATGATGTCGTCCTCGAGCTTGGCGTACTCGCCATCCGCAAAAGCGAGCAGAATCAGGCTCTTCACGAACAATTTGGCGAGCTCAGGGGTATCGAAGTGGGGCTTGGCCACCGCGGGATCGAAGGGCCCGCCCGCGATGTCTTCGAGCCGCGGATCCCCGGCCCGGGCGCAGCTTTCGTAGAACTCCCGAACCAGCCGCATCTCGTTGTCGTGAACGCCGTCGACCCGCGCCACGGCCATCATCGCGTGGGTCAGCACTTTGACCTGGTCGAAGTTCAGGTCTTGCTGGGCGAAGAAGTCGTTGAGCATCGAGCGCGGTCTTAGCCAGCCCGTGCGCCGACCGCAAGGGGCCCGCGGCGGGGGATCAGCGGCGGGCGTTATGCCGAGACAAGCGACTACGGAATCTCGAGGAAGTAACGCAGCCCACGAGTGGTCCGGAACGTGACTGAAATGGAGCCTTGGCCGATGACCGGGACGCTGACCACGGTCTCGGTGTCGGCCCGGATATCGAGGGTGACGATGGAGCCCGACGGATACAGCGAATCGATGAAGAACGCGATGCCCGGGGTGTTTGGGGTGACCGGGCACCGCACGACCGTCCGACGGTCCGCGTCATATACCTCGTACGCGTTCGCGCCTTCGTTCCGGATCTGGAGAAGGTTCACGATGGAACGGGATAAGACGCTTCCCGTGGGTGCAAAGGGGGTGATAAATGGCGCCGGCGGAAGGTCCGTGGTGGCCGTGGCGGCGCCGAGCGTTCCCGTCGCGCCCGACGATACGATCTGAAACGTAATCTGGAAGGGCGCGCGCGGCTGCAGCAGCCCTTCAGGGTTTGTCATGCTTTGGTTTCGAAACGCCCCGGGGCCCGAGGTGGGCACCATGTTGATGGTGAGGCTGCCCGGACTCGTTCCGTTGCTCGCCTCGATCCGAGTAGCCGTATAACCGATGGGCGGCGCGCCCGGACCGCGCTCGGTGACCACGCAACCCTCGATGGTCGGCGCGGAGACCGTCAGCGTCCGGCCAGACTGCGAATAATCAACGATCCGGGCTTCGGCGAGGCCGAAGCTCTCCTCCCCTTCATCGATGAACCCGACCTGCACCAGCGCCTCGACGTCGCCCAGAGGCGGGCCCGGCATCACCCCGGTGTCGCCGGCATCCGGCCGTGGACCCGCGTCACCCGCGTCACCCGCGTCGCCGGCATCCGGACCCGAGCTATTGCCGATGCCCCCGCCGGGCGTGCCGGGGGTGACCGACGCATCGGCGATGGGCCGAGGGGGCGCGGAGAACTCGGTCAGGACGCACGCGTTATCGACGCACTGATATTGGCCAGACGGGCAGTCTTGGTTCGATTCGCAGTCGTCGGTGCTGCACCCGTAAAGCGCGACGCCGAACACAACGACGCCCACGCCGAAGACCGGGCCTCTGAAGCTCATAGATGAACTGTACCCTAGTCGACGCACACTGGTCAGAGATCTGCGTTTAGCGAAGCCTGGGTGTTGCGGCGGGGGAGACTCGAACTCCCATGCCCTTTCGGGCGCCACCCCCTCAAGATGGTGTGTCTACCAATTTCACCACCGCCGCGTTGCGTGGGCGAACCGACATAGTCGCCCGTAGCGGGCGGGTCAAGCACGAAACCATCGGCTCGACGTCACCGCCTTCGCCGACAGCTACGGTTCGTCGGGCGCGTCGGTGGTGGCGCCCTCGCCGGCGGCCGGCGCGGGCGAATCCGCCGCCGGCGCGTTGGCCGGCGCGGGCGAATCCGCCACCGGCGCGGCTGCGTTTTCTCCCGGCGGAAGCGCCTGCTCGGGCTGCTCTTCGGACCCCAGTCCCGCCGGCGCAGTCTGCCCAGGCAGTTCGGGAATGTCGGCGACCACCGATCGCTGGCGCGAGGCGAGCAAGGAGAGGCCAAAGCTGGTCAGCATGAACACCACCGCGCAGCCCGCGGTCATCCGAGTGAGAAAGTTCGACGCCCCCCGGCTACCGAATACGGTCCCCGAGCTCCCGCCGCCGAACACCGCGCTCACGCCGCCACCCTTGCCCGACTGGAGCAGGATGACAGGAAGCATGCCGATGCAGACGAGGACGTGCACGATGTAGAGCAACGTCTCCATTGGAACGCCGGGTATCGCGACGACGCCGGCAAATGTCCAGGACTTTATGACGCCGCTGCCGTCACGATGGCCGCGAAATCATCCGGTTTGAGGCTGGCGCCGCCGATGAGGCCGCCGTCGATGTCGGGCATCGCGAGAAGCTCCGCAGCGTTCGACGGCTTCATCGAGCCGCCGTACTGAATGCGAAGTTCGTCACTGATCGCCGAACCGTACATCGCCTCAAGGTCACGCCGCAGGTGAGCATGCACCTCCTGGGCTTGTTCGGGGGTTGCGGTGCGGCCGGTGCCGATCGCCCACACTGGCTCGTAGGCGATCACCATGCGGAGTGCGCGGTCGGCGCCCGCCGCGGCGAGACCCGCTTTGAGCTGGCGAGAAACCACGGCCAAGGTCTGACCACCGTCCCGTTCTTCGAGCGTCTCACCGACGCACAAGATCGGCTGCAGACCGGCATCGAGCGCGGCCCCCACCTTTTTGCCCACCGTTTCGTCGGTCTCCTTGAACAGCGTACGGCGCTCGCTGTGGCCAAGGATGACCAAGCTGCAGCACGCGTCGCGGAGCATCGTCGGTGCGACCTCGCCGGTAAACGCGCCCTTGGTTTCGAAGTGGCAGTTCTGAGCCGCGAGCCGAATCGAGCTGCCGCCCAGGACCTCGGCCACCGCATGAAGGGCGGTGAACGGCGGGGCCACCGCAACGTCGGCTTCGAGACCGGCCACCTTCGGCTTGATCCCTTCGACGAGGGCCTTGGCCTCGTCGATCGTCATGTTCATCTTCCAGTTGCCGCAAACGAACTTGCGTCGAGCCATCACTCGCTCCTCTCCTGGTGGGGTCGGTCAAAGATCAGCGGTCGAGGGCCGCCACCCCCGGGAGCGTCTTGCCCTCGATGAACTCGAGGCTCGCACCGCCGCCGGTAGAGACGTGGTTGATCTTGTCGGCGAGCCCGCTCTTGTTGAGCGCGGAGACCGAATCCCCGCCCCCGACGACCGAGACGCCGGCCGAGCCGGCCACCGCCTCCGCGACGGCGAGGGTCCCCTTCGCGAAGTTTGGCCACTCGAAGACCCCCATGGGCCCGTTCCAGAAGATCGTCTTGGCCTCCGCGATCACCTTGGCGTACGCGGCGCGGGTCTTGGGCCCGATATCGAGGCCCATCGTCCCTGGCTGAATAACCGTCACTTCGTGGGGCGTCGCGCCCTCGTCGAACGTCTCGGCGGTGACGTGGTCTTCGGGCAACAGCAGCTTCACCCCGCGCGCGGACGCCGCCTTCACGATCTGCTCGGCCGAGCCGAGCGCTTCCGTCTCCACCCGGCTGTTGCCGACCTGCTGGCCTTGAGCCTGCAACAGCGTGTAGGCCATGGCCCCGCCGATAAGCATCGACTGGCAACGGTCAACGAGGCTCATCAATACCCCGAGTTTGTCCGAAACCTTCGCCCCACCGACGATGGCTACGAACGGCTTATCGGGCTCGTTCAGGATCTTCCCGAGGTGGTCGAGCTCCTTTTGCATCAGGAAGCCCGGCCCGGCATCGCGAACGAAGCGAACCATGCCCGTCGTCGACGCGTGCGCGCGATGGGCGGTCCCGAAAGCGTCATTGACGTAGACGTCGATGCCGTCGGCCAGCGCCCGGGCAAAATCCTCGTGGTTCTTCTCTTCCCCCGGCTGAAACCGGAGATTCTCGAGGAGCAAGACCTGGCCGTCCCGAAGGTCGACGATGTTCTTCTTGACCCCGTCGCCGACGCAGTCGTCGGCGAACACCACCTCGCGCCCCAGCAGACTCGCGAGGTGCGCGCCGACCGGCTCCAGCGAGAAGTCCGGATTGCGTTTGCCCTTCGGTCGCCCGAGGTGCGAGGCGAGGACGATCCGGGCGCCCTGCTCGATCGCATAGTGGATCGTGGGCAGGGCCGCCCGAATTCGGGTGTCGTCGGCCACCTGGCGCTCCGACGTCAGCGGTACGTTGAAGTCGACGCGAATAAACGTCGCGCGACCCTGTAATTCGATGTCGCGAAGCGCGGTCACCATGTCGTCAGTTCGCCTTGCTCGCCATGTACGCCATGAGGTCGAGGCATCGGACCGAGTAGCCCCACTCGTTGTCGTACCAGGAAACGACCTTGACCATCCGGTTCTCCATGACCTGGGTCAGCGCCGCGTCGACGGTCGAGCTGTTCGAGTTACCGTTGAAGTCGATCGACACCAGCGGCTTCTCTTCGAAGCCCAGGATCCCCTTCAGGGGGCCGTTGGCCGCGGCCTTCAATGCCCCGTTCACGGCCTCGACGGTCACGTCTTTGCTGAGCGTCGCCGCCAGGTCGACCACCGAAACGTTCTTCGTCGGCACGCGAATGGCGAAGCCGTTCAGCTTGCCTTTCAGCGCCGGCAGGACGAGCCCGACCGCCTTCGCGGCCCCGGTCGTGGTCGGAATCATCGACTCGAATGCGGCGCGCGCCCGGCGCAGGTCGCTGTGGGGCAGGTCGAGGATCCGCTGGTCGTTGGTGACCGCGTGGATCGTGGTCATCAGGCCGTGCTCGAGGCCGAACGACTCGTGCAGCACCTTGGCCACGGGGGCCAGACAGTTCGTAGTGCAGCTCGCGTTCGACACGATGTTGTGTTTCGCGGGGTTGTACGTCTCGTGGTTCACGCCCATCGCGAACGTTCCGTCGATGTTCTTACCCGGCGCGGAGATGATCACCTTCTTGGCGCCCGCGTCGATGTGGGCTTGAGCCTTCGGCCCCTCTCGGAACAACCCCGTGCACTCGGCGACGATCTCGACCTCGTGCTCCTTCCAAGGAAGCTTCGATGGGTCTCGCTCGGACAGGATCTTGATCCGCTTGCCGTCGACGACGATCTGGTCCCCGTCGACCGACACGTCGCCCGCAAACGTACCGTGGATCGAGTCGTACTTAAGTAGGTGGGCGAGCGTCGGCGCGTCGGTCAGGTCGTTGATCGCGACCACCTCGATGGAATGATTTGATCCCCGCAGCGCGCGCAGGATGCAGCGTCCGATACGACCAAAACCGTTGATGGCAATGCGCGTCATTGTTTGTACTCCTCGATTCCTTCAGGTTGTTCCGAGACGGCAACGGCGACGCGAAGTGCGTCGTAAACGCCGCCTACCGTTCGAAATCCCAAGATTCGAGGCGGCCGTCAACCGGGGCGCGAAAGGTCCCGCCGCCTGTTTCGCCGGATGCGTGCGAGGAGGAATGCTTTACCCGGAAGCACCCCACGGACATCATGCCGACATGAACGGCATCCCGAATGTGCCCACGCCCAGAAACGAAGCGGTCGTCAGCTACGCCCCCGGTACCCCGGCCCGCGCGCGCCTCAAGTCCGCGCTGGCCGGGCTCGCCTCGACGGTGACGGATATTCCGCTGTGGATCGACGGTCGCTCGGTGGCGGGTCCGACCACCGACGTCGTCATGCCCCACGATCACCAGCGCGTGATCGGTCGAGCGGCGGGTGCGCATCCCCAGCAGGTGCAGGCGGCGATCGAAGCCGCCGAGCGAGCCCGGCCTACATGGGCCGCACTGCCGCAAGCGGATCGCTCCGCTGTATTCCTAAAGGCGGCCAACCTTCTGACCGGACCCTACCGCGACCGCATCAACGCGGCGACCATGCTCGGGCAGTCGAAGACGTGCCACCAGGCGGAGATCGAAGCGGCCTGCGAGCTGGCCGACTTCTGGCGGTTCAACGCCGCCTACGCCGACACCCTAATGCGGGACCAGCCGATCAGTCCTCCCGGCCTGTGGAACCAGACCGAGCTGCGCCCGCTCGACGGCTTCGTGTTCGCGGTGACCCCGTTCAACTTCACGGCCATCGCCGCCAACCTGCCCACCGCCCCTGCGCTCATGGGGAATACGGCGGTGTGGAAGCCAGCGCCGACCCAAATGCTGGCCGCGCAAGTGACCGTCGAGATCCTCGAGGCGGCGGGCCTGCCTCCCGGCGTCGTGAACATGGTCGCGGGGGCGCCGGCGGCGATCGGAGAGACGGTCCTCGCCGACTCTCGCCTGGCCGGTCTCCACTTCACGGGGTCGACGGCGACGTTCAGAAAGCTGTGGTCGACCATCGGCCAGAACATCGAGCGCTACCAACAATATCCTCGCATCGTGGGCGAGACCGGCGGCAAAGACTTCATCTTTGCCCATCCCAGCGCCGATCTGACCGCCCTCACCACCGCGATCATTCGCGGCGGCTACGAGTTTCAGGGCCAAAAGTGCAGCGCGGCCTCCCGGATCTTCGTGCCCCGCTCCATCTGGTCGGAGCTCAAGGACCGCTTGGCGGCGGATATCGCGACGATCAACGTCGGCGACATTCAAGACTTCTCGAATTTCATGGGTGCGGTCATCGACGGCGCGGCTTTTCGGAAGATCACAGGATACGTCGACCTCGCCCACGCCGACAGCGACTGCACCGTTATCGCCGGCGGCACCTACAGCGGTGAACAGGGGTACTTCGTCATGCCCACCCTGGTCGAGGCCAACCGGCCCGACCACCGCTTGATGGTCGAGGAGATCTTCGGCCCCGTGGTCACTCTATTCGTGTACGAGGACGACCGGGAGACGGAGGCCCTGGACCAGCTCGATGCCGCCGCCCCCTACGGCTTGACCGGCGCCGTATTCGCTCAGGACCGCCGGCACATTCGGCGGCTGGTGGACCGGCTCCGATTCACCGCGGGCAACTTCTATATCAACGACAAGCCGACCGGCGCCGTGGTGGGTCAGCAGCCCTTCGGCGGCAGCCGAGCCTCGGGAACCAACGATAAGGCGGGCAGCGCGCAGAATCTGCTGCGATGGGTGTCGACCCGCGCCATCAAGGAGACATTTGTTCCGCCTACCGATTATCGTTATCCGTTCATGGAGGAGCCGTAGACCCTGCCTGAGCCCGCCCCCCTTGGTCCGGTCGACGACTATCTTCGGCGAGCGGCTGTGCCGCGCCGGGCGTTCTGGTCGCGCAAACGCGAGCTGAGGGTCTTGACGAACGAACGATAGATCCGAAGGGCCGTGCGCTCGTGGGTATACATGAACTGCTCGAAGCGGCTCTTGGTCACCCGCAAGGCTTTCACCCGTTCCGCCGCACTGACCCGGGCCGATGTGGGAACATCGTCGACCAGGGACATCTCGCCGACGTACTGCCCCGACGGCACCACCGCGAGCTCGGTCTCGCCGCCGTCCGGACGCACTTGGGTCACCAGTAACCGACCTTGTCGGACGATGAACAGGCCGGTGCCGGGCTGGCCTTGCTCGATGACCACCTCGCCCGGCTGAAAGACGGTCTTCTCGCAAACCCCGTAGAAGGCCTTCATCTCGTCGAGGCTGAGCTCGTCGAAGATCGGCAACCGCTTCAGCACATCGTAGCCGCTCATGCGCTGAACGAACGTGTGGCGTTGAAGCGGCGCCAGGCCCGGCGGCGGAGGCGCAAACGGATCGGTCGGTAACATCGTCTGCATATCGTCATACTCCGGCGCCGCCGGGGGACCGGCGACGACCTGTGGCCCCAGGGTGCCGCTACGAAGGGCGGGGGCGGAGCCGGTGGGAGGCCGATCCGGAGCCAGGCGCTGAAGCCGGGCCGATACATCGCGGTAGCTCGGATCGAACGTCCGCACCCGTTCGTAGGCCTGCCGAGCGGTGGCCGACGCCCCCGCTTCGGTGACCAGCTCCCCCAGGCGATAAGCGAGCGCGGCGTGGGTACCATCCTGGATGGGCTGATTCTGAAGGACGACCCCCGACAGCCGCTGGATCGCAAGGTCCGGTCGCTTCATCTGCACCAACAGCTCGGCGAGCATGCCCACCGCCTTGAGGAACCGGGGATCCTGGAGGGTAACCCGGGCCAAGGCGTGGGCGGCCCGCTGCCGGTCACCGGCACGCAAGAAGAGTTGTCCCGCCGCGACGAGATCCCCGGCGATCTCGAGCGCTTCCGCGGCATCGAGAAGGAGATCCGCCTTGTAGTAGAGCTCGGCGGCTTTCTTGGCCTGGCCGCCCTGCTGATACATGCGTGCGGCGCGGGCGATGTCGCCGGCCTGCTGGACGCACTCGGCGGCCTTGATCCAGTTGTGGTCGGCCGCGTAGGCCCGCGCGGCGGCCGACCACTCCTTGAGCTGCTCGCACGCGTCGCCGGCCCGCTGGTAATCGCGGGCCCGGTAGAACAGGTTGGCGATCGCTTTGCGCATCGGGGTCGACGCACTGCTGAACTCCTGCCACAGCTCGTGGCCAACCGTCTGCTGGACGCAGGTCTCGTACAGCGCGACCGCTTCGTCGACTTCGTTGCGCGCGAGGTGGCGGCGGAGGGTTTCGATCACTTTTCCGGTGGGCATGAACTGCCCTTCGTCCCCCGACCCTTCGCTGAACTCCCACTCCATCAACGCCATGCACGCGAATGCTTGCACGGCGGCCGCAGGCCCGAAAAGGCTTACGGCCCGTCGCGAGTGTCGTAGTCTCGCCGGCGTGCGGGTCTCGTCCGCTTTCGTCGTTCGTCGCGCGCCCGCCCCGGCCGCGATCGCCGCCGCCCTCGCCGCCTGCGGGCCGACGCCCGAAGCGCTGGTCCGAGAGGTCGAAGCGACGCTCGCAGCGCGAGCCTGGTCGTCCCTCGCTGCGTTTATCGACCCCCACTACGGCGACCCGCTCGGCGATCGGGACACCCTGCTCGACGACCTGCGCGCCATGGACCAAGACTTTCCGCGATGGACGATCGATTGGACGGCATCCGGCCTGTTTCCCGAGATGTCCGCGCTCGTCGCGTCCGTCGACACCCGCCTCGATGCCGAGCTCGTGGGTCGCCCCGTCTGGAAGGTCGAAGGACCGATGCGGCTGTCGCTGCACCGCACCGACCGATGGCGGATCCGCGGGGGACTGCTGGCCGACCTGCGAGATATCCGGGGCCTGATGCGCGCGCGGAGACGGGCGTTGGAATCAAACGATGCGGTGGCCCTGTCGGCCCTCCTGCACCCGAACTATCGGGACGGGATCATCGACCGACAGATGGCCACCGAACGGATGAAGCGGGACATCGAAGGGATGGCGATTCGGTTCACGGCCACCAACTACCGACTGGAGATCCGAGAAGACCTCGCTCACATCGACGAGCACTACTCCATGAGCGTCGCCGGCGGTCCGGCTCGACGGGCGGTCGCCGGCCTCACCCTGCGCAAAAGCGCAGGACGGTGGCGGATCGCCGCCGGCCTCTACGCGTCGCCCTGACCGCGATCCAAAAGCCGCGATCCCGCCTCCGAGGCCTCAATCCATGTTGCGGCGTTTCAAGTCCGGCATCGAGCTCGGGTCATCGGCGGTCATGATTCGTTTTTCGCCGTCGAGCGCAGTCACGTTTTCGTAGACGCCTTTGTCGCGACGGACGAGCTTGGCGAAGCCCTGCGACTTCAGTTGGCTATCCCCTGTCGGCGTGTGTACCGCGGGCGGAAACAGATGCCGCTCGACCGGCGCCTCGGGGTCCGTGGGCCCTACGGGCCGACCGGCGAGCGCGCACAGCGCGCCCCATCGTTCGACCGACTCGCGCATGCCGTGACGGACCTCGACGATGGTGTCGTTCTGCGGACAGTAGTAGCGGTACAGAGGCACGACGATCGATCTTCACCACCGACGGTCGGAAGACAAGAACATGCGACGACTCCTGATGCCCGCCCTGGCCTGCTTGATCATCGGTCTCGCTCCCTGGCCCGTAACGGGTCAGACGCCGCACCTGTGGGGCAAACTGCACTGGGTGGCCGGCGGCGGCCACGGAATGGGTGCAATCGACGTGTTCGACCTGTTTCTGCACGGGGCGCCGTGGATCTGGCTCGCGGTCGCCGTGGCGCGGACCGCGACCGCCGGCCGGGGGTAGCTCAGGTCGAGCCCATCCTTCGAAGGTGCCCCACTGTGCGCTTGAACCTAGCCTACGTAGGGCATAGGTTCCCCCAGCGATGGCCCAGAGTTACGCCCTGAGGTTTATCTCTGGCAAATACCAAGGGGGCGAGTTCCCGCTCGCCGCCGAGCGCGAGGTGGTCATCGGCCGGTCTTCCGAGCTCGACATGGTGCTCGTGGAGGACATGGTCTCGCGAAAACACGCGAAGATCACGACCCAGGCCGGCCAGATCGTCATCACCGACATGGGTTCGACGAACGGGACCTTCGTCAACGGAGAAAAGGTTCGGAAGACCAAACTCAAGGAGGGCGACCGCATCCTGATCGGCACCTCCATCCTCAAGGTGGTGGCCACCACCTCGACCCCGGTCTCGGCGACCGAAGCCCGCGAGGACCTTCGGGCCCGGGGTCAAGCGTCGAGCAAGCAATCGTCGATGAGTGGGACGCTGGAGGAAGTGCCCATCCCCGACCTGCTTCAGCTCTTCTCGACCTCCAAGCGCACCGGCGTGCTGCATATTCGATCCAGCCTCGGCTACGGCAAGATCTACCTGCGCAACGGCAACATCTTCTACGGGTCCATCGATGACGACCACGACCTCGGCCCCATGAAAGCGTTTTGCCGGATGGTGGGTTGGGAAGAAGGCAACTTCGAGTTCGGCCCTCCGGAAGATGAGGCCGAGTTCATGCTCGAGCTGGAAGACTCGACGGAGTCCCTCCTCATGGAGGCGCTCCGCCAGCTCGATGAGTTTCGCCGCATCGCGCCCGACCTCCCCGCTCCCCACGAGCGCCTGCGGATCCCCCAGCCTTTGGAGCCGACCCTCAGTAGCCTGAAGGCGCTCGAGCTCGACGTGTTTCAACTCGTGTTGAACCACGGCCTGATGCAGCACGTCTTCGACCGATCGCCGGCCACGGACTTCGAGACGGCGACCGCCCTGCTCAACCTGGTCTCGCAAAACTACGTCGCTCGGGCCTAGATAGGTGCATGCCGGAACTTCCCGACGTCACGGTGTACATCGAGGCCCTGGAGTCCCGAGTCGTCGGTGAGGTGCTCGAGCAGCTGCGACTCGCCAGCCCGTTTGTCCTTCGCACGACGCAACCCCGCCCCAGCGCCCTGGCCGGAAAACGGGTGACCGGGCTGCGACGCCTCGGCAAGCGCATCGTGTTCGACCTCGAGGACAACCTGTACGTCGTCGTTCACCTCATGATCGCCGGTCGCTTCCGCTGGAAAGATCCAGGGGCGAAGATCCCGGGACGAGTGGGGCTGGCCGGATTCGACTTCACGAGCGGAACCCTGATCTTGACCGAGGCTTCGACCAAGAAGCGGGCATCGATTCACATCCTCGACGACGAGGCCCGCCTCGCCGATCACGACCGCGGCGGACTCGAGGTGATGTCCGCCTCCCTCGACGCCTTTCGCGAGCGGCTCACCTCGCGCAACCATACCCTCAAGCGGGCCCTGACCGACGCCCGCCTGTTCAGTGGCATCGGCAACGCGTACTCGGACGAAATCTTGTTCGCCGCCAAGCTGTCGCCCATGAAGCTCACCCAGCGGATGACCGACGACGAGGTGGAGCGTCTCTACGAGGCGACCCAGGGGACACTCCAACAGTGGGTGGAGATTCTGCGCGCGGAGGCCAAGGACCGCTTCCCCGAAAAGGTCACCGCCTTTCGTCCCGAAATGAACGTGCACGGTCGGTACAAAGAGCCGTGTCGGGTGTGCGGTTCCAAGGTCATGCGGATCGCCTACGCCGAAAATGAAGTGAACTATTGCCCTCGGTGCCAGAACGAGGGCCGACTCCTCGCCGACCGATCGCTGTCTCGCTTGCTGCGAAAAGACTGGCCCAAAACCGTAGATGAACTGGAAGGTTAGCCGAATACGGGGGTCATTCGGAACGCGACCACCAGTCCAGGCAACGCTGTTCGGCGAGTGATTTCATCGTTCGTATCACCCCTGACGAAGGCCCCTTTCACCCACTTGAGACCGGGGCATGCGTTAATCCCCCACCCTAAAGAGCGGTCAAAAAGCCTCGTTTGTGGCTCTTCGAGGTTGTATCACCACGATAACTGAGGTCCATAGGCCTCATGCGGAACAGTACGGCGGTCTTAGCACAAGGATTGTGCGGCGCGACGACGTGGCACCAGCCTTGCTGTTTTCGAACCCCTTGCCGGTCAAGTCGCCGCCCTCAGCAATCGATCAACTTGGATTTGATGATTTCATCCTTGTTGAAAAAATCGGCTCTGGCGGGATGGCCGAGGTCTTTCGTGCCCATTGGCGTCAACATCCGGCTCAAACGGTTGTCGTCAAGCGGATCGGCGAAAAATACCGCACAGATCCCCGCTTCCGCGCCTTGATGCGGCGTGAAGCGGAGATGAGTCGACGGCTGCGTCATCCGAACATCGTCCGTTTCATGAGCGCCGGCTGTGGCCCCGACGATGAGCCCTACATCGTCCTGGAATACGTGGACGGGATCGATCTGCGTCGACTCGCGTGGTCGATGCGAAAGACGCACGGCGGAATGCCCGAATGGCTGGCCGTCCACGTGATCAGCGAGGTGGTCGCAGGCCTGGCCCACGCCCACACCCGCATCGACGACCGCGGCACCGCGGCGCCCATCATCCACCGGGACATCAACCAGGAGAACATCCTGATCACGAAGCGCGGCCAGACGAAGCTCACCGACTTCGGCGTGGCGTGCACGGCCGACGGAACGGTCGACGGCATCCCGCCCGGAAAGCTGCCGTATATGGCCCCCGAGGTGTTCGCGGAACGCGCGCCGGAACCGCGTTCGGACTTGTTTTCGGTCGGGGTGGTGCTTTGGGAGCTGCTCACCGGTCGCCATCTGTTTCGAGGACGCTCACCGCAGGAGGTGATCGCTCAGGTTTGCGCGCAGCCCAGGGTGCCCGCGTCGCGGCTGCGGGCGGTGATCCCCAAGATTCTGGACGAGGTCCTGATGTCTGCGCTGTCACCCGACCCCGCGCAGCGTCCAACGAGCGCGGCCGCGATGCACGCCACCCTCCTGCGGGCCTTGGAGTCCATGCCCTGCCCACGTCCGATCACCCCCGAACCGGTGGCGGAAGCGATCGAACCCCATCTGGCGTCGGCGCGAGTGCCCCGCGACGTGTTGCTGGAGTACCCGGTCACCGATGTCGGTGAGCTGCTGGGGATCGGTGATGACCAGCTGTATTCGGAGCCCGGCGACGAGGTTCGTGAAGAGGGCGAGACGACCTACGCGATCATTCGCCGGGCCCCCTCTGAAAACGACGAAGACGACCTGAGCACCGACGACGTCATGCTCGCTTACCTCGTCGAAGAGGCGCCCATCGCTGCCGCGCCAGGCTTCGTCGACACGCTGGATCTCGCGCCGGGCGCCCATGCCGTGACCCCCGCCTCGGCGGCGTCCACCGGTGGCTACGACGGTCCGGACCCCATCTGGGTCGAGGCCCCCCACGGCGTGATTGGGCCGCTGCGTCCGGCGCGAGCGCTGACCTACTTGCGAGACCTGGCGCCGGAAACCTTGGAGCAGATCCGTCTGTCGGCCAACGGGGCGCGCTGGGTGGGCCTCGACCGCGTGGCGTACCTGCTCGACGACGAGCTGGTGGTCCCCACTTTGGAGCTCGGTAGCTGCGAGATGCAGGGACGCATCGAGGACGTCAGCATGACCGCGATCCTCGGGACCTTCGCCCGCGGCAACGCGACGAGCCGCCTGCTGTTCGCGCGGCCCGGGCCTTCGGGCGTGGAGCGGTACGAGCTGCAGGTCAGCGGAGGCCAGATCGTGGCGATTCACCAAAACGATCTGTTCTTCGAGCTATGGAGCACCCTTCTCAACAACCCGTATCTCGAGCATCTCGGCCTGGGCGCGGCTTTTCACAACGCCTTGAAGGACGACCGTCGCCTCTTCCCTCGGCTGCCGTACGAGGCGCAGGTCGCACTGACCACCAGCCGGGGGCTCGCCAAGCGTAAGTCCATGCGTTTTCTGTTCGGATGGCGCGACGGTCGGTTCGGTTCCACCGGCAATGTCCTCGCCCACGCCGACACGACCAGTCTCCCGATCTTGCCGTTCTTACCGCGGTTGATCGCCCGGTCGTTCGATCCCGATTGGATCAGCACTCAGCTCGCGGGTTACCTGCGCCAGCCTCTTTGGCGCGCGCCGACGTTTCAGAACGAGGTCAATCGCCTGAAGCTGAGAAAATCCGAGCGGATTCGCGCCGAGGCCTTCGGACACGGGCGTACGCTGTTCGAGTCTTTGGAGTTCGCGAACGCCGGTCGCGCCGACGTCCGATACGGACAGGTCATCGCGTACCTCCTGCTCGAGCTGGGCTTGCTGCAAGAAACCGAACGCCCGACCATCACCCCTCACAAGCCGTGATGTCGCCTTCGAGCGCGAGCGGTTAACGGTCGCCGCCCCTCGGCGTCAACAGCTCGGCGTCGGTCGGCGGCCGATGCGCCGTCGGATCGCTCAGATTGACGACCCCCGATGAGACGGGCTCGGGCGCCGCGGTCACCCGGCGGTGCACCATCGACAGCATTTCGGCCTCGGTCGGTGCGTCGCGCTCGTTCATGGCGTCGAGGAGCTTGCTGTGGGCGGTGATGGTCGATCGTAGGCCTGCCTCGAACTGGGCCTTCTGCCGACGTAGCTCGTCGATATCCTCCATGATTCGAACGAGACGGGTGTGGGCGTTCTGTATGATCTGCTCGGCCTGCACTTCCGCCTTCGCGATCACGATCTCCGCTTCTTTGCGCGCGTTCTGCTTGATGTCTTCGGTGATCCTGGTCGCGGTGATCATCGTGTCTTTCAGCGTCCGCTCACGCTCTCGATAGTCACGAATCTCGGCGTCTTTTCGGTAGACGTCGTCGCGAAGGCTGTGGGTCTCGCGGATGAGCTGCTCGAAGTCGTGCGCGAGGACATCCAAAAACGCGTCGACTTCCGGTGCGTCCAATCCCCACAGCGTCTTGCGAAACCGGTGCTGCCGGATGTCTAACGGCGTCAGCCCCATAACACCAGCCTATCCGGCCCGACCGTACGCCGGCAAACTTACACGACCGTTCTGGGCGCGGACTGTATGAACCTGAGGTCGATCAGCCGATTCGCTCCCCGAAGATCGCCGTCCCCACCCGAACGATCGTCGACCCCGCCTCGATCGCTTCGGCGTAGTCGGCGCTCATACCCATCGACAAGTGAGACAGCTTGGACGTCGCGTAAGTCATCACACTCTCTTGAAGAGATTTCAGCTCGGAAAAATAGCGCACTCCTTCCGCCACAGGGGGGATGCACATCAGGCCTTCGACCCGGAGGTGGCTGAGCTGTTCGACCTCCGCCACCAGGCTCGGAACATCGTTGGGCGAAGCGCCCGCCTTCGACGCTTCGCCGGCGACGTTGACCTCGATGAGGACCCGCTGTTCGACGCCATGGGTGACGGCCGTCTTCTGCAGCGCCTTTGCGACTCGAAACGAGTCAACGGTATGGATCAGATGGGCGCCCACGGCCTGCTTGGCCTTGTTGGTCTGTAGATGACCGATCAGGTGCCAGCGGGCGTCTGCGGGCAACAAGTCTCTCTTTCGTACGAGCTCCTGAACGTAGTTCTCCCCGAAGTCACGGTGACCGGCGTCGTAGGCGGCCATCAGCTTTTCATCCGGCTGCCGCTTGGAAACCGCAACCAGGGTCACCTCGTCGGTCGAGCGCCCTGCTCGCTCACACGCCTCGGATATCCGGGCGTGGATCGCCCGCAAGTTCTCCGCGACGTTCAGCATGGCCAGATTCCCAACGGCGCCAGCAACGCCAGGGTCTCCGCCACTGGAAGGCCCACCACGTTGGTGTAGCTGCCTTCAACACTGGCCACCAGCGCGCCTCCGCGCCCCTGAATGCCGTATGCGCCGGCCTTGTCCATGGGCTCTTTGGTTTCGACGTAGCGCTCGATCTCACCGAGCGTCAGCGTCCGAAAGGAGACTTGCGTCGTAACCACGATCGTCTTGACCTCAGCGCCCAGACTGGGGCGAAGAGCCACCGCGGTGTGGACTTGGTGACGACGGCCCGACAGCCGACGCAGCATGGCCACCGCCCCCGCCGCGTCCGGAGCCTTGCCGAAGATCTCGTCGTCGAGCGCGACTACGGTATCCGCGGCCAGGACCGGCTCCGGAGCCAAGCACGCCGAGGCCTTCGCGCAAGCGACCCGAAGACCGTAACCGACCGGCCGTTCGTCCGGATGCGGCGTCTCATCGACGTCGGACGCCATGACCGTCGGAGTGAGGCCAACCGCGGCGAGCAAGTCTCGTCGCCGGGGTGAGCGCGACGCCAGTACGAAGCCGCTCATGACACGACCTTTGTCATGGCTGTCGCGCCACGCCAAGCCGGGTGACAACCGAACGGCGCAAGTGCTACCAGGCCCTCACCGTGCCGCTAGGATCCAAAGCGCTCAGCATCATCGGCGTCGGCAACATGGGCCAAGCCCTGCTCGGGGGCTTGATCGAAAGCCAGGCCATCGCCGCCACCCAGGTCTCCGTCCACAATCGGCGCCCGGAGCGAACCGCGGCCGTCGCCGAGCGGTTCGGCGTGCGCGCCGCCTCGGACAACGTTGATTGCGTTCGTGACGCGGACATCGTGCTGCTCGGCGTCAAGCCGCAGATCTTGCTTACGGTCCTGGACGAGCTTCGCGGCCACCTCAACGACCCTCTCGTGGTCAGCATCGCGGCCGGGATCTCGACTCCCCAGATCGAAGAGGCGCTCGGACACCGAGCGCGGGTGGTGCGCGCCATGCCCAACACCCCCGCCCTGATCAAACAGGGGGCCACGGCCATCTCGCCCGGCGTCCACGCCACGGAACAGGACCTACAGACGGCGGAAGCGATCCTGGGTCCGACCGGACATGTCGCTCGGGTCGACGAAAGCCTGCTCGACGCGGTCACCGGCCTATCGGGCAGCGGCCCGGCATACGTCTTCCTGATCATCGAAGCGTTCGCTGACGCAGGGGTCAAAGTCGGCCTCTCCCGGGAGATCGCCCTCGACCTCGCCGTTCAGACCATTCAGGGCGCGGCGCGAATGCTTCAGGAGACGAAGATGCACCCCGGGCAACTCAAAGATATGGTGACGTCGCCCGGAGGAACGGCGATCGCCGGTCTTCACACCCTGGAGGAAGGCGGGATGCGGACCACGATCATGAACGCGGTCGAGGCGGCCACCCGACGAGCCAAAGAGCTGGGTGGGCAGGCCTCGTCGTCATCGGATCGGTGACTCGGTGACCACCGGCCGAACGCGATCCTGACCCACGGCGACGGTGATCCCTTCGTCGTCCTCGTCGACGAAGGGCTCCAGATCGAAGACCGCCTGCCGCGAAAACTGCGCGGTCAGGCGTCCCTGCCGAACCTGGCAATAAAGGATGCCTTCCGGGTCTTGGCGCAAGGTGGGCGCCTGCAACAACTCTTCGCGACCGTCGGACAGCCCGAGCCACAGACCGTCCGGTGCCACCCGGACTCGCTTGACGATGATCGGCGCGCCGTCGATGACCACGAACGCCCAGTTCACCGAGTTTCGGAGGACATAGCGGCCGTTTTCGTGGCGCTCGATCCACGCGTCGAAGCACTTTTGAACCCCTTCGTGGGCCACGGGTTGCCCATCGTGGTACCAGCGACCGAACCGATCGCGGCGTATCGTTGATTCCGCAGACTTGCCGGGGGGCACGCGCGGCAACCCACTGACCGTTCCGCTATCCAGCAGCGCCCGGGCCTTTGCGCCTTCGTCGTCGACGTCGGGAGGAGACGGATCGTTCATGCGATTCAGGGTAACGGCGTCGGTGGTCGCTGACCAGCGCTGACGAAAGGCGTCGCCGCCCCGGCATCAGGGACGAAGATCCCGAAAAGCCCGCAGGAAGTTGCCCCCGAGGACCTTGCGGATCCGGTCGTCGGACCAGCCCCCATCGAGCATGTGCTGCACGAGCCGAGGATACGCATCGCCGCTGCGCAGATCGGCGGGGGGAACGATCGCCCCGTCGAAGTCGCTGCCGATCGACGCGTGGTCCTCGCCGACGACGTCGATGATGTGCTGAAGATGCGCGAGGACCAGGCGGCCGTCGCGAGGCCCGCCTCGGCGGCGCAGGAAGTGCTCGGCGAAGATCACCCCGATCGTGCCCCCGGTATCTGCGATCGCCTTCAGCTGGTCGTCATCGAGGTTTCGCCATACGGGGGTAACCGCACGAACGCCGGTGTGGGTGTCGATGAGGGGCTGGGTCTTGTCGTGCGTTTCGACCGCGTCCCAAAAGCCCTGAGGATGGATATGTGCGAGGTCCACGAATACGCGCTCGGCGTTGAGCGCCTCGACGAACGCCCGCCCTTCAGCGGTCAACCCTTTGCTCCGCCGCAGCGAAGGCAAGGGTGTCGACGTCGCGCCGAGCCGGGAATGGGTGAGATGGAGGACCGTGACCCGAACCACGGATCGATCGGGCACCGACGCGATGGACGCCGGCGCAGCATCGAAGCAGTTGCCGCCCTGGACCGAGATAAGGCAGGCGTGCTTGCCCGCCTGTCGCGCCGCGACGTACTCGGCGTGGGTTCGCGCCCGCACCAACCCCGGCTGCCGCTGGATCCACGACTCGAGCCGAGCGAGGTTGCGCTCGAAGGTCCGCCAGCGGCCAGCGGGGGTCCGAAACGGATTGGTGGTGATCGACCACATCCCTCCGGATAGCCCCGCATCCAGGGCCCGAGGAAGGTCAAGATGACCGAAGAACCGGCCGTTGGTCGGGCCGAGGCCGTGGCGCCGGCTGGGATCGTATCCGTACAGGCGGACGGGGATGAAGGTATCGAGGTGCAGGTCGATCACGTCCGCACTGCGGGCCAGCACCACGGCGTCCCGAGTGACCCCGAGGCGATGCGCGACCGCCGAGATATCCGTCGCTGCGATGTCCATGGCCGTCGGATATAGCGGTATGCTCTCGTGGTGGCCATGGGCGCGCTGTATCCGTACAGTCTCATCCCGGTCCTGTCCGTCTCGACGTTGCTGTTCTTCACGGCGGTGCGACGAGGCCTTCGGAGTCCGGGGCTCGCCCTCTATTGCCTCGCGGTCGCGGTGTGGTCCGCGACCCTCATGATGATCTGGGTCCCGGGATGGGCGACGGTCGGGGAGCGGGGAGCGGCGGTCGGTGCGTTCGTTGCTGCAACCTACCTTCACGCGGCCTACGACGCCACGCAGCAGCGCTCCTACCGCCTGGTGTTCGTGGCCTACGCGACGGCGGCGGGGCTGACGCTGGCCGGCATCCTGCAGCCCGGCGTACTGTACGGCCCCCGGGCGATGATCCGCGGCCCGCTGTTCTGGCCGGGGATGGTCCTGGCCATCGTCGCCGCGACGATCCCTCTGGTTGCCCTCGCTCAGGCGTACCGGATGACCCCGGCCCCCGACCGCGCGCCTCTGCGATGGTTGTTCTTGGCCGGAGTGCTCGCCTACGGAGGCGGGCTTGCCAACGCCGTGCTGCTTTCGGGCGCCCGGCCCTCCCCGTTTCCCATGCTGTGCGTACTGGCGTCGCTCTTCCTGATCGCCAACGTCATCCGCGCCCTGGAGCCCCCCGACGAGCGCCGGGTGCTGGAACGCAGCCTCCTTTATGCCGCGGTGGCCGCATTTCTGTCCGCGGGGTTCCTGTTCGGGGTCATGGAGCTGGTGGCGTTGTCGCCGCCGGTAGCGATCGGCCAATATCGACTCGGTGCCTTTTTTCTTCTGTGTATGGCGGCCTTGGCTTTCGAACCCCTGCGACAACATCTGCAAGAGTTACTGACCCGATCCTTCAGTCCAGATCGGGCCCCAGCGGCGGCGCTGTCGAAAGCACTGACCGCACAGGAGGCCCGAGCGGACCACGCCGAGCGGCTCGCCGCGGTCGGCGCGCTGACGGCCGCGGTGGCCCACGAAGTCCGCAATCCCCTCGGGGTGATGACCGCGCTCGTCCATCAGCTGGAGCGAAAAGGGGCCGACGGCGACATCCTCGGCGCACTTCGGCAGCAGATCGATCGCGCCTCCCACTTCGTCGATGATCTGCTGGCGTACGGTCGGCCGCAGCCTCTCGAGCTGAGAAAAGTCGATATGTTCACGAGCGCTCAGCTCGCGGCAACCAGCGCCCGTCAGGGCCTCGGGCGGCCGAGTGATCACATCGAGATCGAGGTGTCGAGCGACGGCCCCGTATCCGTCGAAGGCGACCAGCACCAGCTCCTGCAGGCGCTCGTTGCCCTCGTCGACAACGCACTACTCGCGGTCGTGGACCGAGAGGCCGGTCGCATCGAGGTCCGCATCAGCGGCGGGGAGCGGGTGGCGATCGTGGTCGACGACGACGGACCGGGCGTATCGCCGTCGCTGGTCGACCGGGTATTCGATCCCTTCGTGACCGGCCGGCCTCGGCACGGGCCTCGTCCAGGGACGGGCCTCGGACTCTCGATCGTGCGGGGAATCGTCGAGCGCCACTACGGCGCGATCGGCGCCGCCCGGTCCCCGCTCGGCGGGGCGCGGTTCTCCGTATCGCTGCCGGCGTACCGGCCGCCGGTTGCTTCGGCGGACGTTCTCGACGCACAACAGTGAGCATCGTGACCGACGAACGGCCCCGACTCCTGCTCGCCGATGACGACACCGCCTTTCGCCAGGTGTACGGGGCGCTCCTTCGGGACGCGGGATTCGACGTCGACGAGGCCGAGGACCGCCCGGCGGTGGAACGAGCGGTGGCCGGCGCACGGTACCCGGTGGTGTTGCTCGATTTGATGCTGCCGCCGGACGGCCGCGTCGATCTCGGCCTGGCCGCGATTTCTCAGATCACCGACGGGTCGGCGTTCACAAACGTCATCGTGGTCTCCGGCGCCGGAGACACCCGCAATCTGCTGCAAGCCATCCGGCGCGGGGCCTACGACTTCCTGACCAAGCCGGTAGACCCTGATGTCCTGTTGGTCGTCGTCGAGCGCGCGCGGGCCAAACACGACCTTCGACGCCAGGTCGCCGACCTTCAGGATCGGTTGGCCGCATCGAGCCCGAGGGCCAGCATCGTCGGCGAAAGCCCTGCGTTCGTGCAGGCCGTGCGGCTGGCGGAGAAGGTATCACCGAGCGACCTCCCCGTCCTGGTGACGGGAGAGAACGGCACCGGCAAAGAGCTCGTGGCCCGGCTGGTCCACGACCAAAGCCACCGGCGAGATCGGCCGTTCGTCCCCGTCAACTGCGGCGCGCTCCCCGAGCAGCTCGCCGAATCCATCTTGTTTGGTCATGTCAAAGGCGCGTTCACCGGCGCGATGCGCGACCACGAGGGCCTGTTCGCGGAAGCCGACGGAGGAACGTTCTTTATGGACGAAGTCGCGGATCTACCGCCGGCGCTGCAGGTCAAAGTGCTGCGCACGCTCGAGTCGGGAGAGATCCTCCCCGTCGGCGCGACGAGACCGCGCACCGTCGACGTCCGCATCGTCTCCGCAACGAACCAGGATCTCGATCGGGCCAAGGACGACGCGACATTCCGCGAAGATCTCTACTGGCGACTGAACGGGGTCACCGTTCACT
>JANQQN010000266.1 GCA_028289325.1 Myxococcota bacterium | reverse complement strand
GGGCGACCAATGGGGGCTCCAACCGGCTGCGGCAGCCAAGACCGGTGCCGCGACAAGACCGGCCGAACGTGCGGTCGCCCGGGTCGTCGCCCTGGCGTCGGCTGGGTTCGCCCGGCCAGGGAGGCGGCCGGGGACGGCGCATCGAGCGTGCGCCTCGGACCCGGGTTCGTGGTCGCGACGGCCGACGTTCCTCCCGGGAGGTCCGGCGGTCCGACCGCACCGCTTTTCGCCGCGAGGTGGACCGCGCCGACCGTCGTGAGGCGCGCCGGCTGAACCGTCGTGAGGTTCGCCGCGCCGATCGGGGTGAAGCGCGCCGGCTGAACCGTCGGGAGGTGGACCGCGCCGACCGTCGCGAAGCGCGTCGTCTGAACCGTCGTGAGGTTCGCCGCGCCGATCAGGGCGAAGCGCGCCGGCTGAACCGCCGCGAGGTTCGTCGCTCGGACCGCCGCGAAGTGCGCGGCTCACAGCGGCGTGAGGTTCGGCGGTCCAACCGGCGTGAAGTCCGCCGCTCGGACCGCCGCGCGGCTCGTCGTGAGGTCCGGCGTTCCGATCGTCGCCTGGCCCGCCGCGAGGTCCGCCGCGCCGACCGGTCTTCGCGACGCCGCGAGATTCGCCGGTCGGAGCGCAAAGCCGCCCGCCGAGCCGCGAAACGGCAGGTGAGTCGGTCGACTTCGCGCAAGTCTGAGCGCAAGGCGAAGTCGTCTCGTCGGTCCAACCGTTCGGAGCGGAAGGCGCGGCGGAGTCGCTCTCGGGACCGCCGATGAACGCCTGAACCTGGCTTTGCGGCTCGTCACCCCGGCCCGACCCTTCGCTTTCCCCACCTTAGAGTGCCGTTCTGAAAAGCCATCAAAAGGTTCGTTGACGGGGACACGACGCCCAGCCCATCGAGCAGCCGGATGAGCGGCCGAA
Organism: Myxococcota bacterium; assembly: GCA_028289325.1. Taxonomy (GTDB): domain Bacteria; phylum Myxococcota; class Kuafuiibacteriia; order Kuafuiibacteriales; family Kuafuiibacteriaceae; genus JANQQN01. Next base: position 4,769 of record JANQQN010000266.1, on the reverse strand, counting down.
GGGAAGACCTCCGCAACTTCGCGATTATCGCCCACATCGACCACGGCAAGACGACACTGGTGGACGCGATGCTCGGGCAGTCGGGCATCTTTCGAGAAAACCAGGCCCGGGTCGACCGGGTGATGGACTCGAACGACCAAGAGCGGGAGCGAGGCACCACCATCCTCGCCAAGAACACCGCGATCGACTACCGCGGCACCAAGCTCAACGTCCTCGACACCCCAGGCCACGCAGACTTCGGCGGCGAGGTGGAGCGAGTGCTCACCCTCGCCGACGGGGTCATCCTGCTCGTCGATGCGTCCGAGGGGCCGCTGCCTCAGACCCGGTTCGTGCTGTCGAAGGCCATCCAGGGGGGGCTCAAGCCGATCGTGGTCATCAACAAGATCGATCGCTCCGATGCCCGGCCGGCCGAGGTCCTCGACGAGGTGTACGACCTGTTCATCGACCTCGAAGCGCCGGAGGACGAGCTCGAGTTTCCCGTGGTCTACGCCATCGGGCGGGATGGGATCGCGAAGCGAAGCCTGGACGAAGAGTCCGAGAATCTGCAGCCGCTCTTCGACACCATCGTCGAGCACCTCCCGGCCCCCCCCGATCGCCGGGAAGAGTCGCTCCAGGTCCTGGTCGCCAATACCGAGTACGATGACTACGTGGGCAAGGTGGCCATCGGCCGCATCGTCGCGGGAACGATCAAGAAGAACCAGCAGGTCTTCCTGCACGGCGCGGCGGGGGCCATCAAGTCGGCTCGGGTGGTGAGCCTGTTCGCCTTCGAGGGCCTCGGGCGCAAAGCGGTCGATGAGCTCGGTTCGGGCGACATCATGGCGCTGGCGGGGGTCGAAGACGTCGAGATCGGCGACACCATCGTCGCGGACCAGGAGGTGCCGCCGCTGCCGCGCATCGAGGTCGACCCTCCGACCCTCCAGATGACCTTCCTCGTCAACGACAGCCCGTTCGCGGGCCGAGAAGGAAAGTACGTCACCTCCCGTCAGCTGCGGGATCGCCTCATCAAGGCCGGCAAGCAGAACGTCGCCCTGACCGTCACCGACGGCCCGACCCCCGAGCAGTTCATGGTCTCCGGTCGGGGCGAGCTGCAGCTCGCGGTCCTCGTCGAGCAGCTGCGGCGGGAGGGTTACGAGCTTCAGCTGTCGAAGCCCGAGGTGGTGACGAAAGAGATCGACGGTGAGCTGCACGAGCCGATGGAGCGGGTTCACATCGACGTGCCTGAAGAATACATCGGCGTGGTCACCGAGCGGATGACCGAGCGCAAAGGGCAGATGCTCGAGATGGACAACAAAGGGACGGGGCGGGTGCGGCTGACCTACCGTATCCCGTCGCGCGGGCTGATCGGATTTCGCTCCCAGTTTCTCACTCAGACCCGCGGTACGGGCATCATGAACTCGCTGTTCGACGGCTGGGCGCCATTTCAAGGCAAGGTCGCCCGGCGCCCGAACGGGACGATGGTCTCCGACCGGGCGGGGAAGACGACGCCCTACGCCATCTTCAACCTTCAGCCGCGGGGGCGGATGATCGTCGGACCGGGGGTCGAGGTTTACGAAGGCATGATCGTCGGGGAACACGCCCGAGACAACGACCTCGACGTCAACATCTGCCGGGAGAAGAAGCTGACCAACATCCGCGCCGCGGGCAAAGACGAGAACGTGCTGCTGACCACCGCCAAGGCCCTGAGCATCGAAAAGTCGATCGAGTATATCGACGAGGACGAGCTGGTCGAGGTCACTCCAGAGTCGATTCGCCTGCGCAAGAAGGAGCTTCGGGCGTCGTTTCGGCCCAAGCGCCGGACGGCCGAGGGCTGACGTGCTGCTCGCGACCGACGTCGCGTACACCGAATCGAACGGCGTCACCACGGCCCGAGCGGCGGGGGTTCGCTTCGACGACTGGTCGGCGGAGGCGCCGGTCGACGTCATCATCGAGCACGTCGCCGACGTGGCGCCCTACGTTCCCGGGGCGTTCTACCAGCGAGAACTGCCGTGCCTATGGCCGGTGGTGCTCGAAGCCAGGGATCGAGGGCGGCTGGAGGCGGTGGTCGTCGATGGATTCGTCGACCTTGGGGCCGCCGGCGAAGACAAACCGGGGCTCGGCCGCCACCTCCACCGATGCCTTCGGTCGGAAGGGCTCGACGTCGCGGTGGTCGGGGTCGCCAAGAACCCCTACTGCGGGGCCGACGCCGTCCCTGTGCGGCGTGGTGACAGCGAGGTCCCGCTTTGGGTCAGCGCCGCCGGCTGGTCGAACGACGAAGCGGCGCAAGCGGTGCGGCGGATGCACGGCCCCTATCGGTTTCCCACCCTGCTCCGTCGGGTCGACCAGCTCGCCAACGACAAGTAGGCCTCTGAGGGGTTGGCTTGTCCGGCGGCGGCTTGTTAGTCCACGCGGCATGTACGAAGCGACTGCGTGCGCCAACATTGCCCTCGTCAAGTACTGGGGTAAGCGGGACTCGGATCTCAATCTTCCCGCCGCCGGTTCGCTGTCTTTGACCCTCGATGTGCTCAAGACGGTGACCGAAGTGACGCCGAGCAGCGGGTCGACGGACACCCTGGTCCTCGATGGTGAGCCGCAGTCCGGTCGCGCCTTGGCGCGGGTGAGCCGGTTTGCCGACCTCGTGCGCGCGCGGACCGGGGTTCAGACGCGCCTCGATATCCGAAGCCGGAACATGTTTCCCACCGCGGCCGGGCTCGCTTCGTCCGCTTCGGCGTTCGCGGCGCTGGCGGTGGGGGTCGCTCGGGCGCTGGGGTTGTCGGCGACGCCCGCCGAGCTGTCCGCGCTGGCTCGCCAGGGCAGCGGAAGCGCAGCCCGCTCGATCTTCGGGGGCTTCGTCCGGATGCACGCCGGTCGCGCGGCCGACGGTACGGACGCGGTCGCCGAACCCCTGGCGGACATCGAACTTCCGCTGCACGCGGTCATCGCGGTGGCCGCGGCAGGACCGAAGTCCATCGGTTCCACCGACGGCATGGAGCTCACTCGGGACACCTCGCCGTTCTACGACGCGTGGATCGCGCAGGTCGACGTCGATCTCGCCGCCTGTCAAGATGCATTGCGAAGTCGAGACTTGGAGCGGCTGGCCACGATCGTCGAAGGCAACTGCCTCGCGATGCACGCCAACGCGATGGCCGCCCGCCCGGGGATCATCTACTTTCGGCCCGCGACCCTATGGGCCATCGAGCGGGTTCGAGAGCTCCGGCGGACGGGGGTTCCGGTCTTTTTCACCATCGATGCCGGGCCCCACGTCGTCGCGTTCACGCCGCCCGCACACGAGGCGACGGTCCAGGCGGCGTTGACCGGACACCCGGACGTCGCGCGAGTGTTGACCTCGCCCCCCGGCGCCGGGGCGCAGGTGGTCGAGCGATGACCGTCTCCGCGCCCGGAAAGATGGTGCTCCTGGGCGACTACGCGGTCCTCGACGGGGGCTTGGCCCTGGTGGCGGCGGTCGATCGGCGAGCGGTGGGGCAGCGGGTCGCGGCCGGCGAAGGCGCGCCGAGCGAGGTCGTGGAGGCGGTCCTGGCCCAGATCCCCGGGGCCGAGGTGGCGCCCAACGAGGTCCGGATCGACACCGGAGGATTCATGGATCCCGACCGCGGCAAGCTCGGCGTGGGTTCTTCGGCCGCCGTCGCGGTGGTGACCGCCGCCTTGGGGACCGGCGGGGGCGATGAAGCCACCCTCGCGGCAGCGATCGATGGCCACCGTGCGGCCAATGGAGGCCGAGGCAGCGGCATCGATGTGGCGGCCAGCTACCACGGCGGCGTGATCGCGACTCGACAGCAGCCAAGCGAGGTCACGCCGTGCCCGTCGCGGATCCGCGACCTTCACGTCTCGGTGTTGTACGCAGGTAAGCCTGCGTCGACCAGGTCGCTGGTGGCGCAGTGTCAGGCCGCCGACCGATGGGGGGATTGGGTCAATGTGCTCACCCCCCTCGCCGAGCAGGGCGTGGACGCGTGGTTCAAGCAGGACAGCCGACGTTTTCTGGCCACCGTGGCCCAGTACGGCCGGGCGATGGCCATGATGGGGCGCGACGCCGGGGTTCCCGTGGTCACCGACACCATTCAGGCGATCATGGATGCCGCCGGTCGCCGGGGAGCGGCCGCCAAACCCAGCGGGGCGGGCGGAGGGGACATCGTAGTGTTGTTCAGTCGCGACGAAACGGCGGGGGCCGCGGTGGCGGCGGAGACGGGAACCGACCTGCTCGACCTGAGCATCGATCCCAAGGGTTTGAGTCGGCGCGGCTGATGGACGACGGCGACCCACAAGCGCGATTCCGGCGCCAGCATCAGCATCGCCTGTCGTGGATGCCGTGGTTGTATTTCACGCTCAAGCCCAAGCATCGCGCGTGGGCCGAGCCCTGGCAGGCGGAGATCCAGGCCGCGCTGCGCGGGCTGGAGACGGTCGAAATCGGGCAGGGGTGCTTCATCTCCCCCGACGCCCACGTGTTCGCCGAGCCCGGTCGAACGATCCGAATGGGGGAGCGGGTGGCCGTGGCTGCCGAGACCTTTCTGCACGGCCCCTTGGTCCTCGAGGATGACGTCAGCATCAACGCTCGGGTGTCCATGGACGGGGGCTCAGCCGGGATCCGAATCGGTGCCGGGACCCGGATCGCGTCCGGAGCGGCCCTGTACGCGTTCGACCACGGACTGCGCCCCGACCGCACCATTCGCGCCCAGCCGGTGCGGTCGCGAGGCATCGATGTCGGCGAGGACGTGTGGATCGGCGCTCGGGCGGGGGTCACGGACGGCGTGCGCATCGGCGACCACGCGGTGGTGGCG
>JANQQN010000243.1 GCA_028289325.1 Myxococcota bacterium | reverse complement strand
TTCAAGACGCTCAAGTACCGGCCCTGGTATCCGAAGGAGCGCTTCTCGAGCCTCGAGGAGGCACGTACCTGGGTGGCCGCCTTCGTGCGCTGGTACCACTGGGAGCACCGCCACAGCGGCATCAAGTTCGTGCGCCCGATCGACCGGCACGATGGCCGGGACATCGCGATTCTGAGGCGTCGCAAGGAGGCTTACGAGGCCGCCAAGGCGCGGCACCCGAACCGCTGGGGCTCACGGCCCACCCGAGATTGGAGCCGCCCAAAGCGGGTCTGTGTACGTGCACGGCCCGACCGGAAGATGGAGGGCGAGATGGCCCAGGGCGCCGCGGCGTCGGCGGCCGCATAACATCTACGATGAGGCGACAACTACCTTGCAAACGACCGCGCCTGCTACGTGGTGTCGATACGTTTGCGACCGTGGATGGAGACGTCCACGCAAGCGGGTGCATCCGTGTGCGCCGAAGGTAGGTGTCCGCGCGGCGATGCCGAATGAGCTGTGGCACGTCGACACGACCGTCATCCGTCTCCTCGATGGCTCCAAGGTCTACTTGCGAGTCCCGATAGTTGATCCCATCGCGAGCAAGCGCTCGCCGGTGGATGGGTGTATCCTCTCGATGCCTTATCCGACCCTCGCGGGCCGGCTCTGGTCGTTTTCCGCGCCGTGTAGACGTGCAGGGCGGGTGTCCCTGTACCGGTAACGGGGAAACTGACAAAAGCAGCCCTGAGGGAGGGTGATCGATCCCCACTTATCCGCGTAATCTGCCCTCGCTGCTGAAGCCGCAGGAAGTGACGGCGGAGCTTGCCCAGGTCGATGGGGAGCGTGCGCGACTCTTCGCACTCCTCGACCCCTTCCGGCAGCACCGCCAGCGTCACGCTGTCCTGGTGCGCATCGATCCCGACAAAGAGCGTAGACTGCGCATGGCTGGACCTCCGGGCCTCCCGCGATGCCTATTCATCGCATGGGGATAGGCACCCGAGTCTCTCGGGCGCAACCCCCGAATCGGCAGGAGGTCCGGCCGCCTAAGCGCTCAGGCGGCGTCCATGGTTACTTGTAGGCAAAAGGCCAACCCTCGCGGTCGTCTGGTCTAAGCTAGCCCGGTGGCGCCTTCATCTTACTTCGAGCGCAATGCTAATCGTCTTCCGCCTGCGCTGGCGGACTTCATGCGCTCAGAGACTCCGTTCGAGGGCGATTTGGGTGACGACATCGGATACGTGCGGATCTGGTCGCCCAGCGAGGTGGACGAGTCGTACGAGAGGTACGAGATGGCTGAGTCCCTCTCTTCTGAGTGGTTCCCGGTCGGCACCAACATGGGCGGTGAGATGATTGCGATAAACGTCGGCGCTCAGGACTCCGCGCTTTATCTGCTGCCATTCCTTGGGATGAGCGATGAGATCCCGATACTGCGCTGCCAGTCGTATGAGGAACTCATCGCGGCCGTGCGCGCTCATGCACGATAGATTCCTCGCTTTGGTGAGGTCCGATCAGTTCGCCGGTAGCTACCGGGTTCGCGGCAGGAGTACCGCGAAACCCCGCATACCTTCGCTCCTGATTGCGCACGATTGCGACCGATGAGTGGAAAGGCAGCGCGCCGATCGGGGGCCTGTCTTCCCGAGCCCTCATCCGATTCCCGCTGCAAGGCGACACCGTTCGTCAGGTTCAAGCCATGAACGACAACTCTCGAATTCGCGCCGACGAACTCGACACCCGAATCCGCGAAGTCGAGGAGGCCCCGGATGGCGCAGTGTGGGTGCTCCAAGACGGCGGCGATCTGCTCCGCCTGACCGCCGAACGATAAGTGTCGTTTCGCCGGCGCCGAGGGGGCAGAGGTGAGGTTCCGAGCGCTGTGCGGGCTCGGCGCTTAAACTGAGAACGCCGACCTGACCGGGCTCCACAACCTCGTCGAAAGGGATGGTCATGAGGATCGTTCGTGAAGAATCCATCCGACGAGTATTGAAGCGCCTCGCGATCCGCCCCGAAGATCGCATAGCCCCCCACGCCCAAGATCTCGAGTACACCGCCTGTCGCTCGGACGAACTGGACGCCTACATTGATCTGTATGCTTCATCGGAGCTCGATGACGGCGAGCGAGGTGTCCTGTGTTGCTTCATCCTCGAATCAATGAACGAGATCATTCAGCTCGGCAAGACCCACTCTCGGCAGGGGCAGGCACTGACCATGCTCTTCTCCAATGAAGAGCTTCACCGACATGAGCTCGAATACTGGATGGATGCCAGCGATCCGAACGAGGAAGACTGGTGGCCCATTACGTTGACCCCTCTGGAGTTCAAGAAGCAAGCGTCGTTGCGGCGGTCGTCGAAGTGAATCAGAAGACCGCTAGGCGTCGATCATAGGAAGGGTGCGTGTTTCGGGGCAAGCGTGAGGCGTAGGGGTAGGCGTTTCGGGCAACCCTCAACCCTCAACCGTCAACGTTCACCCCCGACCCTTCCTCGCACGCGCACCCCAGACTTCCCCGATCCACCGGATCACGCCGTCGTGGCTACTTTTGTCATCCGCTCCGTACATTCGGGCACTTGCCGGTGTCGGGAGAATCTGGCAGCTTCGCTGCCATCTGGAGTTCTTGAGGGCCCTCGCCGGGCATGCTCCTGAACCGTCAACCAGGGAGTCTGAAGCGTGCTCTGGTTGCTCGAGCTCATCCTGCGGATTATCAGAGGGATCGTCGCAGACTCGTCCGGTCGCAGTCGCAGTTGCTCGCCGAGAACGCAATGCTGCGTCAGCAGGTCATCAATCTACGACGCGTAGTGAAGCGACCTCGCGTGACGCCCGCGGAGCGCATACTGCTCATCATCCTCTCTCGATTCACGAAACGCTGGCGGAACGCGCTGCATATCGTGCAGCCTGACACGCTTCTTCGATGGCACCGCGACCTGTTTCGCCTTCGGTGGCGAATTCTCTCTCGCCCCACAAGGAAGCGACGGCCACTCTCGACTCCGGCCTGATCGAGCTCATACGCCGGATGGCATCGAACAACCGTACCTGGGGCTGCGAGCGAATTCGAGGAGAGCTCCTCAAGCTCGGATTCCGGGTCAGCAAGCGAAAGATTCAGAGGTATGTCCGGAGTATCCGGTCAGGTAATGGCCGCGCACAGACGTGGAAGACCTTCCTCCAGAATCATCAGCTCCAGATCTGGGCCTGCGACTTCCTGCGGCTATACGACTTCGCATTCAGACCAATATTCGCCTTCTTCATCGTTCATCATGGAAGCCGACGGGTCGTTCACTTCAACGTCACTCGAAACCGACGGACCAGTGGGCTGCCCAGCAGCTTCGCGAAGCGATGCCGTTCGATGACGGCCCTCGGTTCCTCATCCGAGACAACGACGGGAAGCTTGGTCGCATCTTTTACACTGTCGCTGTCGGCACCGGGACGACGGTCATCAGGATCCCGCCGGCTCGCCAAACTGCAACGCAGTCTGCGAGCGGTTTCTCGGCAGCGTCCGCCGAGAATGCCTGGACCACATCCTGATCCTCAGCGATGACCATCTTCGGCGGACATTGCGAGCCTTCTGCCCATATTTCAACCGCGCCCGCCCGCACCCGGGCATCGGGCAGCGTGTGCCGGATGCAAACACACTGCCACTACGCGAAGGGAGAACCGCCAAGGCAAGGGCAGTCGTCGAATTCGCCGGGTTGGGCGGACTTCATCATGAATACCGAATCGCCGCCTGACTGAGGACTCGACGTGGATGACTGAAGTAGCCAGGACGACGCCGTGATGGGCCCTGTGGGGCTCGAACCCACGACCTTGGGATTAAAACCCCCGAGTCGAACAGCGAAAATGCTAGTGATTCCGGTGACCTGCGGCGCACGGCACCGCCGACGGTGCCCATATTGTGGAACGGAAAAGCGCTGCAACTCCAAGATGTTACAGTTCCGGGGAATGCGCGACCGAAGACCCGGTCCAGACAGAAGCCCGAGCTTCGAGTCAAGAACTCCAACTCCGAGGACGACGAGTGAGCACAGAAGGCGCGGCGCACCTCTGGTTACCCCGCATGCAGCGTGGACGTCCATCGAACTAGCGCGTGTCGAATCAAACGCCGTTCCACAAACTTCATCTCCTCTCGAAAGACCCTGCTGTGAGCGAAGTGTTGCTGATCGACGAACCCAACAGCCACAGTTACAATGACCGCATGGCGAACGCTCAAGACATGCTCGGCCAACTTCTGAACCTGCCGGAAGACAAGCGAACCGAGCTCGCGCTCGCGCTTCTCGACAGCGTGGACGCACTCGATCCACTGGAAGAGCTGACGTCCGACCAATTCCGCGAGGAGATCCGGCGACGAGCAGAAGCCGCGCTCTGCACTCCTGAAAATGGTACGGACTGGGCGGCGCTGCGGTCGGACATCAGCCAGGCTTCGCGGGATTGAGACGAGTCAATATTCAACCCTCCGCCGGGCAGGAGATCCGACAAGCGTATCAATGGTATCGCGACCGCGATGCTCGTGATGCGGCCGAGAGGATGTTAGGAGAGATAGAAGATGCGATCTCTCGGCTACAGCATCTTGCTCACACCTTCTCTGTGGTCGACCACACTTCGTCGAATGCCGAGATTCGGCGTCTTCGCTTGAAGCGATTCCCGTACATGCTCGTATACGTAATCGATGATGCTGAATGCGTACAGGTGATCGCATTCGCCCATGTGCGGCGCAGTCGCTACTGGGCGTCGAGAAGGTGAGGCGTGTCCCTGGCGAGTTGCTAATCCGATGGATTCTCCAGGACTTGGCAGCCGAGCTCTCGAAGTCGACATTCGGAACCACGACGCACGAAGTATCGAACGGCCAGGACTGACCTGTTCGTGGGTCCAGGACGGCCATCAGCATCCCAACACCGGGTCTCACTTGCCGAGGGACGATGCGCGTCGATGATCGCCTAATGCCGGCGACCCGACGTCAGCGCCGATCGTATGACCCTCGTCTCCGCAGGCTCGTCCGCGAGGACGGCGGCCAAGAACTGGCGCGCAGACTCGGGATTACGAGGACAACGGTAGCTGCGTGGCGGTGCTCTCCGCCGCCACAGGTCGTCGCAGTCGAAGGCATAGACCTGGACCGCGCTGCTCTTCACGTTAGAATCGCCAAGCAGGAACGGCGGATCGAATTGCTGACGACGATCATGACCCTGTTGCTGGCCCTCGTACGTGTGTCGACAGGACGCCTTGCGGAGCTGTCCGCGCCGACATATTGCACCTCAGCGTCCGAGAACTCGGCAGGGCCGCTTGGGGCTGGACGGCCAGTCGCCTGCCCGACTTGCGCCGAAGGCCATCATCCGGGACGATCTTACAGTGGCGGGGCGGGGACAACGGCAGCGGCAGTACGACCATCGGCTGAAGCAGCGTCGTCCGTCCACGGGCAACCGGGCACGCCTGGTGGCTTCTACATCGAACAGCATAATCGCACTCTTCCGCACGCTGCGTTCAACGGGCAGACACCGGATGAGATGTACTTCGGGAGCGGGGACGGAGTTCCTTACCAGCTTGAGGAGGCCCGGGCTCGTGCGCGCGCCGCTCGGCTAGAGGCCACCGAGGCGCAACCTGTACGGCATGCGCGTGAGAACTCTAAATCCGAACACGATCGACGGGAACTACTACCCGCAGAGCATCGGAAGACCGACATTCGCGGTCCGCCGTCGGTCCGCACGTTCCCACGGACACCTACGATTGAATTCGTACGCCACAGACGCGTAGTGAACGTCGAACGTTGTCGGGCCGACAACTCGTCGCGAATAGTCCAGAATGCCAGCGCGGACAGCTCTGCTCTATTGCAAAACCGACCCAGGTGTAGCAACGTTTATACATGACCACCAAGTTCAGCAGTCGTGAGTTCAATCAGGACACGGGGCGCGCCAAGAAAGCTGCCGAAGACGGTCCCGTTTACATCACGGATCGAGGACGCCCTTCGCACGTTCTTCTGACGTTCGAAGACTACCGCCGGCTTGCCGGCGTGGAGCAAGACATCGTTGAGATTCTCGGCAACCCCGCTGGCGTAGAGGATGTTGCATTCGAGCCTCCACCCATCCAAGACAACGCTGCACCAGCAAAGCTCGACTGATGTTCGTCCTGGACACCAACGTCATATCGGAGCTGCGGAAGGCACGCTCCGGCAAGGCCAACACAGGCGTCGTTGCCTGGGCGAAGAGCGTCGCCGTCCCGACGATGTTCATGTCAGTCATCTCCCTCCACGAGCTCGAGCACGGCGTGCTCTTGATCGAGCGTCGCGATATCGAGCAAGGACATCTGCTCAGATCCTGGCTGGAGGACAGTGTCCTTCCCGCCTTCGAAAGACGGATCCTCGATGTCACGACCGATATTGCGCGACGTTCCGCCGGCTTTCATGTGCCCAATCCGGCCCCATTCAGGGACGCTTTGATCGCGGCTACGGCGTCGGTCCACGGAATGACCGTAGTCACGCGAAATGTCAGAGACTTCAAACGATTCGACATCGAGACACTCAACCCATGGATGTAAGCAACTCTGTGCTCCTCGCATAAGCATCTCCTTGCCCGCGTTCGGGACGAAGGGGTGCGCCTTCGAAGACTGCCGAGCGCCGTGGCACAGCTTCCCGCAGATCCGGTGTGCATTTGCGAAGCGGCGACGGTCACGCTTCCTTACGTCAATCCGACGAACACGTGGTAGTCCTGGCAGGTGTCGGCTGCCCTTCGTCGAAAGTACGACCACCGAATCCGTGAAGCGATCGTCGAATCGGGCAATGTCTCCTTGTTCCCAGGACTCGGCATCCCGAAGTCCACACGGCACTCTTGGATTCGTCGAGGCTCGCCCCGAGTCGTCACGGCAGAGGACTCGGGAACTGATGTCGTCGAGCTCAGAATCCAAGTCGTGAGACTGCGGAAGCAAGTCCAGGTGCTTGTCGCGGTCATGCGGCTTCTGCTCGTTCTCGTACGAACGACGGGCGCCAGCTTGGCCGGCGTTCGCGTTCCCGCCGCCGAGAGCAAGAGCCGAATTCTGCGGGCCCTGGACCGCGCAAAGCCCTTCATTGGCCATAGGGCTGCTCTTCGACTCGTCGGCATGCGGCAAACACGCTTTCGCGAGTGGACCAAAGCGGCTATTCGATGTGCGCTCGACGACGCACCGCCCTGTCCGCGGTCGACCCCGGGATGCCTCACATTCGGCGAGCGCTCGAAGATGCGCGACATGGTCGAGGCCGACGATTTCAGGCACTGTCGATTCGCTCCCTCGCCATCCTCGCCCAAAGGCTTGGACGAGTCTTCGCATCGTACGAGACCTGGTGCCGAGCGATTAAACGATACAAATGGAATCGGCCTCGTCGCCGCATCTATCCCGCCAAACCCAAGGTCGGCATCCGAGCGAAGGGCCCAGGTCAGTTGCTGCATGTCGATGTCACCGTCATCCGGCTGCTCGACGGTACGCGGGCCTTTCTCCATGCGGTTCAAGACAACTTCTCGCGCCGAGTCATGGCGTGGGCGCTCCGGCCACAGTTGACGGCTGAGACTACCCGGGAGTTCGTCGACCTAGCCCTTCAGGCGATCAAGACCGTGCCGGAGCCGACGCGTGTTATGACCGACGGCGGTTGCGAAGACTTCTGCCTTACCGAGATAAGACGAGTCGTCCACGTCATTGCTCAGGTCGATATCGCGCAATCCAACTCATTGATCGAGTCCCTGTGATCCCAAATTAGATCTCGCTGGCTATACATTCACACCCTCGACTCGTTCCAAGTTCTCGAACGCCTGATCGAGAGGTACTTCAACGACCACAATATGCTCATCCCCCGGGCCGAGCTCGGTGGTCGAACACCCAATGAGGCGTTCTTCGGGCAAGAGGACGATCTGGCGGCCCGGCTACGGATGGAGCACACCCAAGCTCGAATCCGACGCATTGCAGAACACCAGGCGCGAACGTGTCCGGCCTGCAGCCATCAACGCACTGAGCCCGTCATGTGAGTGACAATCCATATAGACGCTCCTCCTGTGGGTGTGCAGTTGCGCTCGATAATCGTCGGCAAGCCGAGTGTTACCGCTCGGCCGCATCATCGAGTTCCCCGTCAGGGCGAACGCGAGCCCTGTGCTCAGAGGAATCAAGTGCAACCCTTGCGTACGAATGCGCGCGGCCTGCACGCCGGCGGGTGCTCGCTACTCGAGCAACGACAGCGATGGAGCGCTCACCTATTCCTTGCTCCTTCGGCTGCGTTGCTGACGTCGCTGGCAGGTTGTCATCAGCGGTACAAAGTGTCTTCGCGGCGCTGCCACCCAATGCTCTCGCGCTCCGCTAAAAATGAGTGGCGCACAAGCTGAAATGGGACGGGAAAGCCCGAGGCGAGCACGTCTGATGACGCATCCGCCTAGCGCGCACTTCGTTTGGCATATCGCTTGCTCTTGCTGCGAAGTGGCGTCGAGCGGACCAGGCGTTCGTTCGAGTGAGTCCATTAGGGAAGGTTAAATGAGCGTTTCAGTAAAAGTTTTACTTCCGATGGTCTTGATTGGCGTCGTTGGCGCGCCGGCGTCTGTCCAAGCCGCGGAAATTGTTTACCTAGCAAATAACTATTCGGGGCCGTTTGGTGGCGAGACCGGCTATGTGAGCGGGCCTGGTCGCGGCGGCGTCATGAGTACCAATGGCGGCTGGGGGCGTATTCATGCCGTCGCTGGATGTTCGCGAGCGTTCGCGGCTAACACCGGCCTGTCAGCGGTCGAGATTTTCGATACCAACACTCGCAATCGGGTCGGATCCGTACCACTGCCCAGCTACGGCCTCGATGTCGCGAGCAACCTATCGTGCAGCTATGCGCTGGCTTTATACGGAAACTCGGACGAGCTGGCGATAATTGATGTTGTGGGCCGCCGGACAACACAGGTCGGGATCAATGCGAGCACTTATGTGAATGGGTCGGCGCCGCGTTTCGATAGTCTGTCAACCGATCCCGTCACGGGGCGGATCTATGCGATCGTTAACGACTTTGGGACTGACTGCTCTAGCCTCCAGCAGAATGGCTGCTCCCCCTGGGTTCCGGTCTGGTGGTGTTCGCAGATGCTGGCAAGCTGCGAGCAACGTGGATGGCCCGCGACGGCCGCCCCGCACATCGTAACTTTCGAGCTCAGTAGCGGAGGCCAGCTCCGCGTCGTAGCGGTTGCCGGTATTGGGCAGAAGTACGACGATATCTATGGAGGCAATGGTTACGATGGAACGATCGCGATCCAGCATCGGAGCGGTGGCTCGACGTACACGGCGAGGGCAGTTACGTTCACGGGTGCGCCGGTCGCGTCGTTTCCCAGTAACTTCAATGACTATCGGCAGTTCTTCTTCGTTGCTAGTAAGAACCGCGTGCTGATCTACGGTGACGCCGGGATCTACGACTGGAACCTGTTGTCAAACACCCGCACCTTAACGTCATACAGTTCGATCGGCACGCCTTTGACACCTCATTTTGCGGACGTCGATGAGCGCGGGCAGAGTTTGTGGCTAGCGGACTGGAACGGAACCAACGGCGTGATCTCCAAGGTCGACATCGCGACCATGCGCAACCAGCACACCTACGCGTTGGCCAACAATGTCATTCCGAGGGCGTTGGGAGCGGTCGCTTCGGTGCCACAGACTGTCTGCCGATCTGTTACTGGAGACCGCGCGGGGACCGGCACCCACGCCAACGCCTTCGACGGTAACCCCGCCACGGGCTTCGCGTCTAGTCATATGAACTGGCAGCACGTCGAATGCGACCTCGGTAGGGACGTCTGGTTTGAAGGCATCCGCCGAATGATGACCCGAGATGGTGTCGATACGAGTGGAACTCGAGGACAGCAGGGCGAAGCCGTATGGTTCCGATCGGCGAGCGGATCATGGACTCGTGTTACGAGCTGTTCGACGTCCGGCCCGGGGGCAGCCTCTTCCTCTGCCGGGTGGCAGCCGCAGTGCGGAGGGTCGCCGTACGTCAGCTATGGCAACGGAAACGGTTGGCATTCCGTCGAATACGGTTGGTCGGACCCGCTAATGTTGCGAACGCGGCAACGTGCACGTTACATTCGTTTCGGTTGGGATGGTAACGAATGGGCCACCTCGGAGCGAGGATCAGAGACGCTGAACGAAGTGGAAATTATCTTCTCCCCATAGCGGGTGTGTCGGGCCGGCCAAGCAGCGCGAAAGCAACGTCGTCGTTGATCGTGTCCATCAGCGGAGCTGTCGCTCTCGACAATCGGGCCGACAACGACGGAACAACAACAGTTTGGATATAGGATGCCTGTCCGAAGATCCAGCTAGCGGGGTCCCCGTTCACGTTTGTTGTTGGGCGAAGTAGGGCGATGATCCCGACATGCCGCCCGTCCGAAGCCGACGACGAAGCTATGATCCTCGCCTCCGTCGGCTCGTTCACGAAGAGGGCGGCCAGGATGTCGCGCGCAAGCGGGGCATTCCAAGAACGACCGTTGCTGGGTGGCGGCGATCTCCGCCACCGAAGATCATCATGGCGAGCGCGATGGACCTCGAGTCTGTCGTCCTTCAGGCAAAGGTCGCTAAGCTGGAGCGTAGAATCGAAATGCTGATGACGGTCGTGGGCCTCCTGCTCGCTCTGGTGCGCGTATCGCAGGGTCGCCTGACGGGAACACGCCTTCCGAACGGCGACGACAAGGCGATCATTCTCCGCGCCGTCGACCGAGCTCGGCGGGTCCTGCCCGTGCGGTCGGTTCTCCGGATCATCGAGTTGAGCTCGACCCGCTACACGGCCTGGAGGCAGGATACCGAGCGCAAGCTCGGTGCCGACACGCTCTGCCCACGGATAAGGCCAACGGCCCTCACGCCGCATGAGGTGAACACCATGCGGGAGATGGCGATGGCGCTGGAGAACCGCCACGTCCCCACGTCGACGCTGGCAATTCTCGGGCAGCGCCTTGGGAAGGTCTTTGTCGCCCCTGCCACGTGGTGTCGATACGTACGCGCCCGCGGATGGCGCCGTCCCCGCAAGCGGGTCCATCCTTGTTCGCCGAAGATAGGCATTCGCGCCGCGAAGCCGAACGAGCTTTGGCACGTCGATACGACGGTGATCCGTCTCGTCGACGGGAGCAAGGTCTATCTGCGCGCCGTGATCGACAACTGCAGCCGACGGATTCTGTCTTGGTGGCTGGGCTCGGCGCTGGCGCCGGCGGCGACCGCCGCCCTCCTGCTTGAAGCGGCCAACGGCAAGGACCACCTCGCCTCGGGTGACGCTGCGCCACAGTCGTGTATGGTTGATGGCGGCGTGGAGAGCTTCAACGGCGCAGTCGACCAACTCGTCAACGACGGCGTGCTGAGGAGGATTCTCGCCCAGACTGATATTGGGCATCGAATTCGATGATCGAGGCGTTCTTCAGGGTGGCGAAGCACAACTGGCTGTTCCTGAACGACCTGGATACGGTGGCCACAGTGCGACGCCTCGTGGCGTTCTACATCACCGAACACAACAGCAGACTCCCGCACAGTGCCCTTGGAGGCCGAACCCCGGATGAAGTGTACTTCGACCGAGCCACTGATGTTCCCGAGGAGCTCGCCGCAGGCCGGCTCGCAGCGAGAGCGGCCCGGCTGGAGGCCAATCGGGCTCGACACTGCGAAGCATGCGCCGCTCCGCCGTGCCCGTAGGAGCATTCGAGACCCCACGGATCCTCGCGGCCTTCCGGGACGGATACGTCCATTCACTTCATTGAGAAATGGCTGCGGACCGGAAAGGTACGTGGCGATTCGACTCCCCCAGCCGGGAACATCGTCGCCGTGCCCGGTTCTGTCGGTGTTCCGTACAACATCGGCCCGATTCGCGTGGGAGGTAGCTCGGCCTGCAACCCATCCTGTCAAAACGAAGAAACCGAAGCGAAAACGATCAGATACAACGCAGGATCCGCTGTACGCCGCGATGGGCCCTGTGGGGCTCGAACCCACGACCTTGGGATTAAAAATCCCGAGGTCAGACAGCGAAACCACCGCTGATTCCAACAACTTAGGAGGTCCGGCCAAAGCGATTGTGCCCATGTTGTGTCGCGGAAAAGCTTTGGAATTCCGGGAGCTTGCAACTCCACGCAGCGCGAAGCCGAAGACCAAGCCGAAGCACGCAGCGGAGTCTCCCGGTGTGGCGCCTGGCTCCAAGCGTCGCGAATGAGGAGTCGGCGCTTGTTTAGCTCTCAAGACCGATCACCCTCAATACGCCATTGACTTACTACGCCAGTGGCTTACAATAGTCCGAGTGTGCGCTTCGAATGGGATGAAGGTAAGGACGAGACCAATCAGCGCAAACATGGTGTCTCCTTCGAGGAGGCCAGTGAGCTGTTTACGTCCGGAGCCGAATACCTGGAGATCTTCGATAGCCACCATTCGATCGACGAAGACCGGTTTATCTGTATCGGCCTCATTCGGCGTGGGGTCGTGCTGGTCGTGATGACTGAGCCAGCCGAAGATTGCATCCGGATCATCTCTGCTCGCTGGGCGACCCCTCGTGAGGAAGCCCTGCTGGCAGAGTACCTGACAGGAGTACTGCGAGATGACTGAAATCCCAGA
>JANQQN010000512.1 GCA_028289325.1 Myxococcota bacterium | reverse complement strand
GTTGGAGCTCGCGGTGTCGACGCCGATGATCTCCCCCTGCGCCCGGATGAGCAGGAAGTGCACTCGAAACAGACGCCCGGCTTCGATCCCCACCGCGCATCGGTCGTCTCGGCCGATGAGGATGCCCCGGTCGAGGGCCCCAGGGCCCACCGGGCGCCGCAGCGTGCTCTGTCCTCGCAGCACCAAGGGGTTCGGTCGGACGGGAATCAAAGCTCGCCGGCGACCGAACGAGCGAGCCCGCGCAGGGCCCGGCCCAGGGGAGCGGTCGACGACGTCTCCTTGAACTTCACGTCGACGAACGCTTCCACCGCGCGCTTGAGGCCGGTGACCTGGCCGTCCCGGATACCCTCAATCACCGCCGTCGCCGCCGCGAGCAGATCGAGACGAGGCGTTCGCGCCGGCGTGAGCTGCCGGCGCATCCGAGACAGCAGCGTTTTCGCGGTCGCCAGGACGTGGGGATCCGTCGGGGCCAGGGGCAGCAAGCCGACCATCAGACACGCAAGGTCGCGTTGGCGTTCCTGAAGATCTTCTCCGGCCGCGGCCTTCCAGGCGCGAAGGCGATCTTCGTAGCGATCGCGCAAAAATGGCAGCGCTTCGGGGTCCGCTAACACCAAAGCGCGAATGACTTTCGCGCGCCCCCCGTCGTCGACCCGTCCCAGCTGCGCGGTGACCGCCCGCCGCAGGCCCGGGATCGCGCGGCGGGAACCGAGCTCCCCCGCCGCCACCGCCGCCGCCACGCACTCATCCCAGTTGGCCGGCGAAAAGGCCGCGTTCTCGAGCAGCTGAGCGATGAGCGAATGGGTCTCCAGGGTGTCCCGCCGCAGCAGCTGCAGCAGCGGCTCGCTGGGCGCCATACGGATCCAGTCATCGACCTCCCGCAACCAAGCCTCCGCACCTTGGGCCAAGATCCGGGTGGCCCGCGGGTCGTCGAAGCGGCCGTAAGCCCGGTACAACTCGCGCTGTCGACGGGTGCCGAGCGCCCGCCGACCGAAGTGGTCCAGCACGTCGTCGAACTCGTCGAGATCCTCGGCGAGCGCGGACCAGGCGAGGATCAACCCCCACCCCGCCTCACGGTGGGTATCCGCGTGCTGCAGGGAGGCCTCGAGGCGGGCCAAGATGAGCGGGCGGAACCGAGGCTCCATCAACTCGGCCATGCGGTCCATCGCCGCGTCGACCGACAAGCCTCCGTGTAACGGGGCCTCCTGGGGCGCCATCGCCCCGCCCTGCCCGAGATGCTCGAGCAGGAGCAGGGCCTCCTTCACCAGGGGCTCGCGCGCACCCGCCGTTTCGAGCGCGGCCCACGCCTGCTGTTGAGCCTGCTGGTGTTGGGCCTCGGTGTCGCGGCGGTGGTCGACGCGCCGCTGAGCCTGCCGGGTCAAGGCCGCCCGGGGCGCGAGATCCTGCAGCTCGGTCTGCAGCGCCTCGAAACCGTAGCGATCGCGGTCGCCGAGCTTGACGCGATGACCATCGAGCAGTTCGCCGATGACCGCTCGGCTCTCCACGACCACCGGCGAGGTCATGCCGCCGGTCGTGCCCAGCACCGCCTCCAGATCGTCGCGGTTGCCGAGCAGGTAGTGCGACCACATCCAGTACGTCGCGAGATGCGGCCACGCGGCAAGCAGCCGACGCTCCTCGTCGAACTGCTCGAGGGTCGCGGCGTGGGCGAGATCCACGGACCACGCCCGGCCGACCCCCAGCAGGGCGTGCACCACCCAGTTCGCGCGCGCGAACAGACGGGAAGGGTCCAGGTGGGGCGGCAACGGATCGCCGCGAGTCGTGTCTTCGAAGACGTTCAGGGCCGCCAGGAGCTTCGCTTCTTCTTCGCCGCGATAGCGGATGTCGGCGAAGCCCGGTCGGTCCTCCTCCTGCACGATGCGAAACAGTCGCGCGGTCAATGAACCATCCGTCGGCCACAGCCCCCAGTCGTCGGGATGAAAGTAATAGACCTTGGACGCCTGTCTCGGCGTGCTGGCCCAGGACGCGAGATAACTCATGTCGTCCTGCTGGACGACCACCGAGGCGGCGGAGAAGAAACCGAGCGCGGACCCGATCCGGGCCGGGCCCGACGGCTCGATGATCCCCCGCAGGTTCGTCGCCCATGGCGGCGGCATCAACTCCGTCTCCCCGGGGTCCGCGGCCTCCATCTCGTACGCCTCGAACAGGCCCAACCAGCGGTCGAGGTCAGGGCCGAAAGGATGGCCCTGGGTCAACTTGGCCGTTCGCCGCAGGCGGATGGGGGGTTCGCGCGGGAGCGCGAACCGACCGGCGATCGCTTCGAGGATAGGCGACGGCCCGGCGAAGGTGGCGATCGCCGCCGTTGGGTCGGTCGGTCGCCGGTCCGGGGAAGATGCGGAAGGGCTCGGCGTGGCCGTCTCCCGCCGTCGCGGATCGGAGCTCACCACGGGCGCTCGACCGAGCCTAGCACGGTGTCGTGAGAAAAAGGGCGTCGCCGCCTACTCCACCACCTCGCGGGTCCGTTCGGCGATCCATTCCGCCAGTCGCTCCGGTTTCGGGGGCAACCTCAGGGGCCACAACCGAACGTCGGCATCCGCGCTCGCCGATGCGATGGTGCGGCCGTCAGGGCTGATATCGACGTCGAAGATCGGCGCCGCGTGGCCGGCATACACCCGGCTCTCGGTCGTCTCGACGTCGAACACCCGGACCGTCGAGTCACCGGCGCCGGTCACCAGCGCCCGGCTATCGGGAGAAAACGTCAGATCGTGCACTGTGGCGTCGTGACCCACCAATCGGTCACAGAAGTCGAACGCGCGCCGACAGAGAAATAGACCGTGCACCGACGTCGCGACGGCGATGAACGCGCCGTCCGGTGAAAAGCGCGCGAGCCGAGCCTCGCCGAGATCCTCGTAAGCCTTGAGCAGATCGCCGGACCCCGTTTCGAACAGTCGGACTTGGCCGTCCGCCGACGCCACCGCGATCGTCTTCCCGTCGGGGGCATAACTCACGCTCCACGCCTCTCGGTCGGACGGCCGTAGACGCCGCTCGAGCCGACCGTCGACCGACCACAGTCGGACCGTGCCGTCTCTACTGCTGGTGGCCAGACGCTGCCCGTCGGGATGAAAAGCCACATCGGTGACGTCGTTGGCGTGTCCCGACAACGGACGGCCCTTACCGTCGGGGACGGACCACAGCCAAGCCATCGCGTCTTCCCCCGCCGAGACCAGCCAGCGACCGTCGGGACTGAACGCGATCTCTTCCACGTCGGCCTGATGACCGGCCAAGACCCGGGCCGCGCCGGTCTGCAGATTCCACAGGCGCACCGTCTGGTCATCGCTGCTGCTGGCGGCCCACCGACCGTCGGGCGACACCCGCACCCGGAACACGTGGTCTTCGTGGCCGACCAGTACCTTGGGCTCGGTGGTGTCCGGGTCGCCGGCTTCGAGGTCCCAGACACGAACCTGGTTGTCGTGTCCGCCGGAGACGAGAACCTTGCCTTGGGGTCCGAATTCGACCCCGTGAACCCC
This sequence comes from Myxococcota bacterium, assembly GCA_028289325.1. Taxonomy (GTDB): domain Bacteria; phylum Myxococcota; class Kuafuiibacteriia; order Kuafuiibacteriales; family Kuafuiibacteriaceae; genus JANQQN01. The sequence continues at coordinate 158 of JANQQN010000512.1, read as the reverse complement.
CACCGTGTGTCCGCGCAAGAGACCTTGACGGTTGGGGCGCACCGTCCATAGCCGAAGCGTTTGGTCCCAACCGCCGCTGACCAGCCGCCGGCCGTCGCCGCTCAAAGCGAGGCCGCTGACCGCGTTGGAGTGCCCCATCAACACCCGATCCGCGACGC
>JANQQN010000197.1 GCA_028289325.1 Myxococcota bacterium | reverse complement strand
CCCCGCCGGCCACGCTTCGTCGGCGGCCGCCGTTACGGGGGTCAGGTCGCCGCGATGGTGCACGATGAGCTCGGTCACCGCCTCCGACCAGGCCCGGTGAAATCGATAGTCCCCCCACGCCAGGGCCTCCGCGAAGGCCGGCCACCACCGCAGCAGGTGAACGTCGAGCACCTCCGTCTGCAGCTGCCGCACGCGAGCCACGATGTTCGCCCGGCCGTCGGTCGCGGCGTCCGCTTCCGCCCCGCACAAGAAGGCCATGGCCTGTAGAACGCGCCCCACGTGGTCGGGGGACGGTCCGCGCGGGTCCCAAACGAAGCCGATCCGCGCGTATAGGGCGCCGACCCGGTCCGACGGCGCGCCGCCAGGCATCGCCGACGGATCCACGAACACGCTCGCGAACGGAAAGACCTCGTGGCTCAACACCCGGTAATGCTCCGCCGCTGCCGCCTCGAAGTCGAAGCCGGCATCGCACCGCCACGGGGTGGCGGCGGCATCGAGCCCGGACACGGCGTCGAGATGGCCAACGACGTCTTTCGTCACGCCGTCGATGGCGATGGCGCCGAACAGCCCGTAGGCCCGACATCGCGCTTCGGCGAGACGCGCTTCGGACCGCGGCATCGTCAGCTTCGACCGAACGGCCGCCCGGGCAGCAGGTAAGCGTCCTTGACCGGCTTCAAAGGGCGCTTGAGCCACATCGGGCGACGGGTACCGTCCGGGCTGTGGTCCACGCTCGAGCGGGTCTTCGCCACCCACTCGCGGTACACGGCCATCGATCGGCGGGTGTCGACGTACACGTCTCCGAACCGCTCCTTTCGACTCGCCTTTCGGACGTTCACGGCCTTCTGCAGCCAGCAGTGCGCGCCGCTGATGGGGTCGGGGTGGACGGCGTGGGTCAGGTTTTGGTGCACCCCGACATCTTCCCACCACACTCGCTCGGTGTCGGGATCGAAGCTTCGGTACGTCTGGGCCCCCTGGACGACCGACAGTCGATGGCCCCCGTCCTCGTCTTCGTCGAGGCGCACGAGGTTCGACATGCCCGGATTGACGCCGGCGTCGTCCTGGAGGCGCCACCGGCCGAGATGGTGGCTCATGGCCACCACGCCAGGCTTGATGCCCTCGGTGACCCATACGCGGTCCACGAAGTACCCGATCTCCGTATCGACCCGAATCAGGTCGCCGGTCGTGACCTCGAGCCGCCGCGCGTCGAGTGGATTCATCCACACCGGGTTCTTATGGCTGATCTCGTATAGCCACTTCGCGTTGGCGCTGCGGGTGTGGATCAGCGTCGGGAGCCGGAAGTTCGGAAGGAGCAGCATCTCGCCTTTGTCGCGGTCGATGTGCTTGGGGTGGACATGGCTCTCGAGGGGCCACGGCAGGGTGTACGACGGCTCCGGCCAGCCCCACTGCGCGAGGGTCGAGCTGAAGAACTCGAGCCGCCGGCTCGGGGTCTCGAATCCCTTGACCGCCTCGCCGTCGACCACGAGCCCGATCGCTGTGCCGTCACTGGACAAGACCCGACCCCGCTCATCGACCGACGTCGGCGCCGATTCGATCGGCTTCGCGTAGGGCGCATAGTTCTCTTTCTTGACCTCGAAGCAACCGTACTTGCGCATATACGCGAGCGGAGACAGCCCTTCCGCGGCCGCTGCTTCCGGCAGCCCGGGCACCGATTCCTCGAAGATCCATCGATAGTACTCGTCGACGGTGACCACCTCGTTCGGCCGGTAGGGGCTCTCGAAGTACGGGCGGATACCGAGGTCTCCGTCCGGGTCCATTCGGACCGACAGATCGATCCACAGCTCGTTCTCTTCGGACACCTCGCCGGGGTTGGCTTCGTACGTTCGATCGACCGGCTGTCCGAGCTTCTCGAGGGCCACCCGCCGGACGGGCTGCCTAAAGCCGATCCACTGCCCGGCGTGGGTTTCCTGGCTCATGAGGTCGTGTCGCTCCCCGGCGTGACCCATGGGCAAGACGTAGTCCGCAAACCACGCCGACTCGTTCCAGGTCGGGGTCAGGGCCACGTGACACTTGATCTTCTCCTCGTCGCGCAGCGCCTTGAGCCACATGAACCCGTCGGGATTGATCCACATGGGATTGTAGACCCGAGTGAAGTACACGTCGATGTCCCCTCGCCCTTCCTCGAGGAAGTGGGGAAGCAAGAACGACATCTCGTAGAACGCGAACGGCCACTCGTGAGGCAGGTGAAGCTCGTTCCAGCTGTCGATGGCCGGCGGCACCTTGAACGGCTTGGGGACAAACTTGTTCCAGCTGTTGCCGGACGTTCCGCCCGGCGTGCCGACCCCGCCGACCAACACGCTGAGGAAGAACAGGCAGCGAGCGACCTGCCACCCGCCGAGGTTGCCGATGCTGGCCGAGCGCCAGGTGTGGGCGGCCAGCTTTCCGTCGCAGGCGCCGACCATCTGCGCCGCCTCGATGATGCGTTCCACGGGAACCTGGGCCTCTTCCGCCGCGCGGTGAGGGGTGAACCTCGCGTACAACGCCTTCAGAACCTGGTCGAAAACCTCGAAGTCCAGCCCCCCGCGCTCGGCCTTCGCTCGCTCGAAGGCCGCCTTGACCGCTTCGTCGTCCGTCGCCTGAGGCAAGGCGTCGAGAAACTCTCGCCAGTTCGTCCATCGCTCAACGAACCCCCGGTCGTACAGGTCGTTTTGGATGAGGTGATTCGCGATCGCCAGCAGAACCCAGGCTTCGCTGCCCGGCCACGTCGGCAACCACACGTCGCTCTTGGCCGCGGTGTTCGATAGCCGAGGGTCGAAGGTGATCAGCTTCGCCCCCTTCTCCTTGCCCTCGATGATCCGCTGCGCGTGGGGATTGAAGTAGTGCCCGGTCTCGAGATGACTCGACACCAAGATGATGCAGCGCGCCGCCGCGTAGTCCGGGCTCGGTCGATCGAACCCGCTCCATAGATGGTACCCGGCGCGGGCCCCGGCCGAGCAGATGTTGGTGTGAGAGTTGTGGCCGTCGACGCCCCAGGCTTGGATACACCGGTTGGTGTATCCGTCTTCCCCCGGCCGCCCGACGTGATACATGATCCCGTCCCGTCGCTTCTGCCGGCTGGCCCGCATCTTGGCCGCGATCTCGTCGAGCGCCTCGTCCCAGCAGATCCGTTTCCACGCCCCTGCTCCTCGAGCACCGACTCGCTTCAGTGGATAAAGGATGCGCTCGGGGTCGTAGACCTGGTTGTGGGTCGCGGGCCCCTTCGCGCAGTTGCGGCCGCGGCTGCCGGGGTGGACCGGATTGCCCTCGAACTTCTTGACCTCCAAGGTCGCCCGGTCGACGTACGCGAGCAGGCCGCACGCGCTCTCGCAGTTGAAGCAAATGGTCGGGATCAACATATAGCGGCGAGGGACCTTGCGCGGCCACGCGCGCGGGTCCCATTCGACCCAGTCGTCCCACTTCTCGACCGGCGGGTACTGACTCATTCGCCCGTCGGGGTGGTGGACGACAGTCAACTTGACGGGTTCCCGGTCCGCCTCGCCGAAGGTCGGGAGGGCTTGGCCACCAGCGTTGGTGAGCTCCCGGCCCGAAGGTCGGGGCTCCACCCGGGACTTTCCAAGCAGGCGATCCAAGAATGAAGGCGTGTTGTTGGCGGCCATCTCTTCCTCTCAGGAGTTCGGGATCCCTTGCGGCGCCATCACGAACGCGTACTCGAACAAGTACAGCCCGACGATCGCCGCCACCGCGGCCACGGCGACGACCGGCGATGCCGCCGACGTGAGCAGCAGGGCGAGGGGCACGACGTGGCCGACGAACACACTCCCGGTCCAGAAATGGTGACGGTACGCGCCGTGAGTGATGCGGTGGGCGGCCGACGCGGCCACCTCGCTGGCGTGAGGCATGCCGAACTCGCCGGCCACGGCCACGAATAGATCCGCGGTCAAGCTGCCGAGCAGAGTCCACCACACGAGCTCGTCGAAGCCGGCGGGAGTGGTCAGGAACGCGCTCGCGATGCCCAGCGCCGCGGCGCCCATCATCACCGCCTGGATGAGCAAATGCACGGGCAGCAGCGTGCTCTGCCATAGGTCTCGTCCTTCGGCTTGGCCGAACAAGAAGGCGGTGTAGATCGCCGCCCCCACCGCGAACGGAACGCCGCCAAGCAGCACCGCGCCCCGCGCCGGTGATATCGGCTCGATGAGATCGCGTGCGACGTTGAGCCCCGAGACCATCTCGAGCCCTAGCCAACCGGTGGCCAAGATCGAAAAGCCGATCAGGATGAACGCGCCCCGCACCAACCAGCTGTCCCACTGCGGGTGCAAGACGATGCTCAGGAATCGGGTTGGCCGCTCGAGGTCATAGATCAACAGGGCGGTAGTGGCGGCAGTGAACACCACCGCGATCACCGCCGCCGTCAACATCAGCGGTCCGGAGGTCTCGGGTGGCAAACGCCCCGCCAACCAGGCCGCGGCGACGACCAGGAACGCACCGGCGCCGATGCCTTTCGTGACCAGATAGGCGGGGACCGGCCAGTGCCACGGCGTATGGTGCTGTGCATTGTATCCGACCTGAACCATGTGCTCGGCCATGGTCCCGGGGGCGAAGTTGATCGGACCGCCGGTGGGGTGGCCTTGCCGCCCTGAGTCCCGGATCGCGACGCCGGATGGCGCTCGGCTCGACTCCGAGTCGTCGAGGGCCTCGGCCGCGGGCGTTGAGACGTCGGGCTCGACGACGTCGGCCCACATGAACGAGGTTCCGGCGCCGGCGGCGGTCGGGGTCAACGCGACATCGTCGCCGTCGATGTAGAAGAGCTTCGGCGCCGTTCCTTGCTCCGGCTTGCGAACGGAGACCCTTTCCTTGGCCAGCACCCGTCGAATTTCGGAGTTCGGATCATCGAGGTCACCGGCGATGATCGCGTGCTCGGGACAGACCACGACGCACGCCGGCTCCAAGCCGATGTCCGTTCGATGCGCGCAGAAATGGCACTTGCTCGCCGTGCCCGAGTCGGGGTCGATGTGGATCGCGTCGTACGGGCAAGCTTGCAAGCACGCCTTACACCCGATGCAGATGTCTTTGTCGAACTCCACGATGCCGTCGTCCCGCTGATACATCGCGGTGACGGGGCAGATGCGAACGCAAGGTGGGTTGGCGCAGTGGTTGCACCGAGTGACCTGAAAGGTCCGCTGGGTGTGAGGGTAGGCGCCGTGTTCGGTGTACTTGACCCAAGTCCGGTACACGCCCAGAGGCACCTCGTTTTCGCTTTTGCAGGCCGTCGAGCAGGCGTGACAGCCGATACACGTGCGGTTGTTGATGACAAACCCGAAGTTCGTCAAGGCGCGCTCCTTCAGCCAGGCTCTAAGCAATCCTTGTGCCGCGAGTCACTTCACAACTCCACCTTCGCTTACGCGCTCACCGTTTCAGTATTTTGAAGCATCGGTGGGACGAACATGAAACTACGTCCCTTCCCCCATGGCTTTGTTCATGCCCGAACCAAAAGGCATGACCCTTGCTGCGTGATTCGGACGAGAAACCTATGCTCTTTCGACAGTTATTCGACCGAGACTCTTGCACGTATAGTTATCTGCTCGCCGACGTCGCGACCGAAGGGCGGCCGGCGATCCTGATCGATCCCGTCCGCGAGCAAGCCGAGCGGGATGTGACCCTCATCCGAGAGCTCGAGCTCACCTTGATCCACACCCTGGAGACCCACGTCCATGCGGACCATGTCACGGCTTCCGGGATCCTTCGCAACCGACTCGCAAGCCGAAGCATCATGTCGAAGCACGCGGGCGTGGGATGCGCAGACGTTTTGGTCAGCGACGGCCAGCGGGTGTCGGTGGGGGGGCTGCGGCTCGAGATCCGGGAGACGCCCGGCCACACCGCGGAGTCCATCTCGGTGGTCACCGAAGACCATCGGATGGCTTTCACCGGCGACACCCTGTTGATTCGAGGCTGCGGCCGAACCGACTTTCAGGCCGGCGACGCTCGCCAACTGTACCGGTCCGTACACGACAAGCTCTTCTCGTTGCCCGACGACTGTCTGATCTATCCCGGTCACGACTACAAAGGCCGTCCCGTATCCACGGTGGGCGAAGAGAAAGCCCACAACCCTCGGCTCGGCGGGGGCAAGACGGAGGCCGCGTTCGTGGAGATCATGAACGGCCTGAACTTGCCCCGACCGAAGCTCATCGACGAGGCGGTCCCGGCCAATCAGCAGTGCGGCTTCGAGCGCACCAACATCAGTCGAAGCACGGACGGGGTGCCCGAGGTCAGCGTCGATTGGGTGCGCGACAACGCGAGGACCGTTCGCCTCATCGACGTCCGATCGTGCGACGAGTTCATCGGGGAGCTCGGCCACATCGACGGGGCCGAGCTCGTGGAGCTGGAGAAGATCGCCAACGAAGCCGCGGCCTGGGATCGGGACCAGCCCCTGGTGACGGTGTGTCGGAGCGGAGGCCGGTCGGGTCGCGCGGCTAAGACCCTCGAGGACATGGGCTTCAAGAACGTGAGCTCGATGGCCGGAGGCATGCTGGCCTGGAACCAGAGCGTTCACTGAGTCCATTTCGCTTCATTCTCCCCCCCTCAAGCCGATCCCTTTCGACGGTGGGCTTGCTGGCCGCCGCTCGAGGGGCGAGCGGACGAAGCGCCCGGAGAATGGAGCTGACATGATTCTACTGTGCACCGCGGTCAGCGTGGCCGCGTCTCTCGTCTCGACGCCGCCCGCGGATCGATCGTCTCGACATTCGCGCCGAATCAAGGTCCGGGCGCTGAACGCGCGGGCGGCGGGCTGGCGGGTCGTCGACTTCCGTCGGGGCGGCGTGAGCCGGATCTCCGAAACGATGCGGGACGGTGACGGCCGGCGGGGCGCTCTACAGCAGGTCCTGCCGGGCCCCGATGCCTACGAAGCGACGGCGGAAGTCGAGATCCTGAGCCGCGACACCGAGCACGACCCGCTCGGCGGATTGCGCCCCACCCGTGGGGGCTTCGGCCCCGTCGCGTCCCTGAGCGAGATGAGCTTCTCGTTCTACCGGGACGCGACCAGCACCACCCACCCCTGGCTGGGTGCCGCGCTCCGCATCTACGTGTTCGATCCCGACCTCGGCCATCACGGCACGTCTTACGCCATGGTCTGGGAGCCGTTCTACAACGGCCACGGGTTTGAGTTACCCACGGATACCTGGCTTCGCGCCGACGTCGTCGGGGGCCTGCTGTGGCGCCATCCGCTGTACATCGACGGGGCCCTGGCCCCCCGAGACTTCTGCGCCCGCAATCTGAGGGACTGCTACACCTACGACCGTACGATCTTCGATTGGGGATTCGGCCCCCGCGCCGTGGTCTTCGGCCTCAGCCTGGCCGCCGGCGGCGGCTGGGGGGGCAGCTACAGCGGGTACGTCGATGACGTGGTGGTCGCGTTCGAAGATGGGCGGCGACGACGCTGGGATTTTCACGCCCGCCGGCCCTGCCCGTCCCGGCATCGCGACCACCGGAGTGACGACGCCGATTGACCTTCGATATCAGCATCGCTGAACGAAGGCGGGTCATACGACATACGCATCCACCGAGCGCGCTTGCCCTACAGTCTCGGGCCCTGTACGAACGCTCGAAAATGCGACTCACTTTCAATGTTTCGGCAACTCCGTCGAAAGACCGAGCTATCTAGCTTTGGTCCGGCCCGCCTATCAGACCGCAGACCGACTGCGATCCGCCTCCCACCGGTCGCGAGCCTCGCGGCCCAGGGCCACGTTCGACCCAAAGGAGACCTCGCGTGTCCACCCGTAACCCCCGGCATCGCCGAACCGTTTTCTTCATCGATCCCATCGAAGCCTCGAGCTATCCGGTCACCGAGACCGGATACGCGCTTCTGTATCGGGCCTGGGTCCGCGCCCAGCAGGACGGCGGCACGGTGCTCGCGGTCTATCCCGATACCCAGCTCAGGTCGGCGACGGTCCACGGGCGCCAGACGTGGACCGTCGACGCCCACCGGGTGGAGCACTTCACCGCCTCGCCCTACGAACACTTTAGAAGCCAGCGCGACCGCTACGACGCCAGCGCCGACGTCGGTTCCACGCGCTGCCACCGGGAGTCACCGGCCGAGCCGTTACCGCTGAACGACGCCGACGTGATCGTCTTTCGGCAAGAGACCGGCCGTCCAGACCAGCGAGCCCGCCTGCTGACTCGGCTGCAGGCGGTCGAAGATGAGGTCTTCGTTCACCTGTCGCCGCGGCTGGCCCTCGACCCGAGGTTCGGCTCCAAGGTGTTGCCGGCGAAGATCGCCCCCGACCGCGTGCCGGCGGCTTTTCAGACCTGTGAAACCGCCGGGGGCGTCGAGCGCAAGGTCGACGCCGCGCTTCGGTTCGTGGATCGAACGCTGGGCGCGCCCGACACCTTTATCGCCAAGCCCGCCCGCGGGGACAACGGCGTCGGGATCACCGTTTGCGGTCGGTCGCCCCTCGCCGATCGCCCCGACGTCGAGCCCGGCCCGGCGCTGGAACGGCTCCTGGGCACGTACGGTGACCTGATCGTCCAGGAATACCTGCCGTCCGTCCGCGCCCCACAGGGCGTTCACCCCCGCGATGTACCTCGAGACCGCCGAGACTTCGGAGAGATCCGGTTCCTGCTCATCGACGGCACCATCCCCCGCACCCGAGACGGTCGCCGAATCGACATCGCCCGCCGCGTCCCGACCGAGACCAGCCTGGTGGCCGACAGCGGCATCTCTTATCCGACGAGCTTGTCCGCCGAAGAGTGCGACTTCCTCGCTCACGTCGGGCGCGAATATCTACGACGCGGCATTTTCTTTGGCGGCGGCGATCTGATCCGGACCCCGGACCCCGCGCGCCCGTTCTTGTTCACCGACGCCGCGCGGTCCGTGTGCGGCCACGCGGTGGTCACGGGGGCGCTGAACGGCGATCCGTATCTGATCGTCGATCAGGTGTTGGACAGCATCGAACGGCAGTTGATCCGTCGGCGCGTCGAGCCGGTCGGGCCGCGGGTCGCGCTGCCGGCCCGAGAC
>JANQQN010000194.1 GCA_028289325.1 Myxococcota bacterium | reverse complement strand
CTTCACGTTCTTGAGGGCCAAGACCACGGCGGTCTGCTGATTCACGGCGTGGGGCGCCAGGGCAAGTCGAGCCTCGCCGCGCGCCTTGCCGATCGCCTGCAAGGTAGCCATCAACTGGCCGTGGTCTTCGGGCCAAAGGCTCGGCATTACACGGCACGAGTGGTCGTTGAGCGCATCGCCGACGCCTACCTTGAGAACCCCGACGTGCAGGCTTGGAAGCAGCAGCACCTGGATTCCGTCGACTCCGTGCCGGAGAGCTTAGAGACGGCGCTGAGCGCGCTCTTGACAGGACCCCTGAGCGGCCAACAGGCGAGCGTTAAGCCGCTTCTTCTTGTGGTGGACGACTTCGAGCGCGCCCTCGAATCGCCGGCGGCCGGCAATGCGTCACCGACGCGGGTGGTCACCGAGCCCCGCGCGGTGCGGCCCACGGTGCGGGCGCTGCTCAAAGCGTTTCGTTCCGACAAGACGCACTCCCGCGTTGTGTTCACGAGCCGGCTCCGGTTCGTGTTCGATGACCGTGGGCAGGACCTGGCCACGGCCCTGTACGCGCTGTCGTTGCCCGGGATGTCGACAGGGGAGGCACAGAAGCAGGTGCGCGCCCGAGGCGCGGGCGCGGCTAAGTTGCGGACCGATCAGACGCGGCGGTTCACGCGGGCGGCGCTCGGCAACCCGGGTCTGCTCGACGTGCTCCTCGGCCTGGCCGAGCTCGACGACGACTACCAGGCCGCGGAGCGCGCACTGCTGGACATGGAGGCGCTGGCGAAGGGCAAGGGCGGCGACATTCAGTCTCCCGAGCTCCGCACGACGCTGGAGAGCATCGCCGTGGGCGCGTTGCTCAACGCGCTCACGGCGAGCGAGCAGCTGCGTGTTAAGGTTTCGTCGGTGTTCGAGGACTGCCCGGTACCGGCAGCCGCGCTCGAGGCGTTGGGTCGCACGCTGGGTTTCGACGGTGAGCATCGGCTGATCGCCCTCGGTGTTTGGGAACAACACCGCGACCCGACGAACCCCGAACGACCTGCGATCGCGCTGAACACCCTCGTCCGGGCCCACCTTGTTCACCAGCAGGACCTCGTTCTCTCCGAAGTGGACCGCCATGTGATCGTTCGAGCAGGAGTAGAGGTGCTGTGCCGTCACTGGAACCCGCAAACGCTGATGGGCACAGCGGCCTGGCAGCTGGCTCGACTTGCTCTCGAAGCCGGCGAAGCCGAGACGCTGTGTTTGTGTGTGAAGGAGGGCTTCGATTGGTGGCATCCGCAGGTCAGCTTTCGGAAAAGCGGACAGTTCGCGATCGACTGCATGACACTCTTCGAGTCGGTACGCGCCGAGCCACCGGTCTTGTTCGTCATCCGCGCCGCCGAGCAGGCGAAGCGCATGGGAGAACCTCGGCGTGCCGCGGCTTGGTTCGCACGGCTTCGTGAGCGATACCCACACCGGATCGACGACGCCCTCAAACGCCATCAAGAAGAGCTGCAGGTCTACGAGCAGCTGGGGGACGTGCGGGAGAGGGCCATCACCCTCGGCGATATCGCCCGCATCTACACCGCCCAGGGCCAGGTCGACGACGCCCTCAGGCTCCATCAAGAAAGGCTCCAGGCCGTCGAGCAGCTGCGGGACGTGCAAGCCAGGGCGGTTACCCTTGGCGATATCGCCCGCATCTACACCGACCAAGGCCGGGTCGACGACGCCCTCAAACTCCATCACGAAGAGCTGAAGCTCTACGAGCAGCTGGAGGACGTGCAAGCCAGGGCGGTCACCCTCGGCGACATCGCCCGCATCTACACCGCCCAAGGCCGGGTCGACGACGCCCTCAAACTCCATCAAGAAGAGCTGAAGCTCTACGAACAGCTAGAGGACGTGCGGAGCAGGGCGGTTACCCTCGGCGACATCGCCCGCATCTACACCGCCCAAGGCCGGGTCGACGACGCCCTCAAACTCCATCAAGAAAAGCTGCAGGCCGTCGAGCAGCTGGGGGCCCTGCGGGAGAGGGCGGTCACCCTCGGCGGCATCGCCCGCATCTACCGTGCCCAGGGCCGGGTCGACGACGCCCTCAAACTCCATCAAGAGATGCTTGAGGCCTTCGAGCAGCTGGGGGCCGTGCGGGACAGGGCCATCACCCTCGGCGACATCGCCGACATCTACACCGCCCAGGGCCGTGTCGACGACGCCCTCAAACTCCATCAAGAAATGCTTGAGGCCTTCGAGCAGCTGGGGGCCGTGCGGGACAGGGGGGTCACCCTCGGCGAGATCGCCCGCATCTACACCGCCCAAGGCCGGGTCGACGACGCCCTCAAACTCCATCAAGAAGAGCTGAAGCTCTACGAGCAGCTGGGGGCCGTGCGGGACAGGGCGGTCACCCTCGGCGACATCGCCGATATTCAACGCATGAAAGGCAACGTAGATGAAGCCTACCGGCTGCACACGGAACGGCTCCAAGTGAACGAACGCCTCGATGATAAGGACGGCATCGCGGCCGCGTCTTGGCGGTTGAGTAAGATTCTGGCCGAAGACCGCAACACCCCGAGTGAGGCGCTGCCCTACGTACGCCGTGCCTACGAGCTATTCATTTCGATCGGTCGGGTCGCCGGCATCATCGTCGTCGGCATCGACCACGCGCGCATTCTCCACGTGCTCGGCGATCGAGAAGCTGCTATCAACATCGCCCGACAGATCCGAACGGTGGCCGAACGCGTCGGTGACGATGGCTTTCTTCGCATGACGGCGATGCTCCTCGAGGAACTGGACGCCGCACCGTAGCGCCTCACATCGTCCGCACGGTTGATGTGGCGCCGTACGCAACGTACACTGTTCGTCCATCCGCACGTAGTGCCGAGGCTTCCGCCGCCGACTTTCGCCACAAAGCCTCGACTTCACATGGCTTTTCCGTCTGATCTTCGACTTCCGATAATCGGGTGGTATGTCAAAATGCACTGCGAGCGTCCGTCCAGCTCGGCTCCTTCGCCGTGACACAACAGTAGCTGTGTGCAAACTCATCGAGATGACGCTTCAGGATTGGCATGACCTCCTGATTTGGCGACGCGGGCATCCCGAGTCCTCAAAAGGAGCAACCGCTTAGGGGTGTTTTCGAGTATTTGACTCATGTGCAAGCGCCGCGTGTAGCTTGGACTGGCACTCTGAGATTCGACGCTCGAGGACTTCGCGCACTGTACCTGTTGGATCGTCCGCCACCACGCTGTTCCACAGGCGGCGGTGTTCCTTCAACTCTGCGTTCGGGACGCTGTCCGGCTCATCCCACGCAAATCTGGCGCGCTGGAGCTCGTGAAGGCGGTCGAGGATCTCGGACGACGTCACCCCTCCACCCTACCACGTGTTGGCCGTGCTGCCGCGACTATCTACGTCACGTTGGAAGCAGCTGGGCCAGCCAAAGACCCCTGGCATTACCTCGATCCTGTGGACACCTGATATGAGGAGAGACAGGTAGCGAAGATGACGAAGGCGCGACGTCAGTTCAGCAAGGCGTTCAATCGGAGATCGTGAAACTCGTTCTTGAGGGGAGCGAACGGTTCCCGAGATCTGCAAGCGACACCAGGTGCACAAGCCCTCCGTTTACGCTTGGCTCCGACAGGCCAAGATCGAATCAGGCAACGGCGTTTTCGACGCCATGATGACCACCGACAAGGAAGAGCTCGACCGCTCCGGCGCGAGAATCGAGACCTCAAGCGAGAGAACGATTTTTTACGCGATACGGCCTCGTACTCGTACTTCGTGAAGGCGAACTTCATTTCTTTTTCTTCACGAAGTACGAGGCCGCTCGGCGTGAGGGGGCCGGTTGACTCAAATAGGCGTAAATGAACGCTAGATACTGCGAGGCGCCAAGCGTCTAATCGTACAGGGATTGCGTCAGGTTCTGGCACGATGTAGGCGACCTCGAGATGGCACGTCGTATCCCGAACCCCGCACGGGCCGCGCTCGGCACGATCAGCCTTCTCGTCGCCGCCGGATGTTCACTGGACGTCAAGATCCCTACTCCCGAGGCCTTCACGTTGCGGGAATCATTGGTGGCGCACGCGATCGCGGAAGTCGACGAATGGGGGTTGGAGGGCACCGTCACCCTTCCCAAGGGCACCTATAGAGTCCCTTTCGAGGAAGAACGAGGCATAACCATCAAGCTTCGTCGCGCGACCAAGTTGACGGTCAAGCTCCAGGCGGAGATGCAGCCCTATGAGAAAATTGCTGGTGGATATCGAGTTCGTCCGTGGTTCAATCAGTTCGAGATAAAAGCGTCCCAACCCATCGCAGTTGGTGTAGGCGGCCAAGAGCTTCTCAAAATAGAATATATCACCGAATCCGAAGGTAGACTAGAAGCAGAGGTCAGGCTGCATCTCGCAAACGTCATCGGCTATGCGATCAGCACCTACGTGCTACGCGAGGATCTCAGCGCCGAAACCAGGAAGGCGATTCCTAAGCTCCCCGTTGGCGCCGTTTCGGTGAAGAAGTTGAGAGGCGTCTATCTTCCCGAGTCCGTGGTCAAGGCGGCCGGCAAATCTATCGGTTTGGGCGGAGGAGCGACGTTCGAGATCCACGACGTGCACGTCGACCCGGCGGGAACCGCGACGGCAAGCGTGCACTTCACAGCCGGTAACGTGAACATCACTCCGCCTGCGGCCGAGACCGCCGTCAAGCTGACCGCGGGGGAAGCCGCAATCGACATTCGGGGCACGGTCTTTATCAAAGACCGCGAGATTCGGCTGTCGACACCAAAGAGCGGTGTGAACGTCGCCTTCGAATCTCTCGAGCTGTATGAAGACGGAAAGGCAACTTGGGAGGCTCGGAGCGGACAACTAGTCTCCGAAGTTGGTTCGCTGACGCTCAGTCGGTCTCGCCAGCTATCGAACGTCTCCGGCCGAGCTCAGCTCCTGCTCGACGAGCTCGTGGCCAAAGGCTCGACAAGCTTCGTTTTGAGTGAGCTGAGCCCGCTCGCCATAGACGTCGCCAGTGGACAAGAGGGATTAACGTTCAAATTCGCCAACCAAGATCCCGTCATTGTTATCGCTCGTGACATCGCACTCTCGAAGGGGAAAGGTATCGCAATCGAATCCGCGGAGCTTACCATTCCGCCCTTCTCCGTTGAACGGCTCGCGGATCTGCGAGTTTCGGTGGACACGCTGGTGCTGAATGCTGGTCCTGTACTCTACGGAACCAATACACCCGATGGGACACTCAAGCTCGTACCTGGTGACGCCCTGACTCTGACCATGGCATCTCCACTCGTTATCGGCGTTGGTGCGTCCAACAAGAACATCAGCTTTTCGACAACCGCGGATCTACGCAGTCTGGCGATCAGTGGCCCGAAGATTCCTGGAATCACACTCGAGAACATCGGTCTGGAGCTGAAGGGAAGCGACGAAGGACTCGTCGGCGCGCTACGCTTCAATGGCGCGCTGACTAACGTGAATGGGCGAAGAATCGATAGCCTTGCGGCGAACGCTCGCGTCGACGTACCCAACCTCGCATTCACGTTCACGCCCTCGGAGGGACTCAGGATCGACGAGCTTCGTGTCGTAGCCTCGGTTCCAGGAAATCAAGTCGAAGAACGAGTTCGAAGTGCGCTCGCAGCTCCGACCGAACCCAAGTATGGCGGGGTCTCTGGTCGAGACCTCACCCGCTGGCTCTCGGCCTTCACTGTCAAGGATACTCGGACCCGAACCAACATCTACGGAGTGAACTTGCAAAGCCTCGAGTTCAAAGGAGCGAGCGCGCGCGCGAATGTGGCAGGCGCGATTCGAGTTGAGCTGCAGGCCGAAGTGCTGACCACTAAGATGGTGATGAAGGAGGTTCTGAAATGGAGACCATGTATCCGTAAAAATCGATGGGGTATTCCGGTACCGACGAACTGCAAGAGGCCGATCAAGACCAAGGTCCCGGTGACCCATCACAAATGGAAGAGGGCGGTTGCCGCCACGGTCAAAGCCGGACTGAAAGTTAGAGTTCGATTCAATGCATCCGTGGGCAAGCCGTTGAGCGAGCTCGGATTCTCACCGAACGTCAAGGTCACCGGAGTCGACTTCAAGGACGTACCAGGTTTTCTGGACAAGAACTTCCTCAGCCCCTTTGCCTACCTCTTCATCACGAAGAAGGACCTCGACCCGGTCGTCGTCTTTCGCGGGGATCTTCCCGCCGGGGTCAATGAGATCTTGAAGAGTCTGGTGCTGACGTCCTGCGACGTTCGGTCGAAGGGTTCCGACGTGATTCTCGACGTTAGCGCAGCGCTTCGAGCTAGGCAGTAAGCTCGCAGGTCGATTTCGAGAGTTCGATTGTCGGCGGCGTTCATCGTCAAGGGAAAGCTGGCTCTACCTTGCTGTCGTCCATTGGCCGGGACCGCGCGGACCTGCGCACGCTTGCCGCGACGCAGTTTTCTGACGCGGCCGGCCGGACCTGACCAAAATTGTGCTGTTTGGATGGTTGCCGTATCGGGGAACAGCTCCAACTGAACGAACGCCACGATGAAAGGGATGGCATCGCGTCCGCGTCTTGGCGGATGGGTGAGATTCTGGCCAAAGACCACAACGCCCCGAGTGAGGCGCTGCCCTACGTACGACGTGCCTACGAGCTGCTTATTTCGATCGGTCGGGTCGACCGCATCGTCGTCGTCGGCTTCGACTACGCGCGTATCCTTCCTGCGGTCGGCAATCGAGACGCCGCCCTCAACATCGCCCGACAGATCCGAACGGTCGCTGAAGGCGTCGGCGACGATGGCTTTCTTAGCATGACGGCGATGCTCCTCGAGGAACTCGACGCCGCACCATAGCGCTTCACGTCGTCCGCACGGTTGATGTAGCACCGTACGCAACGTACGCTGCCGTCCATCCGCACGTAGCGCCGAAGCTTCTGCTACCAATTGCGCTGCAAAGCCTCGACTTCACATGGCTTTTCCGTCTGGTCCTCGACTTCCGATAATTGACGTTATGTTAACTAGTAGCGAGTCGCTGCATATATCCCCAACGATGCTGCATATATCCGCTGCATATATCCCCAACGATGTCGACGCCAGAAAGTCGTGTACAAGAGGCCTCACGTGCGTATGCCGCAGGGGTCGCTCCGCTCGGGCTCCGCCCGCCCCTGTTTCCTGGGGCTGTCGGCTCCGCCGACCCTGCTTATGGCTCCGCCACTCGACCTCGGGCCAAACGAAAGCCCAGGTTGTCGTCGCGGTACACGCGGCGGTACGCGTCACGGGACGGCGCGCGCACGTACCGCGCGCCGTAGTTCCAAGCGCCGCCTCGGACAACCCGGGGCGAAGGCTCCTGGTTTCCGGTAGCGCAGGGGTCAACTCGTCCCGAATTTGTGTACCGCGGCGGTTCTAGGAACGCCGCCTCATCAAGGCACCACTCGCGGACGTTCCCGAGCGTGTCGTACAGGCCCCATGCGTTGGGTGCCTTCATCCTTACACGATGCGTCGTCCCGTAGCTGTTATCGGCGTACCACGCCACATCGTTGAGTGGCCCGTAGCGCGGCCCGGTCGCCCCCGCGCGGCAGGCGTACTCCCATTGCGCCTCGGTGGGCAGAGCGAAGGGCGAGCCCGGGAGCCGTTCATTCAACGCTTGGATAAAGGTCTGGGCGTCGTGCCACGAGACCTTTTCAACGGGGTGCTCGGCGCCTTGGTAC
>JANQQN010000186.1 GCA_028289325.1 Myxococcota bacterium | reverse complement strand
CCAGGGCCTCGGGAACGTTCTGTTCGTGGACAAAGACCTCCCGGCGGACGTCGATGCAGTCGTCGAGCTCGTCGGGACCGGCGATGCGGACCACGAGCGACCCGGGGCGCGATTCGGCCATGCGCACCATCTACCGGCCCCCGCCGCGAGGGCGCAAGGACCGAGCGGGGCACGGAGGGCGGAGGCCTACCAGCCGTCGGGAATGCGGCCGTGCAGGCACGAGATCGTATGAGGGCTTCGGAACGTCGACCAGATGCCCTGATGCCCACCGTCGGGTCACACCCCCTCGGCGGTCGACCACCGAGGCGAGGAGCCCGGGCGCAGCGTGTGCAAGCCGCTTTGCGCCCAATGAATGACG
This sequence comes from Myxococcota bacterium, assembly GCA_028289325.1. GTDB lineage: Bacteria > Myxococcota > Kuafuiibacteriia > Kuafuiibacteriales > Kuafuiibacteriaceae > JANQQN01. Next base: position 11,125 of record JANQQN010000186.1, on the reverse strand, counting down.
TGGGTGTGGCCGGCGACCGTGACCCCCGTGTGGTCCGCGAACCGGCGGGCGAAGGACTGACCCTCTCGACGGCCAAAGGTTTCGCACGTTCGAAACCACCACAGAGCGGATTCGCCGACCATTCGGTCGCGGACCCGGTTGAGCTCTTCATGACGAGGGTCGATGGGGTCGAGGATATCGACGTCGAGTCGCTCCTTTGCGATCTTCGCGCAACCCCAGTTGCCGTGGCCCCAGAACTGGATTTCTTGAATCGATCGGCCGTCCTGATAGGTTGCGAGCCAGTGCAGGGCTTCGGCCCATGAGGCCGCCCCGAACACGGCGTCCAGACGCCCTAGGGCCCGGTACAGCCATCCGCCCACCCGCCACGTTAGGGTCAAGCCCGGCAGGGGGCCCGGTCCGTGGCACGTTCGGTCGTAGACCATCATACGCAGCGCGGTCATGCCTTCACCGTGCCCGCGGACACGGAGGGGATCAACCGGGTCATAGGCACAAAGACCTTGTCTGCCGACCGACGAACACTAGACGGTGTCTCTATCGAAACGACCGAAGCGACCACCCGTCTCGTCGGGCTCGGCACCGCGGTGCCTCCCTACCGGTGCGCGCAGACCGATATTGCCGCGTTCATGACCCGGGTGGCCGAAGCACAGCCCGACTGTCCGCCGCAGTTCGCTCGCTACGCCCAGTACCTGGCCCGGACCAGCGCCATCGACCACCGTCACACGGTGATCGCCGACTATGCGAAGACGGATCCGCAATCGTTCGAATTCTTTCCCCAAAACTGGGCTTTGGCTCCATCGCCGACCACCGCCGACCGGATGGCCGTCTACCGAAAAGAGAGCGTCCGACTCGCCGAAGCCGCCGCTCGAGCCGCGCTTCGAGACGCCGAAGTGCCGGCGGAAGCGGTGACCCACATCGTCCTCAGCACGTGCACCGGCTTCTTTGCGCCCGGCCCCGACGTGGTACTGATGGACCGCCTCGGTCTGTCGCCGTCGGTTCAGCGGAGCATCCTCGGCTTCATGGGGTGCTTCGCGGGCCTCAACGGGCTTCGCGCCGCCGACCATATCGTTCGCGCCGAGCCCGATGCGGTGGTGCTCCAGGTCGCAGTAGAGCTCTGCTCCCTGCACTTTCAGACCCGGGCGGATCTGAAGACCCTGGTGTCGAACCTGCTGTTCTCGGACGGTGCGGCGGCCGCGGTCTACCGGCGGTCTGACGGCCGCGAGCGGCGGGCACCTCGCATCGCGGGGACCGCCTCGTCGGTGGCCTTCGACACCCGAGACGAAATGGGATGGGTCATCGGAGACCACGGCTTCGAGATGACCCTCGCCGATTCCGTGCCTCGACACCTCAGGTCCGAGGCGCCGAGGTTCGTGCGATCGCTGCTGGGCTCGTCGACCGCGCGCGCCACCCTGGCCGACGTGGGCGGCTGGGCCGTTCACCCGGGCGGTAAAAAGATCCTCGATGGCATTCACGAGGCCCTCGGCCTCGAACCACAGGCTCTCGATGCCTCTGTCGGGGTCCTGCGAGACTTCGGAAACATGAGCAGCGCGACGGTGCTGTTCGTGCTGCAACGCCTGTTTCGCGAGCATGAGCCGGCGTCGAGGCGCCCCACGGTCGCGCTCAGCTTCGGACCGGGTCTCACCATGGAGGGCGCGGTCCTTGTCCCCTGATGTCGAGTTTCTCGTCGTGGGCGGCGGTCTCGCGGGCACCACGGTCGCAAACCGACTGGCCCGAGAAGGCCGCAACGTGTTGATCGTCGAGCGGAGCGACTTCCCCCGCGACAAGCTGTGCGGCGAGTTCCTGTCTCCCGAATCGCAAACCATCCTGCGAGACCTCGAGATCCTCGGTCGCGTCGATGCCGCGTCACCGGCGAGAATTCGGCGGGCTCGGTTCGTTGGTTCCTCCGGCCGAACCGTGGCCGTAAAGCTGCCGGCGACCGGATACGGAATCAGCCGCAAGCGACTGGACGTCACCCTGTTCGATGCCGCTCGGGCGGCGGGGGCCGACGCTTGGACGGGCAGTGAGGTCACTGGCCTGGCCCCCGCACCCGGCGGTGGCCACCGGGTGGACGTCCGCCGCGCTGACGAAAGCACCACCCACCTCGTGGCGAAGACCGTCGTGTGCGCCCACGGCCGCCGAGGGCGACCGGACCGGGCGCTGTCGCGCGCGTTTCTCGATCGCCGCCATCCGTTTATCGGACTCAAGCGCCATCATCGACCGGCGAAGACCCCGGCCGGGGCCGCCCTCGCCGCCGAGCTCGACGACCACGTCGAGATCTATCCCTTTCGCGGCGGCTACTGCGGCATGAGCTTCATCGAAACGGGGGAGGTCAACGTGTGCCTGCTGGCCGACGAGAGCGTGGTGCGCGGCAAGGAGAAAGGATGGGACGCGATCTTGGCTCTCAGCCAGGCGTATCCGCCGCTCCACGCTCGATTGTCCGCGCTGACGGCCACCGACCCGCAGCCGCTGGCGGTTGCTTCCGTACCCTTCACGCCGAAGTCTCGGTACGAGCGAGGCGTGTTCTTCGTCGGTGATGCGGCGGGCATGATCGCCCCTCTCGCCGGCGACGGGCAGGCGATGGCCCTCGATTCCGGCCGGCAGCTGGCCGAGCTCCTGCTCGCTGCGTCGCTCGACGGCGCGGATCTCGACCCCCTCGGCGCGCAGTGGGACCGGATGTGGCGTCGCGCCTACGGGGTGCGCATGGCGCTCGCCCATCGTCTGCAGCGGTGGTTGCTCCACCCGACGTCCGCCGAGTGGACGATCGGGGTGGTCGGTGCGATCCCCGGTCTGCCGGATCTGTTGGGGCGAATGACCCGAGGGCATCACTCGTAAAGCGAAGCGGAATACAGATACGCCGACAGGGCCGTAGCGCTCGCGAATCGGCCCTCGGCGCTCATCCACGCTTCGAGGAGGTCGATCATGCCGCGGGCGGAGGCCGGACGGACCTGCGGGTCTCGGTCGGTGCACCGCTCGATGATCTCGATGAGGCCGTCGGCGACGCCGGCATCCCGCAGGTCGCCGTACGGCAGGCCTTCTTTGACGATGCGGATCATGCTCTTGGCGGGGGACTCCGACGCGAAGCACGGCTGGCCCGTCAGCATCTCGAACAGCATGACCCCGGTCGAGTACAGGTCGACTCGCTGCTGAACGACATCGTCGAGAATGTACTCGGGTGCAAGATAGCGGACCTTGCCTTTGACCAGGCCTCGCGCCGTATCTCCCTGTACTCGCCCCGCCATGAGGACGGTGCCGAAGTCCGACAGCTTGACGAATCCGTCGTCGGCGACGAGCACGTTGGACGGGTTGACGTCCCGATGGATGAGGTTCAACGGCTGGCCGGCGGGGTCGTGGGCGGCGTGGGCGTGGGCCAAGGCCCGCAGAACCTCACAGGCCACGAAGACCGCCGGCGCGGCCGGCATTCGGTGGCCACGGCGATGAAGATGGCGAATGATCCGACGCAGATCGGTGCCCGAAACGTATTCGAGGGCGAGCAGCGTCCCCCGCTCGTCGTCGGCCATGTCGAGAACGCTGACGATGTTGGGGTGATCAAGGAACGATAGCGCCTTCGCCTCGTCAAGGAGGCCATCTCGCTCGGCGGCGAAGTTGGGGCGACTCGACGCCACCCATTTGACCACTGCTCGGCGCACGAAGCCGAAGTTCGACTGCTTGTAGCCCAGGTACACGTCGGCCGTCTCCGAAGACGGAAATCTCGCCACGAGGACGTACGCCCCCAACCGCGGCGCGCCGTCCTGGCCGGGCGACAGCGATTGCCGGCCCTCGAGGCGTCGCTGCGCCTGAGGCGGGGCGTCGATGGCGGGAAGCGACTCGGTCGCTTCATCGAACGCGTTGGCCGCCGCCTCCTCGCTGAAGGCCGCCGGCAGGTTCTCACCCACCGACCGCGGGACCTCGACCGTGGTCGGCGCGTCTTCAGGCCGAGATCCATTCTCCCCACCCGACACTCGGCCATGCTCCATCGGATGCCGGGGCCGGAACAACCGTGGTCCGTTCGTGCGGCAAAAATCGATTCTCCGCACTATCGACTTGCCGATGCTGCGCCGCAGCAACTACACCCCCGACGGATGCAGCTTTCGGACATGAAGATGATCATTACCGGTGCTGGCCGCGGCATGGGCCGGCACTTTGCGCGTCGGCTCGCCGAAGCGGGGGCCGAGGTGGCGGCAGGGGACGTCGTGCAAAGCGGCCTGGCGTCGCTCTTGGATGAGACGGCGAGTCTCCCCGGACGAGTGCTGGCCCATCATCTCGACGTCACCAACCCCGGTCAGGTCGCCGAGTTCGTGTCGTGGGCGAACGATTCGCTGCCCGGGCTCAACGGACTGATCAACAACGCGGGCATCATTCGTGACGGGCTGTTGGTGAAGAAGGCGCGAGACACCGGCGAGATCATTCGACAGCGCCAAGAAGACTGGGACCAGGTCATCGCCGTCAACCTCACTGGCGCGACGTCGATGGTGCGAGAGACGGCGGCCAAGATGGCGGAAAACGGGACGCCTGGGGTCATCGTGAACATGTCGTCCATCTCTCGGCACGGAAACCGAGGCCAGTCGAACTACGTCGCGGCAAAGGCGGCGTTGGCCGCCAACACCCGCACCTGGTCGCTCGAGTTTGCGCGCTTCAAAATCCGCGTGGGTGCGGTGGCCCCCGGGCTGATCGAGACGCCGATGACCTCGGGCATGAATCAAAAGGCCCTCGATGCGCTCACCGCCCAGATCCCCGTGGGCCGCATCGGGCAGCCCGAAGACATCTGGCGGGCCGTCCAGTTCATCATCGAGTGCGACTACTTCAACGGCCGCACGATCGACGTGGATGGTGGCTCCTCGTTCTAGGATTGGTGCCGCGGCCATCCGGTCAGAGGCGAAGCATGACCCCGTACGCCGGTTGGTCGGTGATGGTCGACAGCGCGTGAACGTACCAGGCGATCTGGCGCCGGTACTGTTCGAGACGGTCGGTCGGATCCTGGTCCGTCTTGAAGTCGACGACCACCCACTGACCGTCCTCGAAAAAGGCGAGGTCGATGGCGCCATCGAGGGTCTCGCCGTCGTCGGTGGGAAACAGGATCGGCCATTCTCGAAACGACCGCTCGGCGTTACGGGCCCGGCGGAAGAGGTCGTGATCGAGGGCGGCGGCGACCGCCGTCGAAGCGGCTTCGGCCTCATCGGCGGTCGCGCCCAGCGTTCGGCCGTGCATCTTGGCGACGGCGGCGACCGCCGCCGGGTCGGCGTCGAGCGCGACGTCCTTGAGCACCGCGTGCACCAGCGCACCGAACCGCATCCCGGTAGGCCGGTTTCGGTCGATGGGCAGGACGATCTCGTCGACGAAGCCCGCGAATCCGTCCGGCTCCGCATCCGCCTCCGACGCGGCAAGGGGCAACACCGAAGCTACGTTCCCGGTGTCGACGGCCGACCCGACCGCGCGCCGCCACTCGTCGTATCGCCGGCGTCCCTCATCGGCATGGGCCTGGTCCGGGTCGTCGGCGAGATAGTGTTCCTGGCGGAGCCCAAACGGCAGCGGCGTATCGAGGGTCAATACCGCTGGATCCCACCACACCACGGGGGGGCCCTCGGGGGCGGGAAAGTGGAGGCCGGGCATGGCCGAGCGATGCTCGGCCGGCGACGACAGACACGTCACGTCGCCGATGCGCGGAAGCCCCGGCGCGGGGCTCGACCGAGCGAGGATCGGGCGAGGGTAGAACGCTCGTTCGAGCGGATGGACCCAGCTGCGCTGGTCGCGGTCACGAGGAAAGAAGGTCTGCATCGACTGACCGACCGTAGTCAGGACCAGGAGGTCACGGGCCCGGGTGGCGGCCACGTAGGCGAGTCGGACCGACTCCGCCTGGTCGCGAGCGCGCTCCAGGGCCACGTTGTCGCGAAGCTCCCGCGGGGAGCAGCCCAGGAGCTTGACCGCAGCCAGACCTCGGCGGCTGTCGACGTGTTTGTAGGGGTTCCGGGCCGCCGGGGCGGTGACGTCGGCCAGGAACACCACCGGGAACTCCAGTCCCTTTGCGGCGTGCACGGTCATCAGGCGAACCCCAGGCGTGCCCGGTTCGTCGACGGGGCCTTCGTGCCCTCGCGCCTGCGCGGCCTCGACTTCCAGCGCCTCCACGAAGCCTCTGAACGACAGGCCTCCCTGGCGCTCGAAGCTCCGCGCCAGGTCGGCGACCCGCTGCACGTTGGACAGCGCCCGTCGCCCGGCCGGCCGCAGGGCGAGGCCGACGTGAGCCCGCGTGGCTTCAAGAAGGTCGTGGACGGTCTGGGCGAACGGGCGCTCGTTGCGCTGCTCGCATAAACGGCGCAGCAGGGCCAGCGCGTCGGCGACCGGTTCCAGCCCCGGCGAGAGATCTTCCGGTCGGGGGGCAAACGGATGGAGGTTTCCGTGCTGGCTTCGATATCGAAGCAGGAGTCCGTCGGGCAGCGCGATGAGCGGGCCTCTGAGCGCAGCGTGGACGGACAGGTCATCTTGCGGCCACTCGATCGCCGTCAGCACCGCGAGCAGGGCGTCGATCTCCGGGCGATCGCGAAACGACCAGCTGCCTACCAGGACATGAGGCAGTCTTCGAGCATCCAGGGCGTCTACGTAACCCTGCGATAGGTCGCTGTCGAAAGCCTTCATTCGACTGAAAAGAAGGCAGACGTCTTCCGTGCGAACCGCTCGCCGCACTTGTGGCGACTGCGGATCCCGGACCGTCCAGCCGCTTTCACGCACCAGCCAGTCGATCCAGGCGGCCACGGTGTGCGGTTCGCACGCCTCGACCGCCTTCTTCGTGGCCCGGGTATGGGTGTGGATGTGGGCGATGGGCAGCGCGACCAACGCCGGCTGATCGTCGGATGGGGGAGGGCCTCCCGTGAGGGGGACGTAACCCGTCTGACCAGCGCGCGTATTCTCTTGAATGTCCGGCTCGAAAGAGAGGTTGATGGCGCACTGGATCGCGTGGTTGGCGCGAAAGCTCTTCGACAGCCGAACCTGCCGCACCCCGCGCTGTATCAGCCGTTCGCGGACCTCCTGGTACAGGAGAATGTCGGCGCGTCGGAATCGGTAGATGCTCTGCTTGGGGTCGCCGACCAGAAACAGCTTCCCTGGTGTGGGCCGCACTTGTCGCCAATCGGATTCGTGGGGATCGTCGGCGGCGACCAGGGTGAGGATCTCGACCTGAAGGGCGTCGGTGTCCTGGAACTCGTCGACCATGATTCGGTCGAACCGAGCCTGCAGATACCTCCGCACCGTCGGATCCTCGACCAGCATCCGCCGCACCTTCAGCAACAGATCCAGGTAATCGAGCTGGCCGCCTCGGGCCTTCGCCGCCTCGTATCGTCGCTGTACGTCGCCGAGCGCCTGCGCCAGGCCCGCGGCGAGGTCTGCTTCCGCGAGGTCACGAAAGCTGCGTAGGGTTCGCTTGAGCTCGTCTTTGGCGTCCTCGACGTCTTTTCTTCGAAGCCCGGCCGCGTACGGTCCGTAGGTGGACTTGCCACCTCGACTGCGTTGAAGCGCGCGCGCGAGCACCAGAACCTGGCATTCGAGGGCCGCGAGGTCCACCGCCGCTCGCGGCGCCTCCGAAGATGCGCGCCACCAGTCGACGAAGTCCACCACCGGCTGCAGCGACGCAGCGAGCTCGTCGTCGGGATCCGCGCTGGCTCGGGCCATCTCCGCCACGACCACCGCTTGCTCGGTGATCTCTCGCAAGGCCGCCGGCAGGTCGAACGGTGGTCGGTGCCAAGTCGTGGGGTGGTCTCGCCACTGGAGCAAAGCCCGGCTCGCGGCCTCCAGCCGCTGGGCCGGGCTTTCATCGAAGCGCCCGTACTCGGCGTCGCGTCGAAGCGCGCGGTCGACGTCGAGGGGAAGATCGATCAGCTGTTCCTGCAGCCACCCGCGAAACGCCTCCCCGTGGATGGCCGTCTCTTCGGCGTCCGACAGCTCTCGGAAGTCGGGATCGATCCGCGCTTCCACCGGTCGCTCGCGCAGAAGGCGGGCGCAGAAGCCGTGGATGGTGCCGATGTACGCCTCTTCCAGGCGAGCGAGGGCGTCGTCGAAGCGGCGCAACATCACTTCCTCTCGGGTCTCGGAGCGGGTTTCGTCGAGCGCGGCGCGAAGACGGAGCTGCAGCTCACCGGCGGCCTTGCGGGTGAAGGTCACGATCACCAGCCGGTCGATCGTGGCCCGGCCAGTGGCGATGAGTTGGACCGTTCGCTGGACGAGCTCGAACGTCTTTCCCGTCCCCGCCGCGGCCTCGACGAGCAGGTTCTCGTCGAGCGACTCGCGGATGGCTCGCCGGTCCAGCTCGTCGCCGAACGGTAGGGGGATCGTATCGCTCATGGGATCGCTCGCAGCGCCGCGAGATCGGAGAGGTCTTCGACCTGCTTGGCGCGTACTCGTCGCTCCTCGAAAGGGCCGCACAGTCGTCGGTAATCGCACCAACGACACGCCCCCGGGCCCGGCGCGGCGGGAAAGAAACCACGTTCGAAAGCGCCCTCGATGGTCGCGTACATCCGCTTGACGGCGGCCCGAGCCTCGTCGTCGAGCTTCACCTCCCGGACCGCGAATCCACCCCGGCGGGTGCAGTAATCGAGGCGCCCGGCGCTGACCGGCTGTCCGATCAACCGCTCCGCGGCCAGCGCGTAGAGGGTAGGCTGCAGGTGGCGACCGCCGCCGATATGAACCAAGGAGCGGTCGATGGCCCGGCCGGTCTTGTGGTCCACGACCCGCAGGGCCCCGGAGGCGGCATGTCGCTCCACGAGGTCGATAGCGCCCCGAAGCGGGTAGCGTTCCAGGATCACCGCGGGGTCGGCGGCCGAGGCGGGGTCGCGGTCGGCGTCGTTCTGATCGGCCAGTCCGAACGCGAGCTCGGCATGGATCGGAACCCAGCCGCCCCCGTTCCTTAGGCGTTCGGTGAGCCAGCCGTGCAGATCGATTCTCATCGCGTCCATCGCCTTGTCCCAGACCGCTTCGATCGGCGGCGCCAACCGCTCCCGCCACCGGTCGGCGACCTGGGTGTGGGCCTCGTCGAGCCAGCCTCGGGCGCGCTGGTCGCGGGCGATATCGGCGACGCCTTCAGTTCGAAGGCGCTGCAGCCAATAGAATTGAACTTCGTGGAAAAGAGCGCCGCGGGTCAGAGGATCGAGGTCCTCCACCGGGGTGACGGGTTCACGGGGTCGAAGCCGAAACACCGCCTGCAGGGCGAACCGGTAGGGGCAGTCGGCGAAATGCTGCAGGGCGGTGGCCGAGTACGCCCGCGCGGTCGGATGGTGGGCGGCGAGAGCGGCGAGCTCGTCGGCGTCGCCGGTGATCAGTCCGTCGGCGTAGGTCCAGGGGCTCCTCCAGCGTCGCGCTTCCGAGGACAGCGCACGAATCAGATAGGTGTTCTTGGGCCGACCGGGACCCGGATCGAGCAAATAGCGGCCTCGACCTCTCACCGCCTCCGCGGGGGCCATCAGGTGGGGGCCGAGGACGGCGAGGTCGTACTCGCCGTCATCGAGCGCGATCCGGGGATCCGATGGCGCCGGCCACCCCCACTGGCTGTCGGTGGCCTGCGCCGCCTGGTGCTCGAACTGCGACAGGGGTGGAAATCGACCGAATGCCGCTCGGAGGAGATCGAAGGCGTACAGAGACGGCACTCGCGGGCGCCCTTGAAGAAGATCGATCCGGGGGTAAGACGCCACCAATCGCTGGTCAGCGGCACCGATCGCCCACCGCAGCTTGCGTCGCTGCTGCTGTCGGGCCGAGGAGGCGGTCGGCAGGCCGTCATCGATCTCGGCTCGATGCTCGTCGAGCAATAGGGGGTCTTCATAGATCGGCGCTGGAAAGATGCCTTGCGCGAGGCCGGGCAGGAAGACGATGTCGAAGCGACGCCCAGCCGCCTCTTCGACGGGGGCCACGAAGACCTTGCCGAAGCGATGACCCTCGGGGTCTTCGCTCAAAAAAGACAGCCTTGGCTGGAGAACCTGGCGGACTTCGGCCAGGCCCAACGGCCCGACGTCGCCCATCGGTTCGAAGTCGGCCAAGACCCGAAGCACGGGCTCCGGATCTCGCAGCGCCCGCTGTGCGACCGCCCGTAGAGCTTCGAGCCACGTTGCCCACCGCGCCTCGGTCGGGAGTCGCTCGAGCGCCTCGATCAGCGGCAGGGCGAACCGCATGAGGTGTTGAAGGCTACGCAGGTCCGCCTGCCGCTTCGCCCGCGCCGCGTCTTGGTCGTCATTCAGGCCCCGAAGCTGGAGCCGAAGCTCCGCCTCGTACCCCTCGAGCCGGCGCTGCCATCGTTCGGCCGCACCGGCCCGAACTTCGGCGTCCACGAGCAGACGTTCCCATTGCAAGGGCGTCTGCAGGTGGCCGGCCGGGGCCGGGCTGTCATCCGATTCGGGCGGCAGGTCAGGATCCGCGGGCGGGGCAGGGCGAGACGCGAACGCGAGCTGTCGGTCGTCGCTCGGCGCGACCCACGGCACCGGTTCCGCCGGTGGCCGCCCATCGCCGGTCAACCGGGGGACTTGGCCCAGCGACAGATACTCCGCGAAGCGGCCCGCGGCGAGGTTCTCCGCGGCGCAAGCGAGCAAGGCGAGCAGCGCGCGGCCGCTGGGCAGCGGGCGGCGGGCGCGGGCGGTGCTGAACATGGGGACGCCCGCACGGCGCAGCGCGTCTTCGATCGGGGCGCGATAGGCCTCCGGGCGGGGGAGCAGCACCGCAACCCGATCGAACGGACGACCGTCGGCCGCCTCGAGACGGATCTGCCGGGCGATCTCCGCGCACTCCCGCGCTTCGCCCGGCGCCGAGAACACGCGCAGGCTGTCGTCGTCGTCGTCGGCCGGCTGGGGAGGGGAGGCCATGAACAGCTGGCGTTGCGCGCGGGCCAAGGCGCTGGCGCTGCCCTCATCGGGTCCCGACAGCCGGCGCGTTTCGGCGCCGAAGAGATGCCGCAGGCTCGTCGAGACGTCCGAGGTCACCGCCTCGTCGAGGTCGGCGGCGACGACCAGAGTCTCGCGGCTCGCGTCGGCGATGGTGCGGAGCCAGCGGCGCTCCAGGGCGAAGGTCGGCACGACGTCGATGAGCACGGTGCCCGGACCCTTCGCCCGGCCCTCAGCGCGTTGCTGGCCGGCGTCGATGGCTGCCCGAAGCACGACCGCCGAAT
>JANQQN010000184.1 GCA_028289325.1 Myxococcota bacterium | reverse complement strand
CTGGGGGTCTGCTACCCGGCGCTCCGACGCTTACCGGGAGGGGACTAACTCCCCCTGAAACCGTCCAGCATGACCGAAGGGCGCGCCGCGCTACCGCGCGTCTTGCCCGTCGTTCTTCAGGACGCACCATGCCGAGAGTCTATGCAGGGTGGCGGGCCGGGGCATCCCCGGATCTGCGCCAGGGGTTCGGGATGCAGGCCTTAGGCTCAGTTCGTGTTGGCGTCGTGTACGGCGAGGGCGTTCGCGACCACCTGACGGATGCGCCGGGACCGCTCATTACGCATGATCTGACGGAGTACGGCCTCGTTCTCCGGAAAATTGGATAGGGTATGACTGAGCAGGACCGCCATGTTGTAGCGAGTGCTCTCGTCGACCTCGGTACGAACCGCCCTTCGGAACATCGCCAGAGCATCTTCGTCCGGTTGGGTCCACGACCGCAAGGCCTCCGCGATCGCCCCGCGAACATGGCGATTCTCTTCCTGCTCGTAGCGCGACACCATCTTGTCGGCGATCTGGTCAAGACCGAGCGTGCCCAGCGCGAGGGCGGCGGCCCGGCGCACGGTGGGCTCATCGTCATTCAGCATCGGCGCAACCTCGTGAGCGAGGGTCGGATCCTGGGTGTTGCCGAGGGCAGTGATGAACGTGGCTCGTGTCGAGTCCTTGCCTTCGGTCATGGCTTTCTCCAGCAGGTCGGTCCGCAACGCTTTATACGCCGGGTCGCTCGATCGGTTGAGCGTTTGCCCGATGCTGCCCAGCGCGTAGGCGGCTGAGGTGGCCATTCGCTGGCGCTCTTGGTCGAAAGCGTACGTGTCGGTGGCCGCCCACAATGCGGAAATGCTGGTGGGGTGAGGGTCTTTGATTCCCCCCAGGGCAACGATCGCCCGCATGCCGTCGGTTTGAGACCACGCGCTGTCGTTCATCACCTCGACGAGCGCGGTCTGTGCGCTGTCGCTGCCGGCGAGCTCGAGAGCGAGATACAAGTCCGCACGGGTACGGTCGGTCAGGCCCTGCGTCTTCAGCGCATCGAGTATGATTCGGGGCAAGGAGGCGTCGACCAACAGGAGGTCTCGCAATCGATGCACCAGTCTCAATCGCCCCTGCTCCGCGGTATTCAGCTCGGAGATACTCGAGAGAATCCGCTTGCGCGCCTCTGTCGCATCGATATTCAGGGCCGGTCGCTCCGGCTTCAGCATCGCAAGATCGTCAACCGCGGCTTCGTCCGCTTCGAAGTCCCAAAGGTCAGGTCGATGGACCGGCGGTTCGCCCGGCGAAAGCTTCAGCGTCGAGTGGTTGTCGACCGTCATCTTTGGCCCCGCTTGCCCTGTGGATCGGAGCGATTCCGTCACCTCCATCGAAGCGAGCCAGTCGCAGTCCGAATCGAGGACAATCGATTCCGTCGAATCGACCTCGGACCACAGCATACTTCCCGTCGCGGTTCCGAGGAACCGCCGTTTGGTCTTTTCGAGCTGCGCGGGGCCGTGGCGCCGGTAGGCGGCCTCGTATGTGCCCGAGCCGTTGGTTTCCTCCGCTCGCCATTCGTCTGCAGGCTTCAAAGTGACCTGGAACGAACGGACAAGGTTCTCCAGGATGCTGCGGTTGCGGGTGCTGACGGCCGCGGGAAACTCGAAGCTCTCCGGCATCCCGTCGAGAGCGAATCGCACTCGAAAGGGCGCATGGAGGGCGCGGCCGGTGGTGGCATCCAACGCCCCGTTGATATGGAGCTGGGCGTCGGTCAAGAACATGCCGACCGTTGCCCCTTCGGCGTCCGCGGCCAGGGGCCGAGTCACCAATCGTCCTAACACCTCGATGCGAAGAGATGACGCATGACCGCGCGACGCCGCATCCATCTGCATCGTCGACGCCGACCGTACGTCATACAGCTGCGTGTTGCCTACATGCCACTGAATGGATAGTGCCGCCGGCTCGTTCGATACGTTTGCGGCAGCCGAGTCCGCGGCGGCCGTTCGGCGCGAAGACGGGTCGTTCGAGCCGAATGGCCACCACAACGAGATCAGAGCGACCGAGGCGAGGACAAGCAGGCTTCGCCGTTTCCATAGACCACTCATGGCTGGTCCACATCGTAGTAAGCAGGTTGTCCGTCGACGATCACGACGTCGATCGCCTCCCACGGGAACTCGAGCAGCACATCACGGCGCCGGAACAGCGCCGGGGTACTGTAGAGATTCTTGGTCGCTCGGATGGTGCTGAGGGTGATGCACTTGAATCTGACGAACCCCCATTTGCACGTCTTGACCTTCGGCGCGACGTATTCGGCGAAGAGATTGATGTGGCCCTGAGGGCCGGTGAAGACATTACTGAGCTCGAACAGTTGGGTGATGATGAACTCGACGTCGCCGTTGTCGTTATCGTAGCCGTCGGTGATCACGTCGATGTCCACTCCGACGAAAAAGACGAGTCTCTCGTCGAGGAGGGTCAGGATGCCTTCCACTCCGGCGACGAACACGCCCTTGATGCCCACGCCGGCAAACGCCTGGGCTTCGATGGTCGCGAATGGTTCGATGGTGCTTCCCAGGCGCAGAAGTTCTTCTTTGTCGCCGAAGATCGGTGGTTCGTCGTCGTTGAAGCCAAAGCTGAAGTGAATGCCGAAGCTCCCGCCGGCCGAAGCGCCCACGACGACGGGCACGGGGCCGACGAACAGCTGTTTCTCTACTTCGACCGCCTTTGAATAGAGAGTTGTGGACGTTTCGACGGCGGTGATCGTCGGCGGCATCGAGTCGATGACCTGGTTCAAAAAGACGATGTCGTAGGAAAAGCCGGATTGCTCGGACTCGGGCTTTCCCAGGTAGTCGGGCACCAACTGGGCGCGTACGCTCATCCTCATGAAGTCAAACGACGCGCCAAATAGCGTCACGGGGACCCCGGCCGTCGCTTCTTCGATGTAGCCACGATAGTCCGCGGTCGCTCCCGCGTTGAAATCAAGGTTGAACGCGAAGTTACCGTTGCCACTCTTGGTCGCGAAGCCATTGGCTGACGCTTGAGGCTCGATCGGCCGACCGTCGCTACTCGGTACGTAGCCGCCCGTATCATACAGAGGTGTACCAGGAGGCAGCGGCGGCAAGAAGACGCCGATTTCGCGGCAGGTTTCGTTGTCGGCCGTCTCGCTGTCGACGACGGTCGAATCGGTCGCCCGCACTTGCACGCAAACCTCGAAATCGAGGACGGCGATGCCCGCGCTTTCGTCCCCGCGAATCCCGCTGAACGGCAGCTCGAACAGGAAGGCCTTGAGGTCGGCGATGGCCTTTTCGGTGAGGTCGGGGGGAGGGATCCTCGGCGGATCGAAGCCGAGGGAACAGTCACGCGTACAGGGCGGATACCGTAGCTGCTCTTCGAGCACGTCACCGAGGCGGCCGGGGATATAGAAATCCATGTGCTCGGTGTTGCGAACCACGTCATCCAGCGCCGCCGTCTCGCCTTCGATCTCGGACAGGCGAGGGGTGAAGGTCCCCATCGGCAGCCATTCGGTGGCGGTCCCAAGACCGGTGTCGGGATCGATGCCGTACGCGTACGTGTAGCGCTGCAGCGCCGAATGCCATAGGTAGAGCGGGACGTCGTGAGTCGTCTCGGTGTCGGAACGTGAGATCCTCAAGATGGCAAAAGCCTCGATATCCACGGTCTCGTCCAATTTGAGGCCATCGGCCCCGATGGTGATCACCCCGCCCGCGTCGGCGTTGTAGACATCGCCTTGTGCGGGGTCGACCTGGTCTTCATACTCGTCAGTGCGCACGATGAGGGCGGTGCGGTCGAGAGCGAGTTCGGTGAGGATGATGTTAGGTAGGTTGGAGTCGGCGAGAACGACTTCGACCGAAGCCAGGTTGTCCTCTTCGTCGAGCTCAGGAATCTCTTCAAGCGGGTCGACGTCCACGCCGATGTAGTAGTCCCCTTCCGACTCGACGCTGGCGGGAATGACGACCTCCAGTGCGTAGTCTTGAGTGCCGGCCGCGACGTTTTCGACCACGACGGTATCGATGGGCACCTGCCTTACGTCGACGTTGGGGTCGTCGGTCCTGTCGATGGCGAACAGCGACAGGCTGACGTTCGCCTGATCTCGGTCCGCGGTGAGCGACACCGTGAGAGCGAGGGGGTGGGCGATGCGGGGGGTCGGCGTGACGATGGTGATCGCGCCGACGGAGAGATTGTTCGGTGGTGCGCTGTCGTCCGCACAAGCACTCCCCCCTAGGGCAATGATGGTCACCACCGCCGCTGAGCGAACGTTGCGGCGTACGGTCCGTTTTC
>JANQQN010000183.1 GCA_028289325.1 Myxococcota bacterium | reverse complement strand
CCGGGAGGGGACTAACTCCCCCTGAAACCGTCCAGCATGACCGAAGGGCGCGCCGCGCTACCGCGCGTCTTGCCCGTCGTTCTTCAGGACGCACCATGGCGGCAGAATACCAGCCGTTCCCCACCGAGGGCCGGTCAATCCCGTTGGCACGTCGGCGTTTGTGAAATTGGACTGTGAGCCGGCTCGTCCCCTGCTAGACTTCGAGCATGGCGTTGGCTGACAAGATCACCGAGGACATCAAAGCGGCGATGAAGACCAAAGACGTCGTCGCCCGCGACACGTTGCGAATGCTCAAGAGCGAACTCGGCCAGGCGGAGATCCAAAAAGGCAAAGCGCTCGACGAAGCGGACGAGATCGCCGTCCTGCTCAAGGCGGTCAAGACCCGCAATGAGTCGGCGGAGCAGTACGACCAGGGCGGTCGCGCCGAGCTCGCCAACAAGGAGCGAGCGGAGATCGCGATCATTCAGCGGTTCCTTCCCCAGCCGCTGACCGCCGACGAAGCCCAGGCCGCAATGAAGCGACTGGCCGCGGAGCTAGGAGTCACCGAGAAGAAGCAGATGGGCATGCTGATGAAGGCGGTGAAAGAGCGCTACGCCGGCCAGATCGACGGAAAGCTCGCCGCCAAGATCGCGGGCCAACTGCTGTCCTGACTCGACATGATTACAATCACGTTCACGCCATCGTATTTCGGATCGTGAACCGGACCGCCGTCACACCGTGAACTGGAGCCTCACATATTCCAGATATGACGAACAACCCGATCTTTCGTACCGCCCTCTTGGGAGCCGTGCTCGCTGCGGCGACCGTCTCGACCCCCGCCTTCGCGGCCAAGATCAAATACAAGAACTGCAGTAAGACCGACGAGCGCAACATCAAGGACGCCTTGTCGTGGCTCAAGAACAACATGAGCAAGGTCGACCGGAAGATGGGGAAGAACGGGCTCAAGGACTGGCCGGGGGGGTCGCGTAAGAAGTTCGTCAAGAAGTTGGATAAGAACCTCAAGTTCGTCTGCAAGAACGACAAGAGGAAGTGCAAGAAGAACAAAGACGGCAGCGTGTTGATGGGGAAAGTGGTCCCCGTCTTCAAACAGAAGACCATCCAGCTGTGCACCAACAACTTCTTCGATGGGCAGGTGAATTACGTGGCCACCATCGCCCACGAGATCGCGCACCTCATCCGGCTCAACGCGCACCGAACGAGCTGCAAGAAGAAGTACGAAAAGCCTCGCTTTTCGCAATCGGTCGGACTCGCCGCTTATCACGCCTATAAAAGCTCGACCTACAAGGCGAGCAATTATACCCGCTGGTGTAAGTAGCGCCGGGCCCGTGGCCAACGGGCCTAGACGACAAAAACGGGCGCAAACACCGAAAACGGGCGACTAGGGCCCCCGATAAGGTTTCGTCGTCTACAGGGGCGGTGTAGGGTTCGCTCAGTCTTGTCGGAAGCGATCTCATCTGCCGATCCGAGCTTTCCGCATGTCGTGTGCATCGGCGCGTCGGCGGGGGGGCTGGAGGCGCTCACCGAGCTGTTCACCCGCCTGCCCCCCAATCTCGGGATCCCGTTCGTGGTGGTCCTCCACCTGTCACCGGACTTCAAGAGCCTGATGCCCGAGCTGCTCAGCAAGCATACGACGATGACCGTAAAGTCGGCCGACGACGACGAACGGCTGGAACCCGACCACGTCTACATCATCCCTCCCGGCAAGAACATGATCCTCGCCGACCGCCGGCTTCGTCTTCAGCTCCAGGATCGGACCCCCGGCCACGCCCTCCACCTGCCCGTCGACCTGTTTTTTCAATCCGCGGCCCAAGACATGGCGGAGCGGGCGATCGCCCTTATCCTGTCCGGCACCGGCAGCGACGGTGCGCAGGGAACCCGGGCCATCAAAGAGCAAGAAGGCGTGGTCCTCGTCCAAAGCCCTCACGAAGCGAAGTTCGACGGGATGCCCCTCAGCGCCCTGCAGACCGGGTCGGCCGACGAGTCCGCGCCCATCGCGGATCTCGCGCGAACGCTGGTCGGCTTCGTCCGGCGAGGTCAACCCCCGGCCGGCGAAGCGACCGGGCCGCGGATCAACGACCTGAGCCTGGTGCAGGCGATGCTGTTCCAGGAAGGAGGAGCGGAACTCAAGTACCTGCGGCCCCAAATGCTCCAGCGCCGGGTTCAGCGGCGACTCGATCTCCTCGACGTTCCGTCGCTCGACGCTTATCTCGAGCGACTCCGATCCGAGCCCGACGAGCTCAAGCGATTGCGCCAAGACCTTCTCATCAGCGTCACCAGCTTCTTTCGGGACCGGCCGGTGTTCGATGCGATCGAGACGAGCGTGGTGCCGGCGCTGCTCGCCAGCGCGAAACAAGAATCGATTCGGGTCTGGGTTCCCGCCTGCGCTACGGGCCAGGAGGCCTACTCGTTGGCGATGCTGATCCTCGAAGGCATGGAGGCGAGAGGTATCGAGCGCGAGCTGAGAGTGTTCGCTACCGACATCGACGATCGTGGCCTCGAGCACGCCTCGCAGGGCCGATACGGGATCGGCGAAGTGGCGCCGATCCCGAGTCCGTTGCTGGCCAAGTACTTCGTCCAGAGCGGCCAACACTTCATCGTGACCCCCAAGCTCCGGCAGCGGATCATCTTCGCTCGCCATAACGTGGTCATCGATCCGCCGTTCGGCCGCATGGACCTCATCAGCTGTCGTAACCTCCTTATCTATCTTCAGCCCGAGGGGCAGCGGCGGGTCCTTCACGCCCTCTACCAAGCCCTTCGGCCGGACACCGGCATCCTCGTCCTCGGCGACTGCGAGACCGCCCATCCCTTGGAGGCTTCGCTGCCCTCGCTGGACGAAAAGGCGCGCATCTACACCCGCCGGGGTCCGCCCCCAAAGACCACGTGGGGCCCGGAGGCCCTGACCGAGCCGCCGGTCCGGGCCCGGATCGCCCAGCTGCGCGACGTGCCGCCCGCGGCCGACACTCAAGGCTGGGGGCAGCTGACGCTTCTGCGCAGCATCCTGGAGCGCACCTTCGAGCTCGAGAATCGAAGCGCGGCCCTCATCGATCGCGACCACCGGCTCAAGGAGGTCATCACCGACCCGTTGGGCATCTTTCGTTTTCCCAAGGGCCGGCCGACCGATGACCTCGACAAGATCCTGCCCAGCGCCCTGTTTTCGGCCCTGCTCGCCCTGCGCCAGCCGCTGGCCCAGACGGAAGCGCCGGCGGGTCAACGGCTCGTGGTCCCCGGCTTCGACGAGCGCTGGTACGAGCTGGCGACGGTGGCCCTCGGCAACGATGGTCTGACCGAGACCAGCATGACGCTGCTCGCCATCCGCTTGTGTCCGTCGCCCCCCGAAGAGGCAGCGGTGGAAACCGTCGGCCCGACGGCGGAGCGCCAGCTCGCCGGCCTCCGCCACGAGCTCCGCCAGACCAAGGAGAGCCTGCAGGCGACCATCGAAGAGCTCCAGTCGAGCAATCAGGAGCAGCAGTCGACCAACGAAGAGCTGTTGGCCTCCAACGAGGAGCTGCAGTCGACCAACGAAGAGCTGAAGTCCGCGAATCAGGAGCTGTACACCGTCAACACGGAGTACCAGAAGAAGAACGCGGAGCTGGAGGTCGCCACCGCCGACCTCGACAACCTGCTGCGGAGCATCTCGGTCGCTTCGTTGTACCTCGATGCGGAGCTCAACATTCGGCGGTTCACCCCGTTGATGACCAAGCTCATCCCCCTCAAGGAGACCGACATCGGCCGTCCGATCGCCGCTTTCCGCCACCATCTCGATGTCGACTTCGTCGAGGAGGTCGAAGCCGCCCTGGCGTCGGAGCAGGCCGTGGAGCGTGAGGTCCGCGACCGGCGGGGCTCGTGGCACGTCATGCTGGTCGCCCCCTACCGCCAGGCGGCCGGAACCGCCGAGGGCGCGCTGTTCACGTTCACCGACGTCACCCAGATCAAGAACGCGGAGGCCGCGGCCCGGATGATGGCCGAGCAGCTCTCCACCAGCAATGAGAAGCTCCTCTCCCAGACCACCCAGCTCGAAGATCTCCTGTCGATCGTCGCTCACGACATGAAGCGGCCGGTCCTCGGCCTCGACGGCATGCTGAAGCTCGCTGAGCGCAGCTTCGACGCCGGCGAGCTGGACGACGGCCGCCATCTGCTGGCCCGCGCCGTCGGCTCGCTCGAGCAGCTGCGCGCGCTGCTGCGGGACTTGACCAACATCGCGCAGCTCCACCAGGTGAGGACGACCCCCGAGCCAATCGATCTGCAGCCGTGGCTCGACGAGGTCATGGTCCCCTTCGTGGCCCGGGCCGAGTCGTCGGCCGTCCGGCTGCAATACTCGTGCGACCGACGCCAGCTCATGCTGCCCAAGGCCTCGGTCACCGGGGTGATCATCAACCTGGTCGAGAACGCGTTCGTCCACGGAACGTCGGGTCCCGAGCCTCGAATCGACGTCCTCTGTCATGTCGTGGACCACCGGCTGCGGATCGTGGTCGCCGACAACGGGCAAGGCATCGCCCCCCAAAATCACGAGCGGGTCTTCGAGATGTTCCGCCGCCTCAACCCTGAATCGACCCCCGGCACGGGGGTCGGGCTCGTCGCCGTGCGCCGCCTCGCTTCCCGCGCCGGGGGAGTGGTCAAGCTGGACAGCGCGCTGAATGAAGGGTGCCGCTTCACCCTCGAGCTCCCGCTCGCGGATCTGCCGCCTGACAGCCCCAAAGCGCCGGCCAACGGCCCCGTGTTGCTGGTCGAGGACGACGACGTCGACGCGAAGCACGTGCGCCGGATTCTCCACGACCGGACCATCGAGTGGGTGAAGACCAAACGCGAAGCCGAGCACCGCCTCGAAGAGCAGCGTTTCGCCCTCATTCTCTTGGACCTGTCCCTACCCGATGGTCACGGTCTCGGCGTCATTCCCACGGCCCGACAAGGTTTCAACGCCCACACCCCGATCGTCGTCTTCAGCGGTCACACCCAAGGCCTCGAAGGCGAGGCCCTCGAAGCGTTGACCGTCGACGCGACCATCTCCAAAGATTCGATCGTCGGTGAAGTCCTCCCCAACATCGTTAAGGGCCTACTCCGTGAAGACGTCTAGATTTCAGCTCCTCCTTGTCGACGACGACGATGTTTATCTCGAGCTGGTCGCGCGGCTCTTGAAGCATGATTCCGTCCTGTCGGAGACCGTGCAGCTCACGCGCCTCGAGGACGGACCACCGCTGCTCGACTACCTTTCTGGCCGCCCGCCCTACGACGATCGCGACCGATGGCCGTGGCCAGACCTGGTACTGCTCGACCAGCGGATGGTGCAACTGGACGGAACCGAGCTCCTCCGAAAGTGTCGAGACCAAGGCATCGCCGCCAGCGTATCCATCTGTCTCATGACCTCCTCCGAGCAGCCAAAGCTGGTGCGGGAAGCGCTGGCGCTGGGCGCCCGGTTTTGCATCACCAAGCCGCTGGAGTTCGATGAGCTGCAGCGGATGCTGGTCAAGATCGTCGACTTCTTTCAGACCGTGGCCCAGCGGCCGGCCCCCGAGATCGCGGTTTGACGCCACGCCGGCCGCTCCCGGCTCACGTCGCTTCCTTGACGGAGAAGACGACCTTGGTCCCTCCGCCGGTCGCTTCCTCCACCGCGATCCGACCGCCCCAGTTCTCGACGATGCGCTGGCAAAACGACAGGCCCATCCCCGTCGACGCGTTATCATCGTGATGGTCGAGGCGAGCGAAGGGCTGCAATACGCGCGCGCGGTGCTCGAGGGGAATGCCGACCCCGTTGTCTTCAACGGCGATGTGGAGCATCCCGCCGGACGCCGTCGCCGATACCTTCAGCCGAAGCTCCCGGGCGCCCGCGTACTTGATGGCGTTGTCGAAGAGGTTCTGAAAGACCTGCTTGAGCTGGATCGGATCGCACAGCACGCGTGCAAAGGCGCCGCAGAAGCGAACGGCTAGGGTCGGGCCCCCCGCGATGTCTTCGATCGTCTCCAGCGCAACCGCGTGAGGGTCGACCGGGACACAGGTCGGCGACGCCCGACCCAGTCGAGAGTACTCGAGGACGCCATTCACCAGGTTCGTCAGCCGCTGGGACCGCGTTTCGATAAACGCCATGTTCTCCCGTGCGCTGTCGCTAACGTGGTCCCCCAGCTCATCCCGCAGCCACCCGACGGCGAGACGCAGCCCTCTCAGCGGCGCCTTGAGGTCATGAGAGACCACGAACGCAAAGCGCTCCAGCTCCGCCACCGCCTGCTCGAGGGCCTGCTTGGTCGCCTCCAGCTCGTCCACCCGCCGCACGGTGCCCACCAGTCCACTCTCCTCGAGCGTGGCCGTGGCCTCGACCCAGCGGTACTGGTCGCCTGCGGCCAAGACTCGAAACCGGGTGGTGACCGCCGCCGTCGCCCCGAGGAGCGAGTCGATCGCGGTCAGATCCGCGGGATGGACCCGTGTTCGCAGCCACGGCGTCACGTCGCCGGTGGAAGCGGCGGAGACGGCGCCGCCCAGGACTTCGAGCCCCGCCTCGTCGAAGACGAGACCGGCCTGGGTGTCACCCACAAACAGGCCGAGGCCCGACTGCCGCAACCGAGCGTAGACGAAGTCGATGTCGAATCGGCGCTCGGTCACCGCGGCTCCTCGGACAAACGGTGGAGACGACCGCCGGCCGGGGGCCGAAGCCGCACGTCGGTCTGGGCGGCAGAGCCCAGCCGCGCCTCCCAGCCGTCGTTGTCTCGCTGGGGGCGAACAGCCACGCTGCGCTTATACGCGGAAACTCGGCGCAATTCCTCCTGCGGCCGGCCGTACCTGAACGGATGCTCCAATCATCCATCCTCCCATCGGTGACCCTGATTGCGCCGCCCGTGCTACGTTCCGCGCCGTGAGGCGGGGATTTATGCTCATCTCTCTCTGCGTGCTCGCCGGGTGCACGTTCGACCCGAGCGCCGGGATGAGGAACGAAGCCTCCCCCGATGCCGGCGACCTCACCCCCGACGCGGGGCCGACGGCCGCGGATAGTGGCCCCGACGCCGTCAACGATGCCGGAGGCCAGCCCGACGCATCCATCAACGACGCCGGACGGGTGCCGGGTCCGGACGGGGGGGCTGGCGCCGATGCGGGGCTTATCGCCGACGCCGGACCGACCCCCGACGCTGGATTCATCGACGCGGGACCGGTCCCCGATGCCGGACCGGCCCCCGACGCCGGGCTTCCCGCGTGCACCAACTGGGCCGCGCCGTTCTTTGATGTGTGTGGCCTGGGCCCGCTCGGCCCAGCCCTGGATCTCACTCGGTCGGGCACGTATGTCGTCGATACCGACACCGGTATCCTGACCGACCCCATGGGCGACGATGTCCCCGTAACCACCGCCCTGGTGGCCCAAGGTTCCGGCAGCGCACGGGTTATCCTCGCCGCCGCCTTGCGGATCTCGGCCGGCGTCACCCTCCGCGCGGTCGGCGGGCCGTCCCTGATCCTGGCCACGACGAACACATCGATCTCCGGCACCATCGACGTCAGCAGCCGGCGAGCCGGCGACGATCTGGAGGTCGGCGCCGGAGGCGAAGCGTTCTGCTCCGTCCCGCCATCGACATGGGGCCGGGAGGCCAACGCCGGCGGGGCCGGCGGCTCGGGCGGCGCCGGCGGCAGCTTCGGCTCGGTCGGTGGGATGGGTGGCGCAACCATCATCGGCGCCACGCCCGGCGGGCAGCCGATCGCGGTGAGCGCACCGTCGTCGATTCGCGGCGGCTGCCCGGGCGGATTTGGGGTCGGTCGGATCAGCGACGAAGACGACGACATCGCGCCGCCGGGCGCCGGCGGGGGGGCGGTCCTGCTCACCGCCGAAGGGGTGGTCAACTTCAGC
>JANQQN010000153.1 GCA_028289325.1 Myxococcota bacterium | reverse complement strand
TTGCTTCGGTTTTGCGCCTCCGCGTCGTTGGGCGCGGCGAAGGTGGCGACCCCGACCGAGACCGCCGCCGCCATCATCAGCGCGCTGGCCCAGCGGGGCCGGCGCCCCAAGGTTCGGTGGTGGCCAGGGCAAGGTGGGGGTTCGGGGGGGACCCGTTGCGTCGACCCTGGGCGCGTCGACGGGTCACGGACCGGCGCTGGATTCCGTCGCGAGGGGGCGGGGCGGCGAAGGCCCGCGGGTGGGCCCAGGCTGCGACGGACCGCGTGCGACCGGCGCTCGACCTTCGCGCGGCGCCGGCGCTCGCGGCGAGGCGGGCGCTGAGGCGCGGCGCCGAGCCACGCGGGCCAATGAGCAAGGCGTACAGTGACCATGTCAGCTCCCTTTCGCATGCCGCCGAACGAACAGATCGCCCAGCCGAGCGAGACCCGGGTTGCTGGGACCGCTCTCGGCGACGAGCCGCTCGATCTGTTCGGCGTCGAGCTTCGACATCAGCGTAATGTTCTGCTCGGCCGCGCCGACGAGGAAGTAGTCGTCGCCCAGCTGCAGGATCATCACCGACCGTTTCTGATCGATCGCCAGGCGATCGACGACCTTCAACAGCCTCCGGGGCGCGGTCGGCGGCTCGATGTTCATCAGTCTCGGCATCAGCTTCCCGAGGAGCAGGTACGCGAGCAGGCATACCGCGGACAGCATGATCACGGTCCGGATGAACGTCGGCCACAGGCTGTCGGTAGGTTCGGCGGCCCCGCCCCCCGACGCGTCTTGCTCGGCGGCCACCCGCTCCAAGCGGGCCGCCTCCGCCTGGAGTCGGACCGCTTCCGCGGTCGTCGCGGGGTCCTGCCCCGCCGTTGGGCCTTCGGGTTCGGGGTCGGGATTCGGGGTCGCTGCCGTCGTCGCGGTCATCGGGGGCGAGGCTGGCGCGGGCGCCGGGTCGGGGACCTGCGCGAAGCCGGGGACCGCGAGCAGGGTAACGAGGGCGAGCCCCATCGCGGCCCGTCTCATGCGCTCGGATCCTTCACCAAACTCAGGATCTTGACGCCGAGGGCCCCCTCGATCTCCACCAGCTCCCCCTTGGCGAGGAGCCGCCCGTTGACCACCAGGTCGACAGGCTCGGCCGGTGACCGACCGAGCTCGATGATGTGGCCGGTGCCGAGGCGGATGACCTCGTCGGCGGTCAGCTGCACTCGCCCGAGTTCGACCACCACGTTCACCGGCACCTCGCTGAGCAGCGCTTCGGCATCGACGGCCTCGCTCGGGTCATCGATCCGGACCTCGTCCGCGGATCCCGCCGCGGCGTTCGGGTCGGCGTACTCCTGCTCGGGGTAGCCGCTTCGGCCCCCGTCGTAAGGCTCATCTGGGTACTCGTCGTAGTACTGCTCGTCGTCGCCTTCGCTCTCGTCGTCGAGGCCATCCTCTTCGTCGCGGACATCGTCCGCGGTCAGATCGCCGTCGTCGTTTTCGCCGTAACCGGGCGCTTCGTACTCCGCCATGACGTCCTCAGGGTGGCTCGGTTCGCCGTGGACGACGTGGGGGTCGTGGGTCCCGGGAACCTTGCGATTCTCCATGCTTTGAATTTGGAAGGCTAGCTTGCGATCGGGCCCATCCCCTTGGCCGTCGACGATACCGTGAACGATCACGTTGCGCCCCAGGCCGATGGTCATCCGCGCGGGTCCCGCGGGCTCGCCGTCCTGCAGCTGCAGCTCGCAGTGGTCGAACAGGACGATGTCTCCGGGATCGAGGGCCCGAAGGTCGTTCCGAGACAGCTCGATGTGTCCGACCTCGATCGGGCAGTCGACATCCACGCCGGCCAGTCGGCCCATCCTGCGGCTCAGATGCGCCTGCATTCGGCGTGCTAGCGCAGAATCTCGAGGGATCTGCTCGGGCACGAGCCGTCGGACCAGCGATGTGGGGACCACCGCTCGGACGTATCCCACGTCGAGGTCGAAGTTCATCTTCCATGCCGCGACGAGCCAGTAGTCGTCGTGGCGAACGATGTCCGCGACCGTCTTCAGGTCGTTGCGGATGTCTTCGAGCCGCACCGCCACCTGCTCGGGGAAAGACATTTCCTCGTGAAACAAGTGGAGAACCTTGAGAAGCAGGAAAGAGAACACGCCCTGCTCGATCTCCGTGAGGGGCCGGTGGATGTCGACCGCCACCCCGTGGCTGCCCAGGAGCCGGTCGACGGCGCGGTAGACGAACCGGAGGTCGACTTCGAGCAATACCTTGTCGCTCAGCGGAGGGAGGCCGATCACCACCAGGCAGGTCGTGCCGGGGATCGTCGCCCGCAGCTGCGTACGGCGAACAATCCGGACCGTGTGATGCCACAGGTCGATGTCCATCTCCGTATACTGCTGAAGCCGCTGGCGGACCTTCGTCAGGAATCCGGGTTCGAACACTGCCTCCGGCAGGGCCCGGGTCAGCGCTCGGTGGATGTCTCGGTGCTCGCGCGGAATCCGCTCCAGCTCCGCGAGCCGAAACGGGCGAACCCGCTTATCGCGCAGATCCGGGTCGTCCGGCTCGTACGTGCGCGACTGCCGCGTGTATCGAGCGGCGTCCACTACCGAAACCGGTCCTGAGGCCGGAGGGACGGGTGGCGGTCGCGCTACCACGCTAAGTGGTCGTACCGCCCAGGGTTCCGCCGTGCAAGTCGGACCCCTCGACGCCGGCCCCTCCACCCCCTAACAGGGAGTCAGCGGGGCGACCTGCGGGTCGGGCGGGAGAGGATCGAGATGCTGCTGAGGCTGATTCGAGCGACGGGTTTCAAGCGTTTCTTGGGGTTCGTATCCCCCGCGTTCTTCGATGTGGTGTCCCCGTTGGGCATGCTGGGGCGCGCTCGGGGGCTGTACGCCAACTACCGGGACGATCAGGGCTTTGCCGAATCTGTCCGCCGACGGCAGCAGGC
Organism: Myxococcota bacterium; assembly: GCA_028289325.1. Classification (GTDB taxonomy): domain Bacteria; phylum Myxococcota; class Kuafuiibacteriia; order Kuafuiibacteriales; family Kuafuiibacteriaceae; genus JANQQN01. The sequence goes on along the minus strand of JANQQN010000153.1, from coordinate 15,534 downwards.
GTTGGCGGCCATCGGCGAGCGTATGCAGGTCGTGCTGGAGGGGCCCGAGGATGGTCGCCCGCCCCCCGCAGCGCCGCTGTCCGAAGCCGACCGAAGACGGCGCGGGGAAGCCGTGCTCCGGATCTACTTTCACCAGCTGCTGACCGATTCGCCGACCTTACTGGACCTGAGTGCGGCGAGATTCAGGGGCGGTGATCCCGTCGAGTGGTGGGCGGGGCCGGGCCACGTCGTGTGGGCTAGCTCCTTTCAGGCGGCCATTCGTCGGCTTTACGCCGGCTTCTATCTGGACGACGAAGCGGAGATGAACGGCGGACTCCAGGCACTGGGGTTGGCCACGGCCGCGCCCCTGTTTCAGCGTCACTTTGGAGAGGGAGACCAGACCGCAGTGACCTTCTCCGTCGAGCACTTCATATCCTCGTTCCATGAAGTTTTTATGCACTGCAAGGAACACGGGATCCGGCTGCATTCGGACTTTCTGCCCCTCGGCATCTATCTGGCCACCCTGTACGAGCATCTTGAAGGGCTGAAGGTACCGCTCGACGTGCGGTCCGCCTTTCAGGCGGCGAACCGCACGTCGTCGGTCAGCGCTTCGTCGGCACGGCCCGGGTGACGAGCCGCTCCATGAGGTCGCCGGTGCCGGCGACCAGGGTCACCTGGTCGAGCGACTGGGCGATCTCCTTGAGCGCCTCCATCTCTTTGAGCCGCAGCAGGACCGGGTTGGCTTCCAGCATCTTGGCGGTGTTGGCCTGCGAACGGGTCGCGGCCGTCTCTTCCCGCCGCAAGATAACCTGCGCCGCGGCTTGCTTTTCGGCCTCGATCACCCGATTCAGGAGAACCTTCATCTCGCCGGGAAGGACCACGTCCTTCACGTCGACGGCGAGGATCTCGACCCCCCAGCCCGCGGCGCGGTCGGCGACCTCGGCCCGCATGCCTTCCCCGATCGCCTTGCGGTTCTCGAGGAGCTGGTCGAGCCGGAGCCCGGCCACCGTACGGCGCACGGTCATCTGGGCCTCCGAGTACAGCGCGTCGGGGAGGCTGGTGACCTCTTCCACGGTCCGGACCGCATCGGTGGTTCGGTACTTCAGGATCACGTTCATACGCAGCGAGACCTTGTCCGCGGTCATGACCTCCTGGCCGGTGATCGCGCGCTCCTGCTCCCGGGTATCGACCCGGACCAGTCGCAGGTCGCGATTCAGCGTCGACAGCAGGCAGCGGCCCTCGGTCAGCTGCGCGGCGAGGCGACCATCCTCGTACACGAGCAGGCGCTCGTACCGAGTGACGGTCACCACGGTCACCAGGTCGTTCGGCAGCAGGGCCCACGCATCCTCGGGGATCGAGGGTCGGAGCTCTCGCAGGCCGTACACATCGGCGGTCACGTCGGCGCGGATCTGCCACAGCATGTAGCGCTCGGGTCGGAGGAACGCGGTCGGTCGGCCATCCACCTTGATCACCGCCACCTCGTCCGCGTTCACCACCAGCTCGGTCCACAGCGCGCCGGGCGCGACTCGGGCCAGCTCGGGACGGAACGTCGACACCGGCTGGGCGAGGTCGAGCAGTTCGACCCGCAGCTGGTCGAGCCACGCGAGGCGGACGTGCTTTCCTGGCTCCAGCCACTCGTCGAGCCGGCCGTTGCGGTACAGAAGACCGCGATGTGTTTCGGGGATGATCACTTTCATGACGGGTCTCCTTCGATAGGGTGCGGCGGGGGAGGGCATCCCGGCCGACGCCGCGGGGCGTCCTTGACCACCGAGGGTCACCGCGCGAGCTCGCCGGACGAGCCGGTCTACCCACCCGCGCTGGGCGCGAGCTTCGGTCTCACGCGATGAGCCTCGGCCGTCGATGGGACGCCGCGGGCAGCGCCAGGCGGGCGCTCCGAAGAACACCAAGATGCCGTCCTCCGCCGCGGGTTGCTCGTTGCTCGTTGCTCGATGCTAGGTGTGAACTATCATCACAATTTGCGTCGTCAGATTAAAAGTCTGATTGCCTTACCATTTGGCTAACTCTCACTGAGAGTCTGGGAGTCGAACCCAGAAGACAGCGGACTGCGAAAGGTCCGATACGCGGGACACGCGCCGCCGATTCCACTCGCCGCGAGCTCGCTCGGACGAAGGCAGGCGCGCCGCTGGATTCACTCTCACCATCCAGGCGGACGCATCAGCACGCGCCGTGCCAGCTTCCGGCCGCCCATCATCCGCGTCGTTCAGGACAAGTGGCGCGCTGGTGAGCGCAAATGCGCGCCACTTGGATAAGTGGCTGGTGTCTTAAGCCGGTTCGAGACCCATCGTGGCGCTGATGTACAGCATCCGGTCGACGTTTAGGACCTCCAGCGCGTGCACGCAGTCTTCGGTGGCGGGATAGATGCCGGTGTTGGGGTTCCTGACGAACGTCTTCATGAATTCCTCTGCATGCGCCGCGGGGGCGGCCCTGACCCTCGGCTACCGCCGAGAGACGACGATCACGCTGTGGGGGCCATCGATCCGAACGTCGGAGCCGGTCGATGTTGGCGCGTTGACCTTCCCCGCGTGTACGACGACGCCATACTCGTCGAGGGTCGGTCGGCCGGCGGCATCCCAGTCGGCGAGGTGCGCCCGCAGGCTCGCGCTCAGATCGTCGCTCGCGCCATACCCCTGAATGTGAACGCTGGGCTCCTGTGCGGCTTCGGTCGATCCCACGAGGAACGCAAGGCCGTCGCCATCGGTCATACCGAGCGCGACTCGGTGGCGCCCGAACGGCAACCAGCCCGCCTGCGCGGCGCCGGGGCGTCCGCAGGCCAATGCCACGAAGCGGTCGTCGGCCATCGCCAACCAGGCCGCCGCCGGCGCCGCGGTCGGGATGGGGTCGGTATCGATCGGCTGTGGATCCCCGGGGCCCCGGAGCCACTCGGCCACGGCCTTGCGGTCGATGTGGTCCCGCCGGTGGCCGACGAGCATGGTCTCCGTCGATGGATCGATGATCACCGCCCCCTCGGATCCCGCGAAGTGGCCTCGGAGCCGCTGAAAGCCCACCGGGGTCAGCCCTCGGCCACGAAGGGTGTCACCGCTCGGTTCGAGGGTGACGAGGGCCTCGAAGCCCCGCAGCCACAGCGGAAGCTCAAGGCGTCCGTCCGGTTTCAGCTGGTCCCGCCACGCCGGGACCACGTCGGGCGCGCCGACGGTCAGCACGATCCGGTCGTATGGCGCCCCCGGCGGGAATCCGAATCCACCGTCGGCGTGAACGACCGTCACCCCGTCGTAGCCGGTGGCGGCGAGGCACTGGCGGGCGTGCGCGACGGCGTCCTCGTCGATATCGACGGTGATCACTTCGCCGGTCGGACCGACGAGCGTCGCCAGGAGGGCCGCGTTGTAGCCCGTGCCGGCCCCGACCTCGAGCACTCGGTGGCCGGGCTTCAGGTCGAGCTGTTCGAGCATCAGCGCGACCACTGCGGGCGCCGAGGCCCCGCTGATCGGGACGCCGTTGGCCCATTTGATGGGCACGGCCTCATCTCGGTACGCTTGTTCGACGGACAGCTCGGGGAGGAACCGGTGGCGCTCCACGGATCGGAGGGCCGACTCGACCTGAGAACTGCGGACCAGCCCTTTGGACTTCAGTTCCTCGACGAGCGTGGCGGGCGAGCTCATGCGGTATATCGTACTTGATCGGGTGCCGTGGGCTGCCAGGCGAGGCCTGGGCCCGGCCTTTCGACCGGGGGGATCGACAGAGTCGATGGTCGCGCTCGCGTCACTCAGCCCCGGTTCAACGATCCGAGAAGACGTGCAGGATGAGCAGACCGATGGACGAGAACGACGCTCGCCGCGATCGACCGCCGCGAAGCACCCGCTCGACCAGTATCTTCCGCCTCCAGCGGTTGTTCGACGCGGCGCCGTGGCGGGTGGTCATCGTCAGCATGGTCCTGTTGGCGTGGTCGATCAGCGTCTTGGCGCAGCAGTCGTGCGGCCGGATCGAGATCCTGGCCGCGGCCGGGGGCCGCGACGGCGAGAGCTTCAAGATGCTGTCGGCGGTCAAGACCCTGATCGAGCGCAAGAGCCGGAACGTACGGGTAACGATTCTCCCGACCCGGGGCACGGAAGAGAATCTGCGCCTGCTGCGGGAGGGGAAGGTTCACCTGGCCACCGCACAGGCGGACGTTTCGCTCGAAGATTGGCTGAGCCGGACGGCGGGGTGGGGGCCGGCCGCGCCGGGCCCCGCGATGTCCGGACCCCGCGACGGTGGACTCATCGCGGTCCTGTTCATCGACAAGGTTCAGCTTCTCGCGTGTGGCTTCGCGCCTCCTGGGCGCAGCCCGGACGTCGCGATGAGCGCGCAAACGGTATTTTCCACCCTTGTCGAGCGAGGGATTCGCGCCCCCGTCTACGTTCCCTATGAGGAGGGCGGCCCGTCCGGAGGCCAGTACCGAACCTTTCTCCGGGTCGTCGAACACTACGGTCTTCACCCCGCGCGGGACTTTGTCTTCAAAGATCTGCGGGGCGCCATACCGCCGTGCGACGAGCGGGAACGGTTCAGTCTGATCTTCAAGGTGCGGGCCGAGGGCAACGCAGACATCCAACGGGCCCTCAATCGGGGCTGGCGACTGGCGGCCCTCAGCAACACCAGGTCGCTGCGGCTCACCAATCGTGCGCTCACCTACGGCCAGATCTACGCCGGCACCTACCGCATCCGCCGGGCTGAAGGTCCGTCGGTGCCGGAACCGGTCCAAGACCTCGACACCGTCGCCGTCCGTCGGTTTCTGCTCGGTCGCAAAGACGAGCAGTTTCCGGGGTGGCTCGTGCGGGACATCGCGCAGATCCTCAACGAAAGAGGTCCGGCACTCGCACGCACGGCCACCGCGGCTTCCGACGCGCTCGACGGCTTCTTTTTGGGGGCTTCCACGCTCAATTCCAAGGCAGCGCTCAAGGATGCTGGTCTGCCGCTTCATCCCGAGGTCGCCGTCTACTACGACCCTCGCCTTTCTTGGTTCGCGTGGCTGAACTCCAACGGTGACGGTCTCGGATTCGTTCTCGGCATCATTGGCATCCTCGCCAGCGGCCTGGAGGCGGTTCGTCGGGCCATCCGTCAGTGGTTCCTATCGGCCCGCAAAGACTTCGCGGACCGGCTCGTCAATCGGGCGACCCGCCTCATGAAGCCGACCCAGGTGGCCGGCATGTCCCCCTATCACCTTCACGTCGCCCACCGTGACGCGTCCCTCGAAGACCGGGTACAGGCGCTGTCCGACGAAATGGAGCGTCGGTTCGGGGTGTCGCCCGGGGTCCCAGCCGCGACGTTGGAGGCGGTGGAGCGGGTGAGCGCCAAGACCACGGTCGATCACGTCCTGAACTGCATCTATCTGCTCGTCGACGCCCAGGGGCGGCTGGTGATCCTCGACCAGCTGTTCAACGACGCCGGCGTCGCTCTCGACGATGAGGAGATCTCCGAGGAGTCGTTCCGGACCGTCAATCAAGCGATTCGGGCGGCGAGAGAAGCCATCGAGACCGACATCGCCAGCAGTCGCCGTCAGATCTCGCTTCATTTCGTCGAGCGACTGATGCTACATGTCCCCGACGCGACGGGCGCCGGCCCCATCATCCGAGGACTGGAGCCCGCCGACTCCGGCCCGGAAGACATCCTGCAGGAGGCCCTGCCGATCTTGACCAGCCCCATCGTGTTCTCCCGGGAGTCGTTTCGAACGTTTACCGACGCCTATCACCTGGCGCGGCCGATGCCCGTCGATGTGTCTCATCCGACGGCGCCGTCGTCGCTCCTGCCGGCGCCGTCGTCGTGATGAGCCCGTCGCTGACTGCCCAGTGGGGCCGCTCGACGTTCTCGCCGCCGACCTTTACCCGCTGGTTCGCGAGTTGAGCTTCCTGGTGATGAAGGACACCGCCCCGGCCCTGGCCGGCGGATTCTTGGCGTGGGCGCAGACCGCGAAGGCGTGACCGATCTTCGAGTCGCGGGCCGACGCGTTTTTGGGGACGGAAGCTTCGGAACAATCGAGTGGTCATGATTTTCTCGACCGCTCGCCAAGAACCGTGACCCGAAGCCCGTCCTTCGCGATACATCATCGAGATCGATCGTCGCGTCGATCGGAGGTCGTTCATGAATGCCGTCGATACTCGAAGCCTGCTGCGCCTGGCGTGGCCGATCGTCGTGTCCCGGTCGAGCCAAGCGGTCATCGGCCTGTGCGATGCGCTGATGGTCGCGCGTCTGGGGGAGACCGCGCTCGCCGCGTCGACCACCGGGGCGCTCAACACGCTGGTGCTGCTCATCTTGCCGATGGGAATCTGCTTCATCGTCTCCAGCTTCTCTTCGCAGCTGTACGGTCGCGGCGACCCCGTCGGGGCGCGGCGGTACGGCTTCTACGGCCTCGCCGTCGCCGCGGTGACCCAAGTCGTGATCCTCGCCATGTTGCCGTTCTTGGGCGCTGTCCTCCAGCGCGCAGGATCTTTCGAGCCCGCCGTCCTCACCAGTCTGACCGCGTACATGTCGTTTCGACTCCTCGGGGGTGGTGCGGTGGTCGGCTTCGAGGCCCTGTCAAACTATTACGGCGGGCTCGGCAACACCCAACTGCCCATGCGGGTGTCGCTGCTGATGATGGTGGCCAACGTAGGATTCAACGCGGTGCTGATCTTCGGCCTGTTGGGGATGCCCGCCCTCGGGATCACCGGCGCCGCGGTCGGCAGCGCCATGTCCGCGGTTCTCGGGTTTGGCATCATGCTCGGCCTGTTCGTCCGTGACGGACGACGCCTGGGCACGGTGGTGCCGACCCTCTACGCGACCGAACTTCGCCGAATGGTGCGGTTCGGCCTGCCGGCCGGGTTCAACTGGTTCTTCGAGTTCATGGCGTTCATTCTGTTCGTCAACGTCATCGTCGCGGACCTCGGTACCACGACCCTGGCCGCATTCATGACCGCGATGGAGCTGAACTCCGTCTCGTTCATGCCCGCCTTCGGTCTCACCAGCGCCGGCGCGATTCTGGTCGGCCAACGCATCGGGGCCAAGGATCTCGACGCCGTACCCGGCGTCGTCCGCCGAACCTTCGCCGTCACCGGCGTATGGATGACCATCGTGTCGGTGGTCTACTTGGCTCTTCCGCGGACGATCTTCTCGCTGTTCGTCAGCGAGCGCGGGCCGGGCGCCGACGAGCTTTTGGCGACCGGCGCCTTCGTGGTCATGTGTTCGGCCAGCTGGCAGCTGTGCGACGCGGCGGCGACCACCCTCGCCGAGGCCCTGCGCGCCGCGGGCGACACCGACTTCACCCTCATCGCCCGCCTGGCGATCGGTTGGCTGCTGTTCGTTCCCGGCAGCTACGTCACGGTTCGGGTGCTCGACATGGGGATCGGGGTCGCGGTGGCCTGGCTGGTGATCTACCTGGGGCTGCTCGCGGTCGTGCTGTTCATCCGCTTCCGCACCGGCGTGTGGAGGCGCATCGAGCTCATCGACCCGGTGCAGGATGCCGTCCCTTAGGGGGCGCGTTTGTAGGAAGCGATGTCAACGCCTTGGCGATCTGATTCAGGGCGGACTGCCGGGCGGCGGCGGGGGAGCTGATCGACGTGGCGCTGATGCCGGTCGGTTGATGTGCTCGATTGCGATGCGCTACGCGTTTGCGACCGGCGACCGTCAGAATGCGGAGATGGCCGGTTAGGCGCGGAAGTGCTCTTTGACCATCCTACTGCGCTCCTCGAACACTGCGTCTCGGGTGAGATGAGACGCCGACGCGGAGGCTCTTCGAATTAGATCTTCGAGGCGGGCCCGATCCGACGCGAGGGCTTCGACGGCATCGGCCAACTTCACCGGTTGCCTACGCGGAACCAGGACGCCAGCGCCTCTTTCATTGACTAATCCCCGCGAGAACGGGTCGTCGTATCCTACCAACGGCGTCGCGGCATGTAGACTCTCAATGAGGTTTCTCGGCGACTCATTCGAAAGATGACAGAACATCTGGATGTGGGCTTGCTGATACGCCTTTTTGATGACTTCCCGTTTCGAAACGAAGCCATGGAAGACGAGTTCGCTGTCTGATAGGCGCTTCTGGGCGGCCATCCGTTTGAGCGTGTCGAGGTCAGGGCCGTCGCCGAACCATTCAGCAAAGAAGTCAACGCCCTTACTTTTCAGCATCCCCAGGGTTTCGATCCACTGGGCGCCCCCCTTCATCGGAGCTGCCCGCCCTACGTAGATGATGCGTAGAGGACCGTGCTGGCATCCGTTGAGCTTGTCTTGGAGCGCGGGCGACGTTATCCGGTCCTCTGCCGTATAGTGAACGTTCTCAACGATGACTGCGTTTCGAGCCGTCTTTCGGAAGTAGTCGTAGACGGTCTGACCGTGCAGCATGGAGAGGTCTGCTTTCCGGACGGCATTCTTCTCGTAAAACGAGATTATGCTCGATTGGACGAGTGCCTTGGCTTTCGATTTGAGAGAATCACCGGCCGACTCTCTCACGACGTGCGACTCAACGCGGTCGAGCCAGATGGCGTACCGATGGCCGTGACGTCGCGCGATACTGCTTGCCAGCTCGCCAGGACAGCCAAGAGCACCACCATACGAAAACACGCGATAGTCGGCCGCGCCAATGGCGGACGATAACTTCTCTTCGACCGCCTTGCGCCCGAGAAGAATCGATCGCATCCGATAGGTGTCCGGAATCTGAATCAGTTCGAACCGAGGGGGTTCAACGCCTTCCTCCGCCGCGTTGAGCCAACCAGGTCGCGGCGGGCCTTCGTCGCAGATCGAAAAGACGATCAGTCGCTCGAAGTGCATGGCCCACGCCTTCAGACCGCTGATTGTTTGGCTTTCGATCCACAGTTGACCGGCCTCGTCTCTGATGAACCGAGCGCCGATACCAATGAGTAAGACGCCTTGTGGACTAATTTTCTTTGCCGTTGCCATCGATTGTGCGTCGTTGGACGCGTCAAGGGTGGGCATTTCACATATTGCCCATACCTCGTCAATCCTGACCACAGGGACGGTTCGAGTCGTAACATCAGTGAATTCGTCTGCAATATAGTATTCGATGCTCAGTAATTATCCCCAGCATCTTCGTCGGCATGAGTGTTTGATACTAGGTAGTTTCTCCCCACCCGCATCAGCCCGCGCGAGTACCGGCGTCGATAGCGGTCGGGGCAGCCGTTAAGATCAAAGTTGCGACGGGTGGGTGCGCATCAGAAACGGCTGTCGGTCTCTTCGCTGGGTGAGAGCCAACCTCCATTCGAGCGCCGGTCGTGACCGAATAGCCAGTTTGGTTGTAGGACGCGGCGCGGATTACGTAGTCTCCCGGGGCCGATTGCGTCCGGGACGTGTTTCAACGTGGCTCGTGGCACGTAGTTGGGGCGCGTACGAAGCTCCGTGTCGACGACCGGCGCACCAACGCTATTGAGTCGATCCTTTACCCGTCCGACATCGCACCCGTCAGACGAAAGGATGCGGGTTACGCACCGCCACGATGACGCATCTGAAGAACGACGGACGGATACGTTGCAAGGCAGATTGCACAGATACAAAACTTGACCATATCTCGCCGTCGGGTCCGAGCGCGCGCGGTGCGCAGTTCTGAACATCGTCTGCGACGACGCCCGCATCGGAACCCGTACACCCGCGTGTGGGCAGCCACCTTTCGGGCATGTGGGTCTATCGCCTGGGGCTCGCGAACGACTCCTTTGGGTTCACCGGAGGATGGTCGCCAAGCTGGAGCTCAAGAAGTACAGCTAAAGACGGTCGGGACGGTCGCTCCACACCCAAACGCGCCCGCGCCCATCAGCCGCAACTCGACGATGGTCAGCAGGTAAACCCGAGTCCTGGTGGCGCTGGACGACGGGCCTGGTCATCCGCCCCGTCAGGCCACGGTCAGTCCGGTCAGCTTGAGCCCACGCTTTTCGAGCCCTTCGGCCAGCGACTGGCGTCCGGCCTTCACCAGGCCCCCCATCTGTCGGTTGCAGCCGTGGAAGGTGCATTCGACCTGACCGTTCTCGGCCCGAACCTCGAGTTTGACGCCGTCGAGGGGGCCGCCTCGCAGGTGGATGTGCATCTGGGTTCGGCCATCGGGGCCGACGGCTTTGAATACCGCTTGGACGAGCTGTTGGATGAGGGCGGGCGGGACGTGGACCTTGTGTGCGGGGGCAGGGCCATCATTGAGGTTTGCGGCCTCCGCTTTTGTCCCCCCGTCTTCGGGCCCCGAACGCTGCCGCTGGTCTCGCCGACGATGGCCGTCGCGCTGAACGGGACCGTCGTGGCCGCGCGCTTCACGCGCGACCTCGGCCTGTTTTTCCTCGGACGAGCGCAGATCGGCGCTCTCTTCTTCTCGGGTTTTCTCCCGTACGTATTCGAGCTCTTCGGCGCCCTGGGTCAAGATCTGCTCGCTGCGGGACTCCGACGCCAGCGCGTCGGCTCGATGGCCCTGGACCCGCCCTTTCACCATCGCGCCGGCCATCGACCTAGAAAGCGCGGCTTTCTTGGCAAGCTGCGCGTGGTTCTCGTGGCCTTGGGCCCGAACCTGGGCCAGAAGGCGCCGGCCGGCGGCGTCTTTAGGCGCGTTCGACGCCTGTTGGGCGTTGGACTGGCGCTGTGCCTGCTGGGCCGACCGCTCCCGGTCTCGTTCGGCCATGACATCTTTGAAAGACCGCTCGACCCGGGCCTGGTGGAGACGTTTCTGCTCGTCGATCCGCCGGCGCTGGTCGGCCTGGTTCACCTCGCGGATCCGCTGAAGGTCACTATTGTCGCCGCTGTCACTGATGCCTGACATGGTTCGCCCCCCACGATGCTCGCCCTTCGAATACAGTGCTCGAAAGACGCACCCCGACCGTTCGCACCGAGATTATCGAACACCCGCGCGAGGGGTTGCGTCAATCGGTGATCGTTTGGCCTCGGTGACTACAGACCCGGGTCGCCTGAAGAAAACGTCAATTCATATTGCGAGTCCCGCCGCCGACAGACCCGAAGTGGTTTCGATACGATGTGAAGATTGTGTCCGGTCGGGATTCGTCTACAGTGGGTCCATGATCAGCGACATCTACTGGGTCACCCCTTCGCTGGCGGTCTCCGCGCGGCCTCGAGGCGGCGACTGGCTCGAGGAGGAGGTCGCGAGCTGGCGGCGGGCGGGGATCGAGGTCGTCGTGTGCTTGCTGACCAGCGAGGAGTTGGGTGAGCTCGACCTGCTGGCTGAAGCGTCGCTGTGCCGAGCCGCAGGGCTGGAGTTTGTGGCGGTGCCGGTCCGCGACCGCGAGGTCCCGCCGTCGGCCGTCGACTTTTGGCGAGCGGCGGCTCGGATGAGCCGGCGGACGGCCCAAGGCGGCCGAGTGCTCGTCCACTGTCGGCAAGGGATCGGCCGAGCGTCGCTGATGGCGGCCGCGATCCTGTTGCGATCGCCGTCTTCGGCCCCCTCGGACGCGGAAGCCGCGTTTCGCCGAATCGAAGGGGCGAGAGGGCGATCGGTCCCCGATACACCAGAGCAACGCGAATGGCTCGCGGCGGGGGCCGACCTGTACCGGGACATGGACTTCGATTTAAGCTAAGCGAGCATCGGCGCAGGGACCTCGGTGGGTCGGCGCGTGAAAGGGAGCTCGCATGTCGGAAACCGGGAACCTGCTGCGGAATCGCCTCGGCGGCGTTCAAGACTATTTTTTTGGCCGTAACGCGGCGATCGGAATGGCGTCGCTGATGCTGCTCGCGCTGTCCGGGTACGCGACGTGGAGCGGGATGCACGACTTCATCGTGGGCTTCTCCAATACGGCGTCGGTGACCGAACGGGGCCTGCCGGGCGGGCTTTCGTTTTCAACGGGGGGCCTGGTGGTGGCGGTGGTCATCGCGCTGACGTTCCTGATGTGGCTGGCCCTGCGCGAGTCGTTTCGCGCCCGCCAGAGTCTGATCACCCGCGCCATCACCTTTCCCTTGTATCTGTTCTTGGCCCTGTGGTCGGTCGGGTTCGGCTACGGCTTTTGGTGGAGCCTGATCGCGGGGGAGGAGGCGACCCGGACGAGCATGGCCAACCTTCAAGACGACGCACGAGACGCGGCGACGGTCATCGCGGCTCGCCTCGACGCAGTGAAGGGGCAGCTCGACGGTGTCGTCGCGTGGTCCGACGGGCAGATGGACCGAGAAGCGAAGTCCGGCGGGAGCTGCGGTCGCCGCTCCGCCGCGGGCCGAGGTCCGCTGTACAACGCCCGCCGTGGGGTCCGGGACTCGATCGCGAATCTGCGAAACGGGATCGTCGACAGCTGGATCAAGCCGGTGCAGGTCGACGTCGAAAAGCTGGAAAGCATGGCCGACGAACTGCGCGGGACGACCGTTCAGGAGCGCCAACAGAGCTTCGAGCGGCGGGCGCGCAACATTCGATCCACGGCCAAGGCCATCGCGGCCCGGTCGAACGCGTTCGGCAAGTCAACGGCAACGGAGATGCGGGCGCTGGCGGACACCGTCGATGTGCCGCCGGGACGGCGGGGGTTCTCGTGCTACGATCCCACCCTCGCCAAACGCCTGCGCCAAGCGGCCGACCAGGCCGAGCGTCCGGCGGTCATCAACCTGCGCGAAGCGGCGTTTACCGAGGGCCCAGCCGGAGTCGCGAACGCGGTCAAGAGCCTGTGGGAGAACCTGGGTTCCTACGGACGCGCGGCCATCGCGTATGTTTTGTCCGGGGGCCAGGATCCGGGAACGTCGACCTCCAGCGGTATCCCGATCACCGGCCGCGACCTGATCGCGTTGCTCGCTACGTTGGGCATCGACCTTGGTCTATTCGTTCTGACCGCGCTCAACCCTCCGTTGGTGCCCGCGAGCCGACCCGATGGGCTGCAAGCGCCGGTGTCGAAGCTCCGGCTTCCGTCGGGGGCCGTTGTCCGGCAGCTTGCGGCCGCGATATCGACGGCCGTGGCCCGGGCTCCCGGCGCCAATCTCGAGTGGGTGCGGCGTCACTTCGTTCACCACGGCGGCGCATCCTATTTTGTGATTCCCAATCTCTACAGCTGCGACGACAACAAGGAAGAAGAGCTCAAGGCGCTCGCGATGAATCAGCTCGCGGGCGTATTCGACGATGTCGATCTAGTCCGGGTGCTGACCGAGAAGGAGTTCGAAGAGTTCGGCAAGGAGGAGGAGCGACGCAGCTTCACCGATCTCAATCGCTATCGTTCGGGGTACGAAGAGTCGGCGCTGGAGACGAACAGCGAGATGTCCGCGAAGTTCGAGGGAGCGCCGATCCGCAACCACGGCCTGCTGTCCAAAGCCCAGCGGGCGTTGGACATCGCCGGATGGAGCGACAAGGCGAAGCGTGACGTCGAGATCTTTCGACTGGTCGACGTCGAAGGGCTGACCCCCCTGCTCACCCTCCTCAACGAGGCGACGATCGAGAAGGGGGCCAAGGCGGCTGAAGATGCTATTCGGGGGGAGCGTGAGGCAAGCAAGCCGGAAGTCGACCCAGAGCCCAAGACGGTCGAAGCGTCGGAGAGGCTCGCTCGGGAGAAAACGAGTCGAGAGACTGAGCAACAGGGGATCGCGCCGCCGTCGGAGGCCGACGACGGACCGGAGACCGTCGACGCCCCCGACGGTCCCAGAACCGAGGTGGATCGCAAAGACGTCTAGTCACCTGTCTCAGGAGTTCTTCGCAGAAGAACGCGGGAGACAGGGGAGCTAGAGCGGAGCCTGCGGAGCGATTTAAGGCCGTCTAGTCTGTGCGATCGCCTAGACTACGAAGTTACCGGACCACGAGATCACCGGATCCCGAGATCGCTGGACCACGCGATCACCTGATCGATGAGCTACGAGATCACCGAGCGAGATTAGGCGCAGGATTGATTGCGTCGACGGCGGTTATCTTGGACCGCTGGTCGAATCGAATTGGGATTCGGGCCGGGGTACAGTTGGGCGGCCTGCACCACGGTGCAGCCGATCTAGCGCCAGCATCGCTGTAGCGAACCTTCTCTTCATAAATATCCGTACTCATCTTCGCGTGAACAGCGATGAGCCTTTTGGTCTCGCTGACTGAGACGATTGGTCTCATCGGATCGCTTCGATCCGAACTCACGCCAGTGTCACATCGGAAGGTTTGCGTGCGATCGCTTCCTGCCTAGTGTTCGGCCCCCCGACTTCGGGGACGACCAAACAACATGAATCGTGCAGTGGAGGGGGAGATGATCTCGAAGGACTCGCGGTGGATCGCGATGGCGTCGATGGCCTTGGCGCTTACGGCGACGTCGCCAGCGCACGCCCAATTGATGGGCCCGAACTGGTCGATAAGCGGCATCGATGTGCCGCAGGTCGTGGGGCCATACGACTCTTTTATGGCGCGGGCCGATGTCTGCAACTTGGGTGACGCCTTTGCTCCGAGCATCGATATCTGGGTCGTGACGTCGACGGACGCCGTGGTGAGCGTCAACGATCCGTCCGTCGGCAATGCGTTGGTGCCCGACCTGGGGCCGGGACAGTGCGCCTCGGTGACGATCTCTGCGTTCTCCCCGGGCCCGGGACTTTTCACGGTGGGGGTCATCGTGGACCCCTTCAATGCCGTTTTGGAGCTCGACGAACTGGACAACGTCGGATCGGCAGGGGTGACCGCGTTTCAGTCCGGCGTGGATCTGTTCGTGGACGCGGTGACCGCGCCCCCGAGCGCGAACGGTCCGTTCACGGCTTCCGTCACGGTGTGCAACCAAGGCAATGCGTCCGCGTCAGGGGTGGACGTCACCCTGTACGCCTCAACGGATCAGATCATCGAATCGGTGACTCAGGTCCCGGGTAGTCCTGACCTGCCGATCGGAAACGCGTCGGCGTCGTTCGTGCCGGGGAGCGGATGCCAGACCGTCGATGTCTCCGCGTTCGCGCCACCAGGGCCGGGCGCTTATTACGTCGGTGCGGTCATCGACGAACCGGGCAGCATCGCCGAGATCTTCGAGGACAACAACTCGGCGGCCTTCGCGCTCACCGGATTCGGGCCAGGCTCGGATCTGGTGGTCGCCTCGATCGACGCCCCAGCCGCGGCCAGTAATCCATTCGAGGTCTCGGTGACAGTGTGCAACCAGGGCACCGTGCCTTCGGGCGATACCGACGTGTCGCTGTTCGCGTCCGCTGACGAAGCGATCGACACCGCGCCGAACGGCGCGGACTTCCTGGCCGGCGGGGCACCGGTGCCCGGTCTTCAGCCCGGGGCGTGTCAGGTCGCTCTGGTGGCCGGTGTGTCGCCACCGCCGAACGTCGTATCCGGCGCCGGTTACTACTTGGGTGCCGTCGTCGACTTTCCGAGTGCGGCCGTCGACGAGCTCATCGAGAGCAACAATATGCAGTCGTTCGGTCCTTTCGGCTTTGGCTCAGCTCCGGATCTCTTGGTGACGCAGGTGAACCTGCCGCCGAGCGCGAACGGTCCGTTCACCGCTTCGGTGACGGTGTGCAACCAAGGGACGCAGACGGCGTCGAACGTGGATGTCTCTTTGTACGCATCATCCGACGCGACGATCGAGAGTCCGCTCTCGGTTCCTTGGAGCCTCGATGTGCCGCTGGGTCAGGAGCAGGTGTCGTTCGTGGATCCGGGCGGATGCCGAACGGTGGATGTCGCCGCGGGCCCGGCGCCGGTGTCTGACGGCCCGTACTTCGTGG